>NZ_QRTA01000002.1:0-294302 GCF_003457875.1 Collinsella sp. AF28-5AC | reverse complement strand
ACGGCGGCGAACCCCATCTGGCGGTTCAGCTCGGCCATCTCCTTGATGCTGAAGTAGCCGAGCTCGTCGTCGTAGCCCTCGACGAGGCCGAAAGCCTCGTCCGTGCCGTCGAACTCGAGCAGCCACCAGTCCCATCCGTTCACGCACGAGAAGTAGTGGGCGTAGACCGTGGGGTCCTCTGCTCCGTCCTGCTCGTAGAGCCTTGGAGCCGTCTTGGCGATTTCCCTCGTCATCAGCTGCTGCATCTCTTCCTCCGTTCCGGGCACCCTGCCCTCAACATCTCGCCCCTGCGGGCAAAGCCGAATGGCGACGCCGCGCGTCGTCGTCGGCTTTGCTCCCTGCAAAGCCGCACCGGAGCGAAGACGGGTCAAGGGAGGTCCATGACGACCTCCACCAACCGGAGCGGAGCGGAGGTTTGTGCGGGGTCTCATGGGCCCCCTTGACGCGGCGTAGCGGAGGTGCCACCCGGCCGCGAAGCCGTGACCATACGGCGGCGCATGCCGGATACCGGCGGCAGCAAAAGGGCCCGCCGGCGGCGGGCCCGAAGGGGAGAATATGGATTACGCATCGTTTCCGGAAAGGGGCATCCATGACAGAAGCCGAGCAGAACCAGATCTTCGATATCAGCTACGAGATGCGCGGGCTCGCGGCGACGCTCCTCGCGGCATCCCGCGGCGACCTCCAGGATCCGGAGAGGATCGTCGAGTACGTCGCAGCCCAAGTCGAGCGCTTTGCCGACGATCTCGTGTCGTGCATTACAGGAAAACCTTTCGACTCCGACGAGCGCCTTGATGGCCTTACGCCTAGCGGACGTTTTTGACGTTTGGCGGTTGCTCTGCGACATGATAAAAAGACCCCCAAGTAGCCCGGAAAGCACGCAAAGAGGTCTTAAAGCGAAAGGGCACCGCGTATGCGTTGCCCGCCACTTCGCATTGTAGCCGATTGCTTGAGCGATTTTGATATGCAGCTTTTGACCCTGACGAGCGCTCGTCACTTTTTTGAACGGGACATTCGGAGGACAGAGGCTTTTTGACGTACGACGTTTACGTTCCGGCGACGGGCCTACACCCCCACGTCGTTCTTGGTGAGGGTGTTGTCGAACGCCCAGACCCACCAGCGCAGGTGGTCCTCGGCCCCGTGGATGTCGTCCTCCTCGTGGTAGTGCTCGAGCATGAGCTGGGTGCGCCACTGGCCGAAGCGAACGGTGTAGGTGGCCGTCTGGGCGTTCTGCACGATGGCCCCGAAGGGCTCGATCTCGAGGATCTGATCGATGGTGAAGCAGCGCCCGTCCGGCCAGCAGACGCGGATGGGGACCATGGTCCCGTCGGCGTTTGCGCGGGCGTAGACGTCGACGTACTGCTTGTGGACGCGCCGGCCTGGCCTGTCGCCGCGGGCGCGCACCGTGATGCCGCCGCCGAAGTCCTTGGTGTGATCTGTCACGCGGGCGTCACCGCCATGCCGCTGCCACGCTCGACGAACCAGTCGCCGTGCTCCCACCAGACCGTTTTGCGCTGCTTTGCGATGCAGACGTCGTAGCGCACGCAGAGATTGCCGAAGAGGGCGCGGCCGAACTCGGAGCGGAAGTAGATGGACTCGACCTGCCAGGAGCGGCCGTCGGGCCAGTGGATGGTGACCGGGTCGGACGGGCCGCGGTCGGGGTCGTCGGTCCCGTTGACGTCCACCGGGATGTAGATGCGGCGGTCCTCCGTGGGGATGCCGCAGGTGCCCGCGAGGGAGTGCTTCTTCATGATCATATGCCTTACCTCCCGTACACGTGTCCGCGTTTTGCTTCTACCAGTATCGAACGGGCGTTTGGTTTTGTAAAGCGAACATGGTGTGGGGGTTGCGTGGTTGTGTCTGGGCGGGGTGGTAAAAGGGCGAGTGCTTGCGTTGGTCTATCATCTGATGCCAATACGAGCGAATGGGAGCCATCTTGTTTACTTACTATCATGTCGATAAATGGGGAAATCTCGTCGCCGTCGATCTGCTTCCCTACATCGTTGCGGCCGTTGTCTCGATTGTTCTCATCTGCTGCGTCGTCTCTCTGGTGCGAAGAGTCCTGGCGAATCCCTTTCACTACCCATACTTCGTCGAGCGGTTCGATGTCTCCGGCAGACGCAACGTGAAGATCGACGACCTGATAGATCGCTTTATGCTCGAGCCCGCCAACTGGGAAAAGATAGTCGCGGAGCGATCCTACATCCAGGAGTGGAAGGCACAGCAGGAGGAATACCTGAAGACCTGCAGCCTGCGGAAGCGCCGGGAGCGGCAATACGCCGAGACACTCGACGACGCGCACGCGTTCCAGTTTGTCACGTGCCGTGAGCAGACACGCTACAGGCAGAGGAACTACGTGAAGACGTCCTACAAGGTGTCCGTGGACGATAGCGTGATGGCCGTGAGCTGGGACTGGGTTGTGAACAGGCGAAACCGCCTCGCCGCCATTAACGACGAAGCGACGCTCAGGGATTACCATGCTCGCAACCAGCGGAAGCTGATGACTAAACAGCTGCGCGAGCAGATAGCGCGAAGGGACAACTACACCTGCCAGATGTGCGGGAAGTACATGCCCGATGGTGTTGGATTGCACATCGACCATATCGTGCCGGTCGCTAGGGGCGGTAAGACCGTGCCGTCTAATCTGCAGGTGCTCTGCTCGAAGTGCAACGGGCGGAAGGGCGCGAGGTAGCCGCTTGCTCGCTATTCTTCGAAAAAGTCCGTGTCCACGGCCTTGATTTCGTAAACCTGCCTTGTGCTTACGCCGACACCGTAGTCGATCATGAGACCAGCGAGCGCTGGGCCGTCGACGAGCACGACCGTCTGGCCGAGTAGACCTTCTGCACAGCGTCGTGCCTCCTTCGAGAACCGGGCAGTTGTGATAACCATCCGTCCCGCGGCGGCACGCTATCGGGCGATGTTCATCAACCCCAATATGCAACGTCGCTATCCGCGAATCATGAATCCCCTTCAGCTGTTACTTCACCTTCCATGCGGCGGGCCAGTCGGCAGGCTGGGCCTTCTCGTTCAGGGCGGGCAGCTCGTTAACGATAGCGATGGTCTCCATCGACACGGTCACGACGCGCTCGACCAGGTCGACGATATAGCGCGGGTCGTCGCTATAATCGTTGGGGTCGTTGACGATGCCTGACGCCTTGTCCTTGCGGACCTGATAGCGATCCATGAGCCAGCCGATGGCCGAGCGCCCATTAACGACGTACTCGTATGCCTCAAGCGGGATACCGCGCAGTGTCATGTTCTCGGCGACCTTGAGGACGGTCATGTCCTGGCCCTTGGGATGCTCCTCGTCCTTCTTGCACTTGCCGAATGTCATCTTGACCGTACGGCCGGGGTTCACCGAGTCGCCGTCCTCGACAATCGATGCCCATGGGTCAATCGTCTCGTAATCGAGATGAAAATGGGCGAGTTTTCGTCCCGCCTCCGAGAACCTGGCAAAGTCCGCGGCGAGCGGGATGCGCGGCAGCTCTTTCTTGAGATTCGACTCGAAGCGCTTGCGATACTCAGGAGAATGCAGGATACCGTAGACGTAGTAGAAAATATCGGTCTTATTGAGCTCGATACCGCCATCCTTCTTATAGCGCTTCGGAAACGCATGCGGATAGACCTCAAGGAAGACCTTAAGGGTCTCATCCGTAATAGCGTCGTGGCGAGAATAGGTCTTCTCGGTATGGGTCGCACCGTTGCCGAATAGTGACGTCTGTCCGCCGGGAGCTACATAATCATTTCCGTCAAAGAGAGACGTGCCAACTTGCTCCTCTTCGTACCAGTAGAGGGGGAAGCATTGACCGTGATGAACTAGCTCGAGGTCAGGTAGGATATTAGCGATAAATGGCCCACGCTCCGAGTTGATAATGACGATGTTCTCAAGGCAACGGAGAGAGCCCTGCTGGTAGGTCATTTCGGCCCCGCCTTTTCCCGTTATCTTTGAGAGGATATTGGGCTGCTGGTAGGTCCTTTCGGCCTTTTCCCTCCCGCTTACCGCGAGAGGGAAAAGGCGGGGCTGCTGGTAGGTCATTTCGTTCATCACACGGTCGTAGTAAACCCATTGCTTACAGAACGGCCTATACGACCCCATTACGACCTCGTCACAGTTATAGACTAGCCGCTCTCCCTTCCTAGCAGCATCCTCCATACGCCGCGTCCAGCTGAAGCGGGTCGGATCATATTCAATTGCGCGCCCTTCGCCCTTTGCGGCTTGAATCTCAGCGTCCATGTTCGATAGCAGGCGCTCCATTTGTTCCTGCACTCTCGGACGAGAGAACCCCCACGCCCAAGGGTCGCGCTGCGTTTTAAGGCCCGCAGACCAGATGGTAAATAGACCGTAGGGGGGCTTCCTCTTCGTTATTCCCAGCGGCGCGAATTCATAGAATGAGTCGTCGCGCTGGTTCAGCCAGTCGCCGTATTTATCTGGTTTTACCGTTTCCCAATCAATATCGCCATTGGTTGCGAATTCTCGGATCAGTCTGAGCTTGTCCTCACGGCTCAAATAGTCACCGATGTCGTGATAGTGGACAACCCCATGCTCTTTTGAGTCCGGGTTCTTGACCAGCATGGTTATAGCGACGCCGATTTTTGCGCCGGCATCAAACACCTTGCCGCCCTCACGCTTCCAGTCGGAAGTGTTCTGGTTCCCCTTAAGGTTGAAAACGTAGATGCTGTTGAATTCTTCCGCGAGCGATCGGCGGAATCCATTAGAGGAAGATCCGTCAACCCATCCGCCGTTGCTTACGAAGCAGACAATGCCCCTCTCTTCGATTCGGTCGCTCGCCCACCTGAAAGCACGGAAGTACGAGTCATAAAGCGAGTTCTTGTTTGTCGCAGTCGTTTTCGCGACGTACGTCTGCGCGATACGACTGTCGAGCGTCGGATACTTCTCGTTCTGGTTGTTGTCGTTTGCGCTCGTCTGGCCGACCGAGTAGGGTGGGTTGCCCACGATCACCCGGATCGGGAGCGCGTTCTGGATACGCACGCGGTCCGTGTTGTCGTAGAACACCTCGTCGTCGAGCGTGTTGGATTCCTCGGTCATCTGGAACGTGTCGGTGAGCACCGCGCCCTCGAACGGCTGATAGTCGCCGCCCATGCGGGCATGGTAGGCATACTCGATATTCACCGTCATGATGTAGTACGCGAGCAGCAGGATCTCGTTGGAGTGGATCTCGCGGGTGTACTTGCGCTTAAGTTTCTCGTCGGGGATGAGGTCGCTCTCGATGAGGTGCGCCATGAACGAGCCCGTGCCCGCGAAGGGGTCCAGGATATGCACGCGGTCGTCGGCAAGCGACTGGCCGAACTCGCGCTTGAGGACGCGGTCGGTCTCGCGGAGGATATAGTCGATGATCTCGGTCGGGGTGTAGACGACGCCCATCTTGTCCGAGGTCGCCTTGAACGCGACCTTGAAGAACTTCTCGTAGAGGTCGCGGATGAGCTGCTGGCGCGCCGCATCCGACTGGATGGCGGCAGCGCGGCGGCGCACGCTCGCATACACGTCGTCGAGGACCTCGGAATCCGATGCCTCCTCGATCTTATGCTCTTCGAGTACGCCCAAGAAACGTTCGATGGCGACGGACACGGGGTTCGACTTCGCAAACTCGAAGTCTCCGAACAGGGCGTCGAACACCGGGACGGTGATGATGTGCTGGGCGATCATCTCGACCGCGTCCTGCTCGGTGATGCTGGGGTTTAGCGAGTCCTGAAGGCCGTGCAGGAACGTCTTAAAGCTGCCGGACACCTCGTCGTTATAGCGAACAAGTTTGCCGATGCGCTCTATGTGGCGCTGGGCGATCTTCGCCACGTCCTCGGCCCACTCGTCCCAGTAGATACGCGTGCCGCACTTCTTGACCAGCGTGGTCTTGACGGCCTTCTCCCAGCGCTCGACCGGGAAGAACGTAAGCCTCATCTGCACGCCCTGCGTGATCTCCGCCGCCTTCTGGCTCTCCTCCTCCTGCTTGAGCTTGAGGTCGCCGGCATCCCACCCCTTCTGGTTGGCAGATCCGGCAACCTTGTTCTTCTCGGCCTCCTGCTGGAGGGCGAGCGCGTTGACCTTCGCCTCGATTCGCTCATCGTGCGAGCGGAGGGCCTAGAGGATGCTCCAGACGTTCGCGAACACCTTGCTGTCGTCGAGCGCCTCCTCCGGCGTCATGCCGGCGGGAACGAAAATGGGCAGGATGATGTAGCCAAAGTCCTTGCCCTCGGCGCGCCTCATGACGCGGCCGACGGCCTGAACGACGTCCACGGTCGAGTTCTTGGCATTGAAGAAGATGACGGCGTCGAGGTTGGGCACGTCGATGCCCTCGGCGAGGCAGCGTGCATTTGTGAGGATGCGGCACTCGTCCTCGGCGACGTCCCCTCCGAGCCAGGTGATGTTTCTCGTGCGCTGGTCGGACGGCATGTTGCCGTCGACATGGCGCAGCTCGCACTTGAGCGGGAGCTCCTCGTGCTCGTCTTCGGCAAACTTCTCGACGATTTGCGAGAAGGCCTCCGTGATGGTCTTCGATGCATTGATGGTCGAACAGAAGCCGACGGCGCGGTGCAGCGGCTTGCAATCGGTCACCATGGTCTCGACGTCATCGACGACGAGCATGCCACCGAGACCGGTCGCGTCGTCGGGCGCGCCCTCGCCGTGATCGACGAGGCCCTTCCAGCAGCCGATAATCTTGCCGATGTCCGAGGGCTCCAGGCTCATTGCGTTGACGCCCTGGTCGCTCTCCAGGGAGGGCAGGCGGTCCCCGATGGCATCCTCCTGGACGGTGAGTACGACGACCTTGTAGTCGGTGAGCAGCTTCTGCTCCACGGCCTCGCCGAACTTGATCTGGTAGGCGGTGGGGCCGTAGATGGACTCGTCGTCCATGGAGGCGATGGTGTAGTCCTCCTCGGCACCCTTGCGCTTTGCGGTCTCGCCGTAGATGCGCGGGGTCGCCGTCATGTACAGGCGTTTCTTGGCGGCAACGTTCTCGTTGAAGTGGATCTTCATGAAGGCCGAAGCCTCCGTCTTGGAGACGCCGGGAAGGGCGTTGCCGGTCGTGCGGTGGGCCTCGTCGCACACGACGACATCGAACTCGGGCATGCCGAGCGTCTGCGCGTCATGGATGACACCGATGGATTGGTAGGTCGAGAAGATGACAACCAACCCATCGGGGTTCGAGCGTCTGCAGCGCTTGAACGAGCGGTACAGGCTCTCGGGATTCGTCGTCGCGGGATACTCGAATGAATCGAGCGTCATCGGGATGACGTCGTCCTTACGCGACGCCTTCGAGTCCGAACAGACGACGAGCGAGGACATGGGCACGCGGCTCTGGCCCATCCACTCGCGCATGGACTGTCCGACGAGGGAGATCGACGGCGCGCAGAAGAGGATTGTGCCGGCGGCGGGGCCGATCCAGTCCTCGACGAGGCGAAGGGCCATGAGGGTCTTTCCCGTGCCGCACGCCATGATCGCCTTGCAGCGGTCAAACTCCGCCCACTTCTCCTCGATTGCCGCGACCGCGCGCTCCTGATGAGAGCGGAGGTCGTAGGTCACCCGCTCGCCGGCGGGAACACCTTCGATAAACGGGGTCCAGTCGATATTGGAGGCCGCCATCTTGGCGGTATCGATGTACATGGATCCGCTGGCGTCGATTTGCTTCTGGAGGTTCTTTCCCGGACCCTTCGCCGTCGTCATGACCATCAGGGAGTCGACGCCGTCGATAAATGCCGCATGGGCGAAGAACGAGTCGCAGATGCCCTTGGGAAGGTCCTTCTCGCCGTCATAGCACTTGCATTGAATCGCCCACCATTCCCCCGCCTCGGCGGTCTGGGCCATGAGGTCGATTCCGTTGTCTTGGGTGTCGTGGACGGGGCAGTCGTCCCATTCGAGCGCCTGGGCTATCGTCCCGACACGGGAGAAGAACAGCTCGTAGAAGGGATCGTTCTTGAGATAGTAGACGCATGCCGCCTCGTACTTGTCGCCCTTCTCCTTGGTCGTTGCCGACCCGTTGACAATAGGATCAAGGGCATCGTAGACGGTCTTCATATAGCGACTCCTTTGTTGCAGCTCAGATGTCACCATTTTAGGTAAAAGACTCCAGAGGTTATTGATCACTTCAAGCCAAATCGGTGAAGAGAAATACTGTATTAGTGGCCCCTCATCAAAAAAGCCCGGCATAGCCGGGCTCAACTATATTCGAGCGTCGATGATAATCATTTCGCAGCCGTGCAAATCATTTTCCTTAAACAGCCAAACAGCCTGTCAACTTCTTCCGCTTTAGCACCGAGATGCAGATAGTAGCGACGCAGCTCCCTTCCTGAATAAATCGACGATAGGATGGTCGCGCGTTTATTAAGACGACGTTCATCGAGAAGCTCGTACAGCATGCTGACTTCTGCCTTGTCACTCGAATAACCAAGATATGACACTAGCAGGTTCTGAACCGAGCGGTACTTGTCCAAAGTCCTGTCTTTGTTGTTCGATCCGAATAAATCGGCGCTATTCCAGGCTGACACCATTTGTTTCGCCGAAGCGAACTCGAACTCAGAGCCCGTTGCAATCGCCTTCAGCGTTGCCTCAATTGCAGCTTCATCTTGGTCTCTACCGGTAACCCAGAGCCATTTCCCCTTCACGAACCAATCGTCATTGATTATTTCTTGGCTATTCATCACCTTCTCAAGTCTTTTAGAGCTCTCCTCTTCGATCAACTTCGGAACATTCCTTACCCCCACACTCCGCGCCTCATTCTTTGAGCTTTCTCTCTTACAGAGCAACGACCACTCTTCAGGGGTGACAGTCGTCTTGATATGAATGAGGGGGGCGGGGGCAATAGCATCATCAATAGTGTCCATCTCGAACGTTGAGCCAGCATTATCGACCTGCACAGCACCGTTGGCGGTACGCTCGGCAGCGCCACACGCGTCGGCGACGTGCGCGGCGGCGCCGCGCGTACCGCCAACGGGCAGCGCGGCGTCCATACATGCGGCAAGAGGCTTAGCGGGCATGGTTGTCGCTCTCCAGAGATGCCAGGTACTCAACCAGGTCAGCTTTATCGACGCGCCATGCCCGACCGATTTTGACGCCCCCGGCAGCCTTAAGAACCTCGATCGCGGTCGTTTTACAGATATGAAGAAGCATTGCGATGTCGCGAGCGGTGACATATGCGTGCGGTATCTTACCCAGCGCGCGGCACCACTCTTTGCGCCTCACCACACCCATTTGATTTGCATTCATTTCATCCATGTGGACTCCTTTCGTTTGTTTCGAATGCAATATGGATACTATGCTTTACGTCGGTGGTCGTCATATTTAAGATATGAATAGAACGGTTTGAGTTCGATTTATAGCTGTAAGGAGATATATATGAACCATCCTGCAATCAAAGTACCGGCGCCTATGGCAGCGGAAATCAGACCTTGGACGCTTCCATCCTGCCGGGAAAAAAATATCGAAATCTATGGAATGGAACGCAGCGCGCTTATCTGCAAGCCCCATTCGATCGCCTACGGTATCCCTTCGGGCTTCTCAACCGGAACCCTTTTGGACGTAGATCTGAATGACCCAAAGAAAGTCATCCAGTTTGTTGAGAGGTACGGGCTTCCGACCACTCCATATGCAGGCCAGTCCGAACGAGTCGAGCAACGGTTCGTCTCGAATGAAACCTTTTCCGATAACCCTGAAGACATGGGATCACGTATTTGGTACGACGCATTGAATGAGTCTGAAAGAAGCTATGAAATCAGCTTGAATCAAGACTGCGTTCTCTTTAACAACTTCAAGGATAGAGGGCGCTCAAAGGGAACCGAAGTCGCCAACCTAACTGAGGGAATCAGGTATAAGAAGGAACAGGTCATATTGCTGGACGATCTCGTTACAACGATGGCATTCATGCAATTAGCTACGTTTCTATTCACAGGCAAAGCAGCTTATGGTGACCGCGCATACGACTACGTTCTGCATCAAGTATGCATTTCCCAAAACAAGGAGATTATTGAAAACAGATTTTCGCAGTTACGTATGTCACTCCAGATGGTTGATGCGTCTGAGTCTCAGTTAGCAGTAGCCAAACCCGGAACATTTGAAATGGACGAAGGAACCAAGATCTGGGTAAGTAATCAGTTCAAGACGATAGAGGTAGCCCTGGCAACATTCATCGACCTCGCTATCAACCCTCAGCCCGAACCCCATACCTTCATTCAAGAGCAAACTTTACGTCGAATGGTCAACCGGAATTTAAACGGCCAAAACCCGATTTACGGAAGTCTTACAAGGGCTTGGGCGATACAACTACTAGAAACCCTTGAAAGCCATTTTTCCTGGAACACATGCCGCGAATGTGGGCGACCGTATAAAATCCGCCAGCAGAGAATGAGGGCCTACGTCAAGCAAGAGGACGCGAACGAAGACCGCCTCAAAGACCGAAACAACGCACGCGATAAAAATGGCTATTGCTGCAAAGCGCACGAACAGCGCATACGGCGCAAAAAAGACAAAAGGATCAGCGACGACCAGATGGATAAAGCTGCCCGAAAAATGGACGAGCGCGACCGATAGAATGGTGAAACTATGAATTTAAATAATTCAATATAAAGGTCAAAATCCGTTTTATTGCACACGTCATTGCACAGTCCGTTGCACACCGCATCCTAAAAACAAGAACGCAGGTCAGAGAAAACAACCTCTGACCTGCGTTTTTGTTAATGGAGCCAGTGACAGGAATCGAACCTGCAACCCACTGATTACAAATCAGTTGCGCTACCGTTGCGCCACACTGGCACACTTGGCGCTTTCACGCGAAGCCAGTTAAGAATAAAGGAATTGCCGACGAGGCGCAACAGGCCCTTCACCCGACCACATCTCAAAACCATTCGTCAGAACGAATAGTTTTAATTACAATTGCTATATATAAAACTATTCGTTCTGACGAAGGGTTTCGCGATGCTTACTACCAAGGAAGCAGCCGAACTGCTCGGCATCACTCCGCGCAGGGTGCAGGAGCTCATAAAAAACGGAGCACTTGAGGCCCGCAAGGCTTCTGGTGTATGGCTCATCGACAAAGACAGCGTCGACACGCGACTCCGCTCCGTGACCAAAACGGGGGGACGTCCCCGCCGCGGCCACGGTAAGAGCGAGATCGCGTTCACCCTCATGAATCGCACGCACGAAGTCGCTCAGCTGGTCTACAGCACATCTCGAAAAGACTTTACCCACATCGGCGCCGACATCGATTACGCCCACGCCCCTATTGGAGTATTTGGCCCTAATAGCCCCATATCGCTCGACTCCTTCCGCATCTGGTGGCGCGGCCGCGGTATCCCGCTCGCACGCATTGGGCTAGCCTCCCTGCTTGCAGAAGCCGCAGTCGATGTTCCCGATGAACTCGTCCAGCGAAATCTTGGCCTCTCCCTATCCGACCAGTATTGGATTAGACCCCAAGATTCCGGTCTCGCCTGGGAGGATATCAACTTCTTCAATAACGCCTTTGATGACGTCTCGCTGTCCATTGCGCCCTTTGCCCCAGAGGGAAAAGCGGCTGCCGCAAAGCCCGATAACACCTCGGACGGCAATCTTCAAAAGTACTGGACGTGCGAGGGCGGGCGTCGAATTCTGCATAAGGCAGGAGCGCACCTGAACCAGGAACCTTATAACGAGCTGGTGGCGACCGCGCTCCACCGTCGCATCCTAAACGCCTGCGATTACGTGCCTTACTCGCTCGAGGGCACGGGCACTTCCGCCCTGAGCATATGCGATGTCTTCTTAACTGATGAAGAAGAGTATGTCCCTGCGTTCTATGTAAACCAGCACGCAAACGCAGATGAACGGCTAACCGACTACGAGCGATATGTAGCAAATTGCGAGGAGCTCGGGGTGGCAGGCGTTAAGGATGCCCTTGACCGCATGATCGTATGCGACGACATCATCGCCAACTACGATCGTCATTGGCGCAACTTCGGCCTCGTGCGAAACGTCAACTCACTGGCCTGCAGACCAGCCCCCATCTTCGATTCGGGCTCATCGCTCTGGTGCAACATATCTCTAGAGGAGCTTAGGGCAGGAGAGCACAGTTTTGCCAGCGCGCAGTTCCATTCAAGTCCCGCGAAACAAATGTTGCTTGTTGAGGATATGAGCTGGTTTGACGGGGGCAAACTCGAAGGTTTTGTCGACGAGGCAATCGAGATTCTGTCTAAAAACGATGCCCTAGCAGCGAGACTGCCTTATCTAAAAGAGGCGCTAACGTGGCGCCTCGAAAGAATGATCGACATCGCTGAATGGAGTTAGCAAGGCAGCATTGCCCCGCCAACTCCCCTACCGTCCGCGCAGGGCCTTGAGCTTGGCCAGGGCATCGGGACTCAGGCGGCTGCCCAGAGTCATCTTAATCTGCGGAGCTTCCTCTGCCTCGTGAACGTCGTTATCGATCTGTTTGATCTCGTCCACCAGCATACGGCTCGAGATGCGCGTGACGCCCTTGCCCATGACAACGGCCTGGATCGTGCCGTCGCTCGATACCACGGAGCACGCGCGGCCTTCCTCACGTGCCTCGATGCAGAGCTTCTGCACCACGGTATCGGCCGAAACACCCGTCGGCGAAAACTCAATGCGCACACCGCGGGCCGGTAGGTTGGGGCGCTCGCTGGAGATATTGCCCGCGCCGTCAAATACGATCACAGCCTCGTAGCGGCCCTGGGCAAACGCAGCTACGTCATTAATGAGCGCCGTGCGCGCCATATCGTGAACGTCGCTGGAATACGGATCGTCAGAATGGTCGTACACGAGCTTTTCGTAGCGCGGCGTACAGTGGATCACGTTGTAGCCGTCGACCACCAGCAGCTCGGGCTTGTTGGAGTGCACCGTCGAGACCGGATCGGCGATGGCCTGCGCAAACGCATTGCCGCCCACGCCATAGGTCGCGGCCGAAACAATCGGCTTGGCCGAGCCCTCGCCAAAGCGCTTGGCCTTGGACTTGGCGCGGTTCTTTTTGGACATGCGCTACTCCTCCCCCATGAGCTCGCCGGCGTTGCGGCGCAGCCACTCAAAGCACAGCGCCGTGGTCGCCTGGGCAACATTGAGGCTCTCGGTCATGCCGCGCTGGGGAAGCTTGGCCAAAAAGTCGCATTTCTCGAGCACCAGGCGCGAGATGCCGTCGCCCTCGGAGCCCATGACGAGCGCCACGCGGCCCTCGAAGGGAGCATCCCAGCAACTGCCTTCGGCGTGCTCGGAGGCACCGCCCACCCAAAAGCCAGCGTCCTTAAGATCGTCGAGTGCGCGGGCGATGTTGGGCACCTGCGCGATAGGCAGATGCATGACGGCGCCGGCTGAAGTCTTGTAGCTGCCCACGGTCACGCCGGCGGCGCGCTTGTTGGCGATGATGACGCCGGCCGCGCCCACAACCTCGGCGGAACGCACGATGGCACCAAAGTTGCCGTCGTCAGTCACATGGTCGAGCACGACGACGAGCGCCGGTCCGTCACCCGCGCGGTCGAGGATGTCGGCGACATCGGCGTAAGGGAAGTTACCAACCTCGAGCGCGATACCCTGGTGAGCGCCATGGCTCGACAGTGCGTCGAGCTGCGCGCGCGGCACATACTTGATGCGGACGCCCGCAGCGTTGAGGTCGTCGACCAGGCGCGACAAGGCGGCATCGCGCTCCCCGCCCTCGGCAATGAGCGCGCACTTGATGGGAAAACCGGTGCGCAGCGCCTCGGCAGCAGCACGGCGACCCTCGATGAACTCACCCTTGGGAGCCTGGGCAGCGTCGCGGTTGCGATCGCGCTGCGGACGTGCGGCCTGGGTGCGATCGCGCTGGCCCTTGGGAGCGGCAGCGCGGTCATTGTGGCGAATCGGACGCGAGCCAGAAGCGGCCTGTTTGCCTCCACGCGGTACACGCTTGCGATTGTCGGCCATAAAACGGCCTCCTTAAATAGATAACGAACAAGAATCGACCGTCCGAGCCACGGCACCTTGCCTTTCAATCGTCGGGCATGACCACCAGGTCTATGCCTTCCCCTTTCAAGGCAATCTGCCACACCTCGAACGGTCGACAAATACTAGAGGGTCTTAATACGAGTACCCGCGGCCGTATCTTCAATGGTGAGGCCCAGGTCCTTGAGCTGGTCGCGGATGGCGTCTGCCAGGTCCCAGTTCTTGACGGCACGGGCCTCGGCGCGGGCCTCGAGAATCTTGGCAGCGGCCTCGTCCACGTCGTCGCCCGTGTAGGCGACCAGGCCGGCGGCAACGCCCAGCAGACCCAGCGGCAGCTCGACCTTGGGCTCGGGAAGCTCGACGCCAAACGTATCGAGCAGCTCGGCCAGCGTGTCGGCGGCGGCAAGCGCGGCGGTCTTGTCGGCAGCGTCGCCCGCCTGCTCCAGGTACTGGTTGCACTCGGTGACAAAGCCAAAGACGGCACCCATGGCACCAGCGGTGTTAAAGTCGTCGTCCATGCACTCCTTAAAGGTGGCACGGGTCTCGGCGGCCTTGGCGGCAAACGCCTCGGCAGCCGCTTCGTCGGCATCGGCCGTCGCGTGGTTCGCGGCCCAACGCAGGTTCTCGACCGTACCGGCGATACGCGTGAGCGAGTTCTCGGCACCCTCCAGGCGCTCCCAAGAAAAGTCGAGCGGCGAGCGATAGCTCGTCTGCAGCATCAGCAGGCGCAGGGCGGCAGCGGAGTGCTGCTCGAGGACCTCGGCCAGCGTAAAGAAGTTGCCGAGCGACTTGGACATCTTCTCGCCGTCTACCAGCAGCATGCCCGTGTGCATCCAGGTGTTGGAGAAGCCCTGGTGCCAGGCGCAGGTGGCCTGGGCGCACTCGTTCTCGTGATGCGGGAAGGCAAGGTCGGAGCCGCCGCCGTGGATGTCGATCGGAGTGCCCAGGTAGCGATGCACCATGGCGGCGCACTCGGTGTGCCAACCGGGACGGCCCTCGCCCCAGGGGCTCGGCCAGCTGGGCTCGCCGGGCTTGGCGGCCTTCCACAGGGCAAAGTCGAGCGGGTCGTTCTTGTCCTCGTTCTCCTCGATGCGCGCGCCAACCATAAGGTCGTCGATGTTGCGGCCCGAGACCTGACCATAGTTGGGATCGCTGCGCACGGCAAAGTACACGTCGCCGTTATCGGCTGCGTAAGCGTGGCCCTGCTCGATAAGCGTCTTGATCATGGCGATCATGGGGCCGATCTCCTTGGTGGCGCGGGGGCGCACATCGGGATCGAGCACGTTGGCGGCGCGCATGACGCCGATGAACTTGTCGGAGAACTCCGTCGCGACCTCGGCGGCCGTACGGCCCTGCTCGTTGGCGCGCTTGATGATCTTGTCGTCGACATCGGTGAGGTTCTGGGCGAACGTGACCTCGTAACCGCTCGCGATGAGCCAGCGGCGAATCACGTCAAAGCTGATGAACGTACGGGCGTTGCCGATGTGGATGTTGTCGTAGACCGTGGGGCCGCACACGTACATGCGGACCTTGCCGGACTCGATGGGCTGGAACTCTTCCTTTTTATGGGTAGCGCTGTTGTAGATACGCATTCGTTACTCCTTAACGGTTTTCTGTAGCAGGCAGACGGCCCAGGCGCCGATTCCCTCGCCCTGGCCTTCCCAACCGAGCTTTTCGGTCGTAGTGGCGGCGACGCCCACGTTTTCGACGTCAACGCCCAGGGCATGGGCAAGGTTGGCGCGCATGGCATCGCGATGCGGGGTGATCTTAGGCTGCTGGCAGGCAATGGTGCAATCGGCATCGACAAACTCAAAGCCCAGCTCACGCGCATAGTCCATCACGCGGGCAAGCAGCACCATCGAATCGGCACCCTCGTAGGCGGGATCGGTGTCGGGGAATAGCTTGCCGATGTCTCCCCCACGGCAGGCGCCCAGAATGGCGTCGGCCAAGGCGTGCGCGAGCACATCGGCATCCGAGTGGCCCAGCAGGCCGCGCTCGTAGGGAATGTCGACACCGCCGATGATACATCGACGCCCCTCCACCAGACGGTGAACGTCGTAGCCATGGCCAATGCGCAGGTTACTGAACATGGGGAAGGTCCTCTCCCTCGGCCATGCGGCCAAGCAGAATCGCGGTTACGGGACGCAGGTCCTCGGGCACCGTCACCTTAAGGTTATCGCGTGGGCTCTGGACGCAGCGGACGCGCCCACCCATGCGCTCGACCAGCGACGAATCATCGGTACCGATAAAGCCCTCGGCAATGGCTGCAGCGTGGGCGCGCTTCATAGCATCGACGCTAAAGATCTGCGGCGTCTGCGCTGCCCAGTAGAGTTCACGCGGCGGCGTCTCGACGATATTATCGCCGTCAACGATCTTGAGCGTGTCGATCGCGGGCTGACCGCACACGACACCGTCGAGGGCACGGTCGCTCACGAGCACGTCGATAGCGTGGTCGATGGCCTCGGTCGTAATGAGCGGACGAGCGCCGTCGTGGATGGCGACATATTCGAAACCCGCCGGAACCGCATGCACGCCGGCACGGGTGGAATCCTGACGGGTATCGCCGGCATCGGCAAAGCTGATGGGCGTGTCATAGTCAAACGGGTCAATGGCCAGGCGGCGCATCTCGGCACGGCGCTCGGCAGGGCAAACCACGACGATATGGCCGACCTTATCGCTACGATCGAACGCGCGGATGGACCAGCTCATGAGCGGACGGCCCGCCACATTAACGAGCTGCTTGCCGCCGGGATTTCCAAAGCGCTGGCCGCTGCCGCCGGCAACGACCACGGCGCATACGGGCGCCATTATGCGTTCCCCTGTTTGGTGCCCTTCATGCGGTACAGCGAGTCCGCAAGAATGGCAGGGTTGTTGACGCCAAAGTCGCCCAAGCGCTCCGGATCCTCGCTGATGTCGTCCATGAGCTCCTGCAGCGAGCCGTACTCGTCGACGATCTTCTCGGCCACGCCGTCGCGCACGACGGACACGCGCGAAAGCGTGCGCAGGCCCAGCGGCGTCATGACGGAGTCCTCGTCCAAGTCGTCATAGCCCAGAACTGCCGCCACGTGCTGCGGGTCGGACAGGTCCTTAGGCGTCATACGGCTCAGCTCGGCGCGAATCTTCTCGGCGTTGGCCTCAGAGGAATCGCTCGCGTAGTCGCGGATCATCAAGTCGTATTCGGTATCCATGCTGGAGCCCGCGAGCTGCTCGAGCTGCATCTGCACGAGCTTACCCTGGTTGCCCAGCTTGACAATGCAATCCTTAAGCTCGGTCTTTGCCTGCTGCATGATCTCGAAGCTCGAGAAAATACCGGTAATGTCGGCGAGTGTGACGTAGTCGTCGAGCTCGAGGGCCGTCAGGCGCAGCAGGGAGCGATCGAGCGACTGACGGGTAGTCTGGAGCGTGGCGACGAGCTGGTTGACCGAGCTCATGATGGTGGTGACGGGCTGGATCTCGTAGCTCTTGCCGTGGACGTACACGTTGACGACGGCGCGACGAGCCGAAACCGAGATCACGATGGCATCGGTGAGCACCGACATGCGAGCGGCAGTACGGTGACGCATGCCCGTCTCACTCGTGGCGAGCGAGGGATCGGGATTGAGGTGGAAGTTGGCGCGCAGGATCTGGGTGAGGTCGCCATCGATAACGATGGCGCCGTCCATCTTGGAAAGCTCGAACAGGCGGTTCGAGGTAAACGAAATGTTGAGCGGGAAGCCGTCGTTACCGGCAGCGAGCACGTTTTCGGTGTCGCCGACGCAGATAAGGGCGCCCAGGTGACCGGCGATGATCATGTCGAGGGCGGTGCGGATCGGCTGACCAGGTGCCGTCAGGCGGATGGCCTGTTCCATACGCTTTTGCAGCTCGTTCTTATCCAAGGCATCGCTCCCATCGTATACGCTCCATAAACGCTAAATAGTTTCTCACGGTTTGTCCCTGCGGCGCTTGCGAAATCCGATGCTTACAGAATGAGCGAACACAGCTGAGAGCCCAACCCAAATCAGCTGTTCATGTGGTAGCATCGGGATTCGCATAAATGAGGGAGTAGTCGCGTGATCGGGTTCGCCTCCGGTGGCGCGGCAAGTCAACACACTGGCCGATGCGGCCTGGCTTGCCTTAATGAACGAGACTCGTGGCTGTGCGCGCAACGCGTACGCCACGGGTCTTTTTTGTTACTCCCCCAAGAGGTACACGCGGGCCCGCCCGCAGAGAGGGAGCCAGACTATGGGACTCGCAGAGCTTGTGTTGCTCGCTATCGGCCTTTCTATGGACGCTTTTGCCGTATCCATCTGCAAGGGCCTTGGCATGAAAAGGATCAACCTTAAGGTCGCCGTGATACTCGGCCTGTTCTTTGGCGGTTTCCAGGCCGGCATGCCCGTAATTGGGTGGGCCCTTGGTAGCCAGTTCATGGGCATCATCAGCCCCATCGACCACTGGATCGCCTTTATCCTGCTCGCCTTTATCGGCGGCAAGATGCTGTGGGAAGCCTTTACTGAGGACGAGAACGAAGGCGACGGCAAGGATGCCGAAAAGATCGACCTGGGCGAATATCTAATCCTTGCCATCGCCACCTCGATTGACGCGCTTGCCGTGGGCATCTCGTTTGCCGCGCTCTCGGTCGATATCGTTCCCGCCGTGTCGCTCATTGGCATCACGACCTTTGTCTTCTCCGTTGCCGGCGTAGCGATCGGCCACACCTTTGGCGCGCGCTACGAAAAGCCCGCCACCATCGTGGGTGGCGTCGTGCTCGTCCTCATCGGGCTTAAGATCTTGCTTGAGCATCTGGGGATTCTCGCACTGTAACGAATAACGGCCGCCCGGCATTACGCCAAGCGGTCGTTTTCATAGCCAGCCGTTTTAGAGCGGCTTAACTAAGGCGACCTTTACGCAGCGAGGCGCTTGAGGACATCGATGAGCAGCTCGTAGAAGCGCTCGGCAGAAGCGAGCTCCATGCTCTCGTCCGGGGTGTGGACATCGGAGAGCGTCGGACCCACGGCGATGGCGTCCAGGCCGTGCAGGGCCTCGGCAAACAGGCCGCACTCAAGGCCGGCGTGAATGGACTCGATGCGCAGCTCGGAACCAAAGAGCTCGCGATAGCTCTCGACGAAGACGTCGCGGACCGGCGAATGCTCGGCATAGCTCCAGCCGGGATACTCGAACTCGAACTTGGCGTCGAAGCCCAGGACATCGGCCAGCGTCTGCAGACGGTCCTTGAACTCGTTCTGCAGCGAGGTGATCGAGGAGCGCGGGGACAGCATGATCTTGACCTCGTCGTCAGAGGTGGCAACCACACCGATGTTGGAGGAAACCTCGACGGAGCCGTCGGTGGCGACGTTGCGGCGGATCACACCGTTGGGGGCAAGACGCAGGGCGCGGATGAGGGCAAGCGCGGACTTCTGGTCCATGGCCTCGACCTCGGCGTCGTCGGCAATCTCGACGGTGCAGGTAAAGCCGGGGTCGAAGACCTCAAGCTCGGCGGTGACGTCGGCGATGATGCCCCTTGCGATCTGGGCCGCGGCCTCGGCGGCAGCGTGGTCGACGTAGACCAGAACAGCCTTGCACTCACGGTTGATGGCGTTGTCCTTGGTGCCGCCGTTAAAGCTAACGATGGCGGGCTCGCCGGCGACCATCAGGCGGTCGATGATGCGGGCCATGATGAGGTTACCATTGCCGCGCTCCAGGTGGATATCGCTGCCGGAGTGACCGCCCAGCAGGCCGGAGATGTCGAGCGTGAGGGTGCTACCGGTCTTGTGCTCGCGCACGATCGGGCAGGTGTAGGTAACGACGACGCCGCCGGCACAGCTGACGGTGGCAACGCCCTCTTCCTCGGAGTCGAGGTTAATCATGGTGCGGGCGCTAATCTGGGACTTGTCGAGCGTCTCGGCGCCGACCAGGCCAGTCTCCTCGTCGGTGGTGAACACGCACTCGAGGGCGGGGTGAATGATCGAATCGTCATCGAGAACAGTGAGCATCAGAGCGACGGCAATACCGTTGTCGGCGCCCAGAGTGGTGCCGTTAGCGGTGAGGACGCCGTCCTTGACGACAAGGTCGATACCATCAGTCGTAAAGTCGTGCTCAACGGAGCCCAACTTGTCGCACACCATATCGATGTGGCCCTGCAGCATCACGGTCGGGGCATTCTCGGCACCGGCAGATGCGGGCTTGCGAATGATGACGTTGTAGACCTCGTCCTGGTACACATCGAGGCCGCGCTCCTTGGCAAACGCGACCAGAAAATCGCTGATGCCCTTCTCGTTGCCAGACCCGCGGGGGATCGCGCTGACCTCCTCAAAGAAATGGAACAGCTGGGCGGGCTCGTAGCCGGTAATCTTGTAGTCCATGGTGCCTCCTTGGCGCAACTGGTTAGACAGTAAGACATGCGACTTGTATATTCCCAGACTTTGCGTGCATAAACCAGTCGAAAACGCCGAGCGCCCTCGCATCATCGGCTAACGGTGGACCGCATAGCGTAACGGTCACAGTTACCGCAGCTCTACAAATCGAGGCGCCCTTTCCGGAGCGCCTCGATTGCGCGTATCAAATTGTCGCCACGCCCTACAGCGCGCCGGAACCGGCTTGCATCATGCCGCCGGGGCCCGAGCTCACGCCACTGCTCACAGGCGCGGCGTTTCCGGTGTGCGGCGCCGCCGGAGCGGTATCGCCCCCGAGTGCACCCGCCGGACGCGGCGCCGGAATCTCACCCGTGCCGTGGCTAAAGACAAACTTGCCGTCGACCACGTCGCACAGGACGGTATCGCCCTCGCCCCACTCACCGGCCAGCAGCTCCTCGGACAGCGGATCCTCGATGAGCTTTTGGATGGCACGACGCAGAGGACGCGCGCCGTTGGTGAGGTCGGTACCCTCCGCCACAATCTTGTCGTAGGCCGCATCGGTAAGCTTGATGTTCATGCCGTTTGCGATCAGGCGCTGGCGCAGATCGTCCACCAGCAGGTGCGCAATCTTGGTCAGGTTCTCGCCCGAGAGCTTCTGGAACACCACAATATCGTCGATACGGTTGAGCAGCTCGGGGCGGAACAGGCGCTTGAGCTCGCCCATCGCACGGCCCTTGATCTCGCTCGACGTGAGACTCTGCTCGCCGGTGGTGCCAAAGCCAACGCTCGCATCCTGCGCGATCTCGCGGGCGCCCACGTTTGACGTCATGATGATCACCGTATTGCGGAAGTCGACCGTCTTGCCCTGGCTATCGGTCAGACGGCCCTCCTCCAACACCTGCAGCAGGATATTGAAGATGTCGGGGTGCGCCTTCTCGATCTCGTCGAACAGCACGACCGAGTACGGGTGACGGCGAACAGCCTTGGTGAGCTGGCCGCCCTCGTCGTGGCCCACATAGCCCGGGGGGCTACCGATGAGCTTGGAGACCTCGAACTCACTGCCAAACTCCGACATATCGAAGCTGATGAGCGCGTCCTTGCTGCCAAAGAGATACTCGGCGAGCGTCTTGGCGAGCTCGGTTTTGCCCGTGCCGGTGGGGCCCAGGAAGATAAAGCTGCCGCCGGGGCGACGCGGGTCCTTGAGCGGCGAGCGGCTGCGGCGCACGGCCTTGGCAACGGCCTCGACGGCCTCGTCCTGACCGATGATGCGCGTCTTGAGCACGCTTTCGGCCTGCAGCAGGCGGCGGCTCTCGCTCTCGGTGAGCGAGGACACCGGCACGCCCGAGGTCACGGACACGATGTCGGCAATCTGGGAGACATCGATGGTGAGCGGGCTGGCGTCGAGCTCGGCCGTCCAGGCAGCCTTGGCCTCGGCGAGCTCAATCTCGGCAGCCTTTTGCTGCTCGGTGATCTCGGCGGCCTTGTTCATGTCGTCGCTCTCGGTGGCCTCCTGCGCGGCGGCCTTAAGCTCCTCCACGCGATGCTCGGCCTCGCGCACCGGCTCGGGCGCGCGGTTGGCGGCGATGCGGGCGCGGGCGCCGGCCTCGTCAATGAGGTCGATGGCCTTATCGGGCAGGAAGCGATCCTGGATGTAGCGGTCGGAGAGGTTCGCGGCGGCCTCGATAGCACCCTGCGTATAGCGCACATGGTGGTGCTCCTCGTAGCGCGGCTTGAGCGCGGTCAGGATCTTGACCGTGTCCTCGACGCTCGGCTCCTCGACATCGATGGTCTGGAAGCGACGCTCGAAGGCCGGGTCCTTGGTGAGGTACTTGCGGAACTCCTCGGCCGTGGTGGCACCGATGATCTGGAAAGCACCGCGTGCGAGAACGGGCTTGAGCATGGAGCTCGCGTCGATGGAGCCCTCGGCAGAGCCGGCACCGATGATGGTGTGCATCTCGTCAATAAACAGGATGACGTCGTCAGCTTCGGTGGCCTCCTGGATCACGTTCTTGAGGCGCTCCTCAAACTCGCCGCGATACTTGGCGCCCGCCACGAGGCCCGGCAGGTCGAGCGTCCAGATATTCTGGTTCATGAGGTTCTCGGGCACGTTGCCGGCTGCAATCTGCTGAGCCAGGCCCTCGACGATGGCCGTCTTGCCCACGCCGGGGTCGCCCAGAATGAGCGGGTTGTTCTTGGTGCGGCGCGAAAGAATTTCCATCATACGCTGGACTTCCTTTTCGCGACCAATTACAGGGTCGAGCTCGCCGTCGCGCGCCTTCTGCGTGAGGTTGGTCGCGAACTGCTTAAGCGTATCGGTGCCACCCCCCCTTTGCTGAGAGGTATCCGAGCCGCTAAAGAACGGCAGGCCCGCACCGGGACGACCAGCACCGGCGCCGGCGAGCGGACGCTTCTTGTCCTGGTCCTTGGCGGTGAGTTTCTCGATAGCCTTTTTGATGGAGGCGGACGACACACCCAGGCGCATGAGGATGTCCATGGCCATGCCGTTGCCCTCTTCGACGATGCCGATCAGCAAGTGCTCGGTCGACACGTAGGTCTGGTTGTTCTCGCGCGCCACGCGGAATGAACGCTCCATCACGCTAATGACGAGCGGCGTAAAGGCGAGCTTGGCCGCCTCGGTCTCCTCACTGGGCTCGGGAACCGTGGTCTGGACCTCTTTGAGAGTATCCATGATGTCATCATAGGAGATGTCGAGCGAACGCAGCGCCTCGGCGGCAATGCCCTCGTCCTCCTTGGCAAGCGCGAGCAGCAGGTGCTCGGTGCCCACCTTATTTGAATGAAGATCGAGCGCTTCTTGCTTGGCCATGGACATGACCTTACGCGCACGATCGGTAAAACGGTCTAACATGCTAGTTCCTCTTAGACGAGCTAGTTTTTTCAAACGCAAAGCGCCGCCCCGCGGCAGCGCTTTGGTCTCTTTACCCATATGGAGTATATGTTAACAGCTGGAGGAATATCTATAAACCCGGCTCACATGAATGCAGGTTATGACCGCATCGCGGGACTCACCGCGCGATGCGCGACGGGCGCCCCGCAAGAGAAACCCTAGACGTCTTTCACCACGTCGGGACTCGTCGCACGCGATGCGCGATAGGCATCGGCCTCCTTGGAGACGCGTTCGAGCAGCTCGGATGTATCGACGCCCTCGACTTGCGCGACCGTTTCAACCGTCTGCATGGCGACCGCCCTCAGGTACGCGCACGCGCTGTCCCCCAGCTGCTCGAGGTCTATCTCCTCGCCGCCCTCCCGGGCAAAGCCGACCGCCATCACAAAGCCCATGATGCCCGAGACCAGAAAGCCCACCGCAAAGCTCGAATCTGCCTTGAGCTCTTCTCCGTCGGGGTGGACGATCTCTCTCACGCGGTCGATGATGATCGTATGGATGCCCTGCTCGACCTGCTCGGCGGCACCCGCCCTCATGGTGATGACGATGCGCCGCAGCAGGCAGCGGACGTCGCGCCGGTCGAACGCCGAAAGGTCGCCCTCGCTCGAAAAATGCCAGAGGGCATCGGTGATGAGCTCGTTATCCTGCAGCAGCTGGGCTATGGCGATGGCGACGAGTTCATCGAAATCGTGAAAATAGTAGTAAAACGTTCCGCGATTGCACTGGGCGGCGCGGGTCACCTCGCCAACCGACAGCTCGAAGATGCTGTTGTTCTCGATGAGCTCCCAAAACGCCTCGATGATACGGGTGCGTGCATCGGGCGCATCGGCGTCCTTACGCGGTCTCGCCATGCGCCTCACCGCACCCCTGCGCCTTGGCGTTCATGATGAGCATCTGAAGACGGTTCTCCACGTTGGCGAAGCTCACGTCGGGATCGTAGTCGAGCGGCAGGAACTGCGCCGTGGGATACTGCTCCTTGAGCGCATGGATGAGCCCGCGCCCCACGACATGGTTGGGCAGACACCCGAACGGCTGCAGGATCACGAAGTTGCGGCAGCCGCGCTTGGCGTGCTCGAGGATCTCCGCCGGAATCAGCACGCCCTCGCCCGCATCGAACGTATGGTGCAGGATCTTATCGCTCGCGCGCACGAGCTCGGGCATGCGCGTCGGCGGCTCGTAGAGCGGGCTCGCCGCGCCCAGGCGGTCGCAACGGTCGTGCGCGAGCTCGAACAGGTTGTCCGCCGTGGCGTACCAGGCCTTTTCGGGCAGCGACAGGTCGACGTGGAACTCGCGCGACTGCGCATGCTTGTAGAAATAGGTCTTGCGGATCACGTCGGTCATGCGCGCCTCGATGACCTCGAGCCCGTTGTCCTCGAGGTAGCGCTCGATCTCGTGGTTGGCGCCGAGATGGAAATTGAGCAGGTACTCGCCCACGATGAGAACGGTCGGATGCGGGTTCGAGCGGTCGTACGGAACGGCGTCCATGATCGCAAGCGCGCGTTTGAAGCCCGTCGCCTGGCCTCTCAGCCCCGAGCGCTCCATGCCCTCGATAACCTCATCGAGCGCGCGGTCGAACGCAGCGTCCGCCGCGCCCTTCTCGAGCTCATAGGGACGGATGCGCCTAAGCATGGCCTCGAGGGCATCGATCATGGGAAGACCGTAGGCGATCTGGATGCTCGGGCCAAGGCCGAGCTTGAAGCCCGGATGCGCATTGTGGGCATCGACGTCGTCGTTGGTGAGCACCGGGACATAGTCGTATCCCGCGTCGTCGAGCGCGCGGCGCAGCAGGGGCATGTAGTGCGTCAGGCGGCAGTCGCCGATATACTTGCCAGTCACCACGGCGACGTCGTGCGGGTCGTACTTACCGCTCTTGAGTGCCGCGAGCGCCTCGCCGATCACGATTTGCGCGGGGAAGCAGATGTCGTTGTGCACATAGCGTTTGCCCAGGCGGATGGCATCCTCGCGCCCGATATCAAGGGCCTCGGCGCGCACGCCCTGATTGCGCATCGCCGCGGTCATGAGCCTGCAGAACGCATGGGAGGTGTTGGGGACCAGCGCGATCTTGTCGTGCCGGTCGCGCTTGGTGTACTTGACCTTATACGGGTCGTCGAGCGGATGGACCGCGTGCACCCGGGCGCCCTCGGCACGCTCTTCCGCGCGACGACGGTTGACCGACTCGATAAACGAACGCACGCGAATGCCCATGGGACCGGCGACGTCGCTCTCATCGAGCTTGATCATCATCGGAACCTTGGAGCCCATCTCGCCCATCATGCGCGCGATCTCGTCGGTGAGATACGCATCGTGGCCGCAGCCGAAGCTGCCCATCTGCACGAGCTCGAGCTCGGGCGTCGATGCGACGATGACCGCGCACGACAGCATGCGCGCATGGTAGTTGTTCACGATGTCGATGCGGCTGTTGGAAAGATCGACGTTGCAGACCCCCGGCACCGCATCGGGCGTCAGCACGGGGATGCCGCGCTCAGAGAAGAGCTTGGGCAGCCCGTGGTTGACCAGCGGGTCGTTGTGGTACGGGCGCGAAGCGATCACCACCGCGTAGCCGCCGTCCTCGCGCACGTTCTCGAGCACCTGCCTGCCGCGCAGCTGCAGCTGGTTCTCAAACGTCTCCTGCGCGCGGTCCGCCTGCTCGGTCGCCTTGGCAACCAGGTCGGCATCGATATCGAAGGTCTCCTTGCACCACGCCTTGAGCTGGCGGTTTCGGTCGCCCTCGTCGTACCAGTGGAACAGCGGCGTATCGAACGGAACGCCGAAACGCTCCTCCGGGTTATCGGAATTGCGCATCACGTAGGGGTATCCCTTTACGACGGCGCACATCCACTCGCTGGTAGAGGCGGTGTTTTCGGTGGGCACCGTCGTGATGATGGGCATGAAGATGCGGTCGACGCCGGCGTCGACGAGATTGCGGATGTGCCCGTGGACGAGCTTGGCCGGGAAGCACACGGTGTCGGATGTGACGTGCGCCAGACCGCGCTCGTACATCGCCTTGGTGCTGCGTCCCGAGACGCGCACCTTAAAGCCGAGCGTGCTGAAGAACGTCGACCAGAACGGCATGGTGTCCCAGAGCTCGAGCACACGGGGAATGCCGATCGTGACATCGCGCCCCCCGCAGACGGGAACCGTGGGGTACGACTCGAACAGCAGCTTCTCGCGGTCGACAAAGAGATTGGGGGCAGCCGCGGTCCGGTCGCGCCCCGTGCCGGGTGCCTGTGCCTCGCAAGCACCCTGCGGACGCAGCTCCTCCGCCGCGGGAACCTCGCGCACGAGCTCATCCCATGAGATGGCGCCGCCGCGCGGGCAGCGATTGCCCGTGACGTAAAGCGAGCCGTCGCCAAATGCCACGACCGCGCGCTGGCAGCGGTTGTTGCACCGACGGCAGGTAACGCCGCCGAACTCGCGATGCTCGAAGCGCTCCACGGCATCGAGCCCGATAAACGACGTGCCGGCGTCGCCCTTGCGGCATTCCTCGCGCGCGAGCAGGGCGATACCGATAGCGCCCATCAGCCCCGGGTGGGGCGCACGCGTGACGGGTTTGCCCAGATACTGCTCGAATGCGCGCAGCACCGCGTCGTTTCGGAACGTGCCGCCCTGGACGACGACTTTGTCGCCCAGACGGTTGAGATTTGAAACGCGAATGACCTTGGTGAACACGTTCTCGATAATCGAACGGCAGAGACCGGCCATGATGTCGCCCGGACCCTTACCGCGCCGCTGCTCGGAAACGACGCTGCTGTTCATGAACACCGTGCAGCGGCTGCCGAGAACGGCGGGGGCTTTGGACGAAAATGCCTCGGTCGCGATATCCTCAACGGCTATTCCGAGGTTTTTGGCAAAACCCTCGAGGAACGAGCCGCAGCCCGCAGAGCACGCCTCGTTGACGACGATATCGGTCAGCACGCCGTGGTTGAGCCAGATGGCCTTCATATCCTGTCCGCCGATGTCGAGCACGAAGGTCGCATCGGGAACGCATGCGCACGCGGCGCGGGCGTGCGCGACCGTCTCGACCGTATGGTAGTCGGCGTGGAACGCGCGCGCGAAAAGCTCCTCGCCGTATCCCGTGGTGCCCACGGCATCGATCGCAAGCGTGACTCCCGCTGTCTCCCAGCGGTTCTTCAAGCTGACAAGACCCTGTTGGGCGACGTCGAGCGGTCTGCCGTTATTAGACGCGTAGAACGAATCGACAAGCTCACCCGCCTCATCGACCAGGGCGAACTTGGTCGTCGTGCTCCCCGAATCGATACCGAGCGCCACACGCACCGTCTCTCCGGGCGCATACGCATCCGGACCCTTTGCCGGCGTCTCTTTGCCATGGCGTGCCGTAAAATCCGCCTGCTCGGCAGGTGTGGCAAAAAAGGGCTGGGCAAGACGTCCCTCCCCGCTTGCGGGCGCGACCGTCTCGAGCTTATCCAGCCGGACAAAAGCGTCGGGAAGGTCGATCGGTTGGGACGATGCGAACATGTCGGTCAGCGACAGGGCGGCACCGCGCGCGACCATGATCTGCGGATCGCGCGGGACGATAACCTGATCGTCCGATAGATTCAGTTGCTCCCGGAACACGCGGACCAGTGTGGGGTTGTAGGCGAGCGTACCGCCCTCGAAGATTACCGGCGGCTCGATGTCGATACCCTGGGCCAGACCGCCGATCGTTTGGCGGGCGACCGCGTGAAGCGCCGAAAGCGCCAGGTCGGTGGCAGGAATGCCCTCGTTGAGCAGCGGCTGGATATCGGTCTTTGCGTACACGCCGCAGCGGCCCGAGACCTCGTGGACGGTCGTTCCCCGGCTTGCGAGCTGCTCGAACTCGCCCGATTCGGTGCCGACCCCCATGAGCTTTGCCATCTCGTCGATAAATGCACCGGTACCGCCTGCGCACGAGCCGTTCATGCGCATGTCGGCAACCTCGATGTCTCCCTTATCGTTGGTGCGGAAGAAGATCATCTTGGCGTCTTGGCCGCCCAGCTCGATGGCGCAGCGCGTCTGCGGATAGAACCTGCTGATCGCGAGCGCGTTGGCGACCACCTCCTGAACGTACGAGGCGCCCAGCGCGGTCGCGATATCGCGCGCACCCGAGCCGGTCACCGCAACGCGCAGCGACTCATGGGGAAAGCGCTCGGCGAGCTCGCCGAGCATGGCGCGCACGCTCGCTGTCTGACACGCCCCGTGGCGGCGATATCCCCACCACGCCTCGGTCATATCCTCGTGCATCGCGTAAACTTTGGTCGTCGTCGACCCTACGTCCAGTCCTACTAGCAACGCCATAATGCTCCGTCTCTCGCATTTTTCCCGCTAGAGATATACCACTCTACGTAATACAACAGACTGTTGTATTTAAACTCCGTATAAAAAGCGGCTGCCGAAACGCTTCAGCAGCCGCCGAATGCACCAACAGATTGTTCTGCGCGCTAGCACGTCGGGCAACGGAGCAGCACGGGCCCTCCGGTCATGCGCACCGCTCACGCCCGCGATGTCGCCGAGAGAGCTATCCACGCTTAGGGCTCCAACCAAGCAAGTCGCCCGCGCTCAGCAGATCCCTAAGCGAGCTACTCGCACTCAGGAGCCATAGCCTGCTCCAAGAGCTCGGCATGCTCCTCCTCGAAAACCGTCCCCACAGGGAAGGCGCGACGGAAGACGAAGCGGGAAATCGGACCGGCTACCAAAAGGTTCCACGGCAGCGCCATCACAAAATTATGCGGGATGTTGATCATCCAGATCGCGGGCACGGAATACAGGTTCGCAAGGATGCCGCCGGGCATGTGCGTCAGACCCTCACAGGCACCGTACAGCGACATGATGATGACCATGGGAACGACCATGCAGGAGCTGACGGCGAGCGTCATGGCAAGTGGCGAGCTCTTGCCCGGCGTGACCAGGAATTTAAAAGCGAAACCCTTGGCAAGGGGACTGGCAACAAACCAGTCGCAGCACATGGCAAAAATGTAGGCAACGGGGAAGCCGAGCCACGCGGCGGCAACAACCTCGCCGTTGATGGCCCCATGCTGCAGGGCAACGTTGTAGATGCTCATCCAGAGCACCATGCAAAAGCACATGATAAAGGTGAACAGCAGGCTCTCCCGTTTGTTGATAGGCATAAAGGGCAGATTCCTCTCTGTGTTGTACCGCGGCGCCACGCAACAAAAACGGGCGGGCAAGATGGAGCTGTTGGGACTTCATCTCGCCCGCCCGTGTTACGCGCGTCTGCGACTACTTATGTGGTGGAACTACCCTAACACGAACGGCGCGCGCTTCGTAAGCGTTGAGTTTGTGGAGATGCAGGGCACCAAAACCCCCGACCCCATAAGTTGCGGTGGAATACGGACTGTTTTGACCCTTTAAGCAACAATTCAGTCCCTATTTCACCGCAACTCATTTGGTGCAAAGTAACCTGTCCCCCTTGTACCAATTAGCTGGTGTGGCGCCAGCGAGGGTCGGTGAGCGTACGCGCCACACCCAGTCCAACGGGCAGAAACGCTACGATGAGCACTGCGCGCACAAACCAGCCGAGCATATTGACCGTGTCGAAGGTGCACATGTAATACATCGAGCGATACAGATACAAGCCCGGCACCATAATGACAATCGAAGGCACCGTGAGGGCGATGCGCGGGTAGGTGAGCTTGACTTCAGCCAAGCTTGCGAGCAGCCCCGATACCAGCGCGCCGATAAACGCTGCTGCCTCGGGAGGCATTCCCGTGCTGAGGCCCAGGAAGGGAATCATCGTCGGCGCATCGACAAGGGTCAGACGCAGGGTATTGGACACGGCGCCGATCAACCCAGCTGCCGCGGCCATCTTTACCGGGCTGTTGAACATCACCGAGAAGCCGAATACGCCAACGAAGCTCATCACCACGCGCAGGAGCGTAAGGGCAAGCGGCGAAAGGCCCAGTGGGGCAAAGTCGTCCGGCGCCAGGCCAACACACTCGGCAACCATCCAACCTACGAGGGTCGCCATCACAATAATCGATACGGCATATGAAAGGCGCTCGATACCGCTTCGCATGTCGAGCTTAGCGATGTCGAGGCCTGCCGTAATGAGTGGAAAGCCGGGAATCACAAAGAGCATGGCGCCGATATAGCCTTCTTGGTGCGACATTGCCCCCGGTATGACCTGGCCAAGGCCGAGCAATGCCAGCAGATACGAAACGCAAGCGAGCGCAACGCCGGTCGTCAGCGCGCTGAACTGACCAAGGCCTTGCTTGAGAATATGGGAGCGGGCAAAGTTGCCGACACCCGCGCCCACGAACGCGCAGGCCATCTCGATAGGGCCGCCGCCGAGCAAAAAGACGAAGGCGCCGCAAGCACAGGCTGCCGCAAGGCCCTGTTGCCAGGGAGAGTAATCAGGCTTTGAGCTCTCAACGGTCCTGAGCATCTCGTGATACTCGTGTACCGTGAAGCGACGACCATAGGTCTCGATTTCCTTGAGGAAACTCTCCATCATCCAAATGCGATGGGTATTGACTCCCGTTGTGGGCAGGCTGACAACCTCGTTAAAGCAGTGGCCATCTTCGATGCAAGTGCACTCAAACGACAGAAGACTCAGGTCGACGTGAATCGTGACGCCGAGTACGGCAGCAACACGATTCATGGTATCGCGCACGCGCCAGGCACCTGTTCCGCTTGCCAGCATAAGCATGCCGGTGCGGCAGATGATGGATGACTTATCGGTGAGTGGCGCATCGACGGCAAGCTCATCGCCTGCCGTCACGATCTGGTGCCAGTCAGTTTTCATATGGAGCGCGCCGGCACGAACGCCGTGGTGCATGGGGGCTCTCGAAAGCAGCGAGTCAAGGCGCGAAGGCTGTGGGGGCTCCGCTGATCCGACCTCGTCCTCGTCGGGCTCTTCATCAATAAGGTCGAAAGTATCGAGCGCCGCCGGCTCGCGACGGTCGATCAATTCCTCGTCCTCATCATCAAAGTAGTTGAACTGATCGAGCATGTCCTCTTCGATTGCACGCTCGCTCGCGTCGTCCATATAGACGCTCCCTTCCTGCCGACTAACCCCCATCCTAGACAGCAACGGCTAAAGGAAACATAAAAGAGACGACTGTCACGCGAGCCATGTGCGCAATATCCGTTGGGCAGTCGTCTCCCTTGCACCAATAGCTTGACAAGGACTGTCCCCAAGTGCCGGCAGAAAAGGAACGTCCCTAAGTGCCAACCAGGGCAACACCGCAGATAGAGGACGGACAGCGAGCGACGTCCAGGGCGAACAAGTTGGCATGAAAAAGGCAAGGCATAGACCTTCTGGTCATGCCTTGCCTTTTGAATGACAAATTGTCGCCCTGGGCGGCGCGCAGCGTCAACTGGTTACGCGGGTTGGTAAACCCGCGTAACCCCCTAGTACATCTTTGCGCCGGCAGGGATGGAGGCGTCGAGCTGGATCAGGTTGAGGCGCTCCTCGCCCTCCTCCTCGTGGACAGCGCTGATCAGCATGCCGCAGCTGGGAATACCCATCATCTTGCGTGGAGGCAGGTTGGTAATGGCGAGCAAGGTCTTGCCGACCAGGTCCTCGGGCTCGTAATAAGCGTGAATACCGGAGAGGATGGTGCGGTCGGTACCGGTACCGTCGTCGAGCGTAAAGTTCAGCAGCTTCTTGGACTTCTTGACGGCCTCGCATGCCTTGACCTTCACAGCGCGGAAGTCGCTCTTGGAGAAGGTATCAAAGTCGACGAACTCCTCAAACAGCGGCTCAACGGCGATCTTGGAGTAATCGAGCGTGGGCTTAAGCGACGTAACGAACGGGCTCGCGGCGTTGCCGGCCTCGGCAGCCTTGGCGGCAGCGGCACCGGACTGGAAACCCTTCTCGGGCTTCATGTGCGGGAACAGCAGCACGTCGCGGATAGAAGCCTGGTTGGTGAGCAGCATGACCACGCGGTCGATACCAATGCCAATGCCGCCCGCGGGAGGCATACCGTACTCGAGGGCGCGCACGTAGTCCTCGTCGTACTCCATGGCCTCGTCGTCACCGCCGGCCTTCTCGGCCATCTGGGCGGCAAAGCGCTCGGCCTGGTCGACCGGGTCGTTGAGCTCGGAGAAAGCGTTGGCGTACTCGTGGCCGGCGATGACCAGCTCAAAGCGGTGGGTCAAACGCGGGTCGTCCTCAAAACGCTTGGCGAGCGGGCTGACCTCGATGGGGTAATCGCACACGAACGTCGGGTTAACGATGGTGTCCTCGCCCAGCTCATCGTAAATCTCGGCGATGATCTTGCCAGCAGTCCACTCGGGCTTGATCTCCAGGCCCTTCTCGCGCGCGGCGGCAGCAAGCTCCTCGACCGGCGTGTCGATGGTGACCTGCTTGCCGAGCACGTCGGAGACGATGTCGGTCATGGGACGGCTGGCCCACTCACCAGAAAGGTCGATGGTCTGGCCCTGGTACTCGATGACCTCGGGGTTGCCGATGGCCTTGTTGGCAGCCTTGATGACACCTTGGGCGAGTGCCTTCATGCCCTCGAGGTCGGAGAAGGCACGGTAGGCCTCCATCGTGGTGAACTCGGGGTTGTGGGTAAGGTCCATGCCCTCGTTACGGAAGATGCGGCCGATCTCGAACACGCGCTCAAAACCACCGACGATGCAGCGCTTGAGGTGCAGCTCGGTGGCAATACGCAGGTAGCACTCCTGATCGAGCGCGTTGAAGTGGGTAATGAACGGCTTGGCAGTAGCGCCGCCTTGGATGGTCTGCAGGATGGGGGTCTCGACCTCCATGTAGCCGTCGGACTCCATAAAGCGACGGAAGGTGGAGAGAATCTGCGAACGCTTACGGAAGGTCTCGCGAACGTCGTCGTTGGCGATCAGGTCGACATAGCGCTGGCGATAGCGGGTCTCCTTATCGGAAAGACCGTGGAACTTCTCGGGCAGCGGACGAACGGCCTTGGCAAGCAGGGTCGCGCTCTTAGGGGCAACGGAAAGCTGGCCACGCTGGGTGCGCACGACCACGCCGGTCACGCCCAGGATGTCGCCCAGGTCGAGGGCCTTGAGCGTACTCCAGGCAGCCTCGTCCATGTCGTTGATGCGGCAGAACAGCTGAATCTCGGCAGTCGCATCGCGCACGACGATGAACATGATCTTGCCCTGACCGCGCTTGGCGACCACACGGCCAGCGATCTTCACGACGTCCTCGGTGTCCTCGCCATCGGCAAGCTCGGCGTACTTAGCCTCGATATCGGCGACGTAGTCCTCAAGCTCAGAGTGCTCGGGATAGGGGTTCTGGCCCGCCTCGAACAGGGCGGCGCGCTTGGCCAGGCGGGTGGCGCGCTCGTCGTTGAGCGTCGATGCCTGATCGGCGGCGTTCTGGTTCTCTGCCATAAGTTAGCTCCTCAAACTAAAACGCTCCCCAGGATTCGGTCCCAGGGAGCGAAAACATACCTTTACGCGGGACCGTGGTCTAGCGTGCGATCTTGGCGATGGTGTAGACGCGAGTCTTGCCGGAAGGCGTAACGACCTCGACGGAATCACCCTCGCCGTGACCGATGATGGCGTGACCGACCGGAGACTCGTTGGAGATCTTGTGCTCGAGCGAGTTGGTCTCGGTGGTACCGACGAGCGTGACTTCCATGACCTCGCCGTTGGGATCAATCAGCGAAACGGTGGAACCGATGGAGACGGTCAGGTCGCCCGTGGTGGCAGCAACCTGAGCGTTGGCGAGGATGGCCTGGATCTCGGCAATACGAGCGGCGTTCTGGGCCTGCTTGTCCTTAGCGGCGTCGTACTCGGAGTTCTCCGAAAGGTCGCCGAACGCGCGGGCTTCCTTGATGTCCTCGACGATCTCCTTGGCGTAATCGCCCTCACGCCAAGCGAGCTCCTCGACGAGCTTCTGGCGGCCCTCAGCGGTCAGTACGATCTGGCTTGCGTCCATACGGATATCTCCCCAACTCTGATCAAACAATCAACTGTCAACAAAACGAAAAAGACCGGCTAGCCTGCGGGCAAGCCGGTCAGGTGCTCACCCCAAAGGGATGGGACTACTCTGCGTCCGCGTCGCTGTCCTCTGCCTGCTTCTTCTTGGCAGCAGCGAGCTTGGCCTCGAGCTCAGCGATCTCCTTGTCCTCCTCGGACTGCTCGACCACGACCTCCTCGGCCTGCTTGGTCTCGGCCTTATCGTCGCCCTCCATACCCTCGCGGATATTCTTGACGGTAGAGCCGAGGGACTTGCCGAGCTTCGGCAGGTTCTTGGGCCCGAAGATAATCAGGACAACGACGAGAATAATGATGAGCTCAGGAGCCCTCAGTCCAAACATGTAGACCTCCACAATACAGCGAGACAAGCTCGAATGAGTATACCGCGGGTATCGCGGTATCACAACACTAGCTAAAAAAAGGGACCGCAAGAAGCGGTCCCTCCTCATGCTCTGGTCGGGTTGACTGGATTTGAACCAGCGACCCCTGCGTCCCGAACGCAGTGCTCTACCAAACTGAGCCACAACCCGTTAGCTCGACTATAGTAACAAAGATTTTCGTCGTGTGCTAGAGAAATTTTTATTTCTTTGGCGCGTCGATTTGAACCGTGTTGGGAATAAGCTCAGTCGCGCAGGCCCACCAGCCATTTTGCTGGGCAGCATCGGCAAGCCTTTCGGCCGTGGCAGCGGTGTCGCAAATGGCAAACGAGCAGGCACCCGATCCGCACACATCTACAGCAACGGTTCCGTCCTGTTTACGCAGCCAGTCGAGGACCGTTTGAATCTGCGACTCCATCTGTGCGGAAATGACACCAAGGTTGTTATGGATGAGCGCATATGCCGTCTCAGCATCACCAGCACGCAAGGCAGAAGCTATCGCGCCGGGCTCGTCCGCAGGCACCGGGGCCTCGTCAAAACGTCGATAGGCTTCAATTGTCGAAACGCTTGCCTCGCGCGGCTTGACCAGCACGACGGGCGTCGCGGGCAGCGCGGGGTACTCAGTTGCCAGCACGTCTCCCCCGCCTACGTAGAACGCAGGACTCGCGTGCAAAAAGAACGGGACGTCAGCACCAATGCCCCGCGCAATGTCGTCGAGCGCCGGGTCGGTGCGATCAATGCCCCAGAGCTCTGCCAAGGCGACAATGACCGCGGCCGCATCCGTCGAGGGGCCGCCCAAGCCGGCGCACAATGGAATGCGCTTCTCAATCGTCACGCAGATGTTTGCCTCGCGACCATAATGCTCGGCCATAGCAACCGCAGCCCGATACGCCGTATTCTTTTGCATGGGAAAATCTGATGCTGGAACCGTCTGGACGGTCAGCGCCTGCGACGGCGTGACCGTCACGGTATCGGAAAGACCGACGGCCGCCATCAGGGAATCGACCCTGTGGTAGCCGCGGTCATCGCGCTCGGTATGAACCCCCAGGTAGAGGTTAATCTTTGCCGGCGCGGAAAGAGTCAGGGACCGATCGGTCACCGTTAATGCTCCTCGAGCTGATTGCCGAGCGGGGTAAAGATGTGCTCGCCGCTCTCGGGGTCGAACAGCTCGACCTGACCGGTGAGCACATCGATATACTGGTAGGACTGACGCGACTTGCGGCCGCGACGCTCGTCGACCTCGACAATGAAGACGGCCGGGTGGACGCTCTTGATGGTGCCCATGCGCTCGACGACGCGGGTACGGCCCATGTTGGCCTTAACCTTGACGCGATCGCCCACCATATCGGTCAGCTTCTCGTGGATGTCGTCGACGTGATTGACTTCCATCTCTTCCATGAACAGGGCCTCCAGAAGGTGCAATTCAAAAAGGGGATAATACCCCTAAGATAGACAAAACTCTAATACTATAGCACCCTGTTGTGGCCATACGCAAGTAGCTAAAAACCCGGTCCCAAATTGATTACTTACAGACTATCGGTGTCCAAGACGATGGTGAATGGGCCGTCGTTGACCAGGTCGACCTTCATGTCGGCGCCAAAGATACCGTGCGCCACATGCTCAACGTCCTCGCGCACAAGCGTCAAGAAGTACTCGTAGAGCTCGTTGGCGACATCGGGGGCGCCGGCATCCGTAAACGACGGACGGCGGCCGTGGCGGCAGTCGGCAAACAGCGTGAACTGCGACACCACGAGTACCTCGCCGTCGACATCGGCAAGTGCCAGGTTGGTCTTGCCGTTCTCATCCTCGTTGATACGCAGCCCGCGGAGCTTGCCCCACAGCTTGTCGGCCTCGGCACGCGTATCGCCATGGCCCACACCCAGCAGCACCAGGTAGCCGCGTCCAATGCGACCCACGCACTCGCCGTCGACCGTCACGCCGGCGTTGAGCACGCGCTGCACCACCGCGCGCACGGCCTACTCCTCGCCCGTCAGTTTGGCGGATAGGTGCTCGAGCGCATGGAATCGATGGCTGATGGCGTTCTTCTCGTCCGCCGTCAGCTCGGCCATGGTCTTGCCCGGCGTGTCGACCGGCAGGAACAGCGGGTCATAGCCAAAGCCGTGATCGCCGCGCCCCTCGTGTGCGATAGTGCCCTCGCAGGCGCCCTCACCATAGGTGACCAAACCGTCCGTGTCGATGAGTGCAACGACGCTCATAAAGCGCGCGGTGCGATCCTCGTCGGCCACGCCTTCCAGGTTAACGAGCAGCTTGGCGTTGTTGGCGGCATCGTCGCCATGCACGCCCGCATAGCGCGCGCTATACACGCCCGGCTCGCCGTCCAGGGCATCAACGACCAAGCCCGAATCGTCGGCAATGGCCATGAGCCCCGTCTCCTCGACCGCAGCCTGCGCCTTGATGATGGCGTTCTCCAAAAACGTCGTGCCGTTTTCCTCGGGGTCCTCAAAATCGCCCAGCTGACCGAGCGCCACAAAGCGTACCTCGGGCATGACCTTGCCCAAAATGACCTCGATCTCGGTGAGCTTATGGGCGTTGCCGGTTGCCACGACGATGGTCGCCGCCGGGTCGAGGGTGTCGATGTCAATCTTCTCAAGTGCCATAGCTGGCCTCCTTGTCTCTATAGCAATGCCGTGTTGAGGACGACGAGGACCTCGGCCTCTCTCCCCTCTCAATCAACGGCAGTCTTATACTTCGACGTTTTCCCAGATAAAACCTACCAAAATAAACCTGTCCCTTTTTGGTAGGTTAGGCGAGGGCTTGGCGCTGGAGCTCGATGAGCTCGGCGATACCCTTGTCGCCCAGGTCGAGCAGGGCGTTGAGGCGTTTGCGGTCGAAGGGCGCCTGCTCGCCAGTGCCCTGGAGCTCGATCATCTCACCAGTGTCGGTGGCGACGAGGTTCATGTCGACCTCGGCATGGCTGTCCTCGGAATAATCCAAGTCGAGCAGAGTGTTGCCGTCGACAACGCCCATGGAGATGGCAGCCACCTGGCCGATAAGCGGGATGCGCTCGATCTTGCCCGCCTCGACCCACATGGCGAGGGCGTCGTGCAGCGCCACCCAGGCACCGGTGATGCTCGCTGTACGCGTGCCGCCATCGGCCTGAATCACATCGCAGTCGACGGTGACGGTGTACTCGCCGAGCGCCTTCATGTTGACGACGGTACGCAGGCTGCGGCCAATGAGGCGCTCGATCTCCATGGAGCGGCCCTTGCGGTTGGCGTGCTCGCGCTTGCAGCGCTTGCCGGTCGACGCCGGCAGCATGGCGTATTCCGCGGTCACCCAGCCGGCCTTAGCTCCCTTTCGCCAGCCCGGCACGCCCTCCTCGATAGTGGCGGCGCACAGCACGCGCGTGTCACCGAACTCGGCCAGACACGAGCCGTGAGCGTGCTTCATGACGCCACGGGTGAGCTTAACGGGGCGCAACTCGTTGGCGGCGCGACCGTTGGCGCGGTTGACCTGCATGTACTCCATAGAAATATCCTTTCGGCAAAAGATGAGGCGAAGGCTTTGGCGGCTGCCTTACATCTATTTCAGCTCATCGATATCGATATGTTCGATGCTCTTGAGCGGCTGACCAAAGATAAAGCTGCCCGCCACCGCAAACTCGGCAATGTTATCGGCCGTCGTGGCAAAACGATGCTGCGGCTCGGCGGCGTCGCCCGCCAGCTGCTCGCGGCGCGTGAGGATATCGGTCAGCTCGCACGTGGTCTCCTCGGCGGAACTCACGACGCGCACCCCAGGCCCCAGCGCATGGCGGATAGGTCCCACCAACAGCGGAAAATGTGTACAGCCGAGCACCACGGTATCGATACCGTGGTCGCGCAGCGGCTCAACCGTGGCACCCACCAGCGCACGCACGGCAGGCGTATCGAAGATGTCCTCGTTCTCAAGCCACTGTTCCTGCAGATGTGCACCCGAGGCGAGCTCGTGTTCGACAACCTCGACAAAGCTCGAGGCAGGACAGCCGTATACATCGACGCCGGCATCTAGATCCTGAATGGCGCGCGTGTAGGCGCCCGAGCGAATAGTGAGGTTGGTGGCGAGCACGCCCACCCGGCGCGTGCGGGTGCTGTTGATTGCCGCACGGGCACCCGGCGCGATCACGCCGATCACAGGAACGTCGAGCACCTGCTGGGCCAGACGCAAGGCCGCAGCAGTCGCCGTATTGCAGGCGATGACCATAATCTTGACGTCGTGCTTCGAAAGCCAACGACCCGCCTGCAACGCAAACGAGCGCACCTCATCCTCGGTGCGCGTGCCGTAGGGGCAGCGTTTGGTGTCGCCAAAGTAGTAGACGGACTCGTGCGGCAGCGCCGTCGCGATGGCGCGCGCAACCGTCAGACCGCCCAAACCAGAATCGAACACGCCAATCGGGCGCGTGTCGCCTGCCGGATTCTCGATATCGGACATTACCTCACCAGTCTCTCTCGAAAAGACATGTCCAAGTGCGGCGGCGCCGCGCTACGAACGCGCCGCGACCAGCAGCTCTGCCGTCGCCGCCCAACCGTCGACAATTTTGCCGCGCGTAACGAAAGCGTTCTCGCAAGCAGCCAGGAACTCGGGCGCGCCGGCGCTCGTCAGGCCATTCTCGACCAGGCAGAACGTGCCCACGTGATCGGCCATGTAGAAGTCGGACTCGGAATCGCCGAGCGCGAGCGTCTCCTCGCGCTCGATCCCCAGGTGCTCGCAGAAGCGCGCGATGGCAACGCCCTTGTTGAGACCCGCGGGGTTGATGTTGAATGAGCGACCGTCCTCGACGCGATCGAGCTCGAGCGTCGTCGGCTTGGACAGGTGAGTCAGATGGCCGTTGCAAGCCCAGATCAGACCGCAGCCGGCCTCGTCCAGGATGGCCTGAACCTCATCGTCGGGCACATCGCCGCGCATGCCGACGGTGACCTCACGGTATTTGTAGCCGGTCGACATGTCGTTGTGATACTCGATCTTGTGCGGCCAGCGGGCGAGGATCTTCTCGCACACGCCGGTCTGCTCGATCACCTGGTGCGGCGTGAGGCCGCAAGAGGAGTCGTAGGGCATGTCGCCGGTCAGATACTCCCAATCGTTGGCTTTGAGGTCGTACATGACCAGGCCGCCCATCTCGCCGATGTAGGAGTTGAGACCGAGCACGCGCGCGTCCTCGTGGATCATGGTACGGTTGCGGCCCGAGGTGGGAACCACCTGAATACCAGCGCGAGCGAGCGCCACGACGGCCTCGACGAGTTTGGTCGAGGGGTTGCCGTCGTTGTCGCGCAGCACGCACGAGCCGGGTGCGAGCATCGTGGCATCCAGGTCGGTAAAGACGTACTTGACCTTGGCCAAGCGCTCGCGCATCTCGCCCGAAAGCTCAGCGACGGTCGGCAGGGTATTGTGGGACATGGTTACTCCGTTTACGTAGAAGGGTTTGGACTTGGACGGCATGTTTTGATTGAGGGAACACGCTTATGGCGACAGCGCACTCAGGGCGCCGCCGCCATCATGGTTCATTAGTCAAACTGGGTAACATCGATCAGGCGATTGGCCAGCGAAAGGTCGCTCTCGATGGGCACGAACTCGTCGCCCACATGCATGAGCTCCTCGTCACCCTTCGCCAGCAGCAAGACAATGGTGGGAGCATCGGGGTTGACGTACTCCTCGCGCGCCGCCTTGAACGCCGCATGCACAGCGGCTTCGCGATCGAGGATGATCTTGTTCGGCGTATCGTCGGGAACATGCTCGGCAAGCTCGCGACAGACCTTCATCGGGTCCTCGTGAGCTGGATCCTCGTTGGCAAAGATCATCAGGTCGGAATATGGTGCGGCCTCGCGCGGAAGCTGCTCGCGACGCTCCTGCGCCTTGCCGCCGGCAGCGCCAAACAGCGCAATGACGGGGCTAGCGGGAAACGCGCGCTTAACCGACGAGAAAAGCGAGCGGAACGAAAGCTGGTTGTGCGCGTAGTCGACGACACAAATCACGCGGCCGTCCTTCGACTCCACGACCTCCATACGGCCCGGCACACGCAGTTTGGAGAGGCCCTTCTTGATGGCCTCGATACCGATGCCGATCTCGCGCGCGGCGGCGATAGCGACCAGCGCGTTCTCCACGTTAAAGTCTCCCGCGATGCCCAGCAGGATCTTCTCCCCCGCCTCGGACTCGTCGGCACACAGGCCATGCAAGTTGAACTCGATGCTAAAGCCGACCATGCGTACATCGCTCGCCCACAGGCTTGCCTCGGGATGCTCGACGCCAACGGTCACCAAGCGCTCGGCCGTCGACGCTGCCTCCAGCACACGGTCGACCTCTTCGATGCCCAGATTCACCACGGCGGTCTTTGCCTGGTCAAAGATCCTGAGTTTGCTCTCAAAATAATCCTCAAACGTGGGGTGTTCAATCGGTGAGATGTGGTCACGGCCGATGTTGAGGAAGCACGCCACGTCAAACGGCAGATTCTCGACGCGTTGGTACTTGAGCGCTTGGCTCGAGACCTCCATGACCATGGACTGGCGACCGGACGTGCGGCAGTTGGCGATATGGCGCCAAACCTCGGGGGCCTCGGGCGTGGTGTTGGTGCTCTCGTAGCACTCGATACCATCGTCGGTACTCACCGAGCCGATCATGCCGCAGGACTCGCCCGCCGCCTTGATGATGGACTGGAGCATAAAAGCGGCCGTGGTCTTTCCCTTGGTGCCGGTGATGCCCACGATCTTGACGTCGTGGTCGGGACGGTCGTAGACCTCCGGCGGCAACAAGGCCATGGCCGTGCGAACGCTGTCCACGACCAGCATCGCAGCACCGCTCTCCTGCGCCAGCGGCTCCAGAGACTCGACCAGCGACTCCTCGCACACAAATGCGACGGCGCCCGCATCGAGCGCCATGCGCAAAAACGCGGGCTTAAAGGCAGCACCTTTGCAGAAGAACACGTCACCTGCCGAGACCGCGCGCGAATCAAACGAGCAGCCGGTCACGGCACGCTCGTCAACCTGCTCTGATGCGCGCAGCTCGCCGCACACATCGAGCAGCTTGGCAAGCGTATCGACCGTGGTCACGGTCGCGGAATCCGAATGGTGCATCTTTCACCTTTCTCAGCCATTTGGCAGGGACGGTTTTTATAGTAACTGAAACGCACCCACGCAAAAACGGCTCCCGGAGGAGCCGTTACGCGCAGGCGTTCGTAAGCCGAGGCTAGGCAGCCTGAACAGAAGGCTGGCCCTCGTCGATAAAGAAGCGCTTGTACCACACTAGGAACACGAGCGGCGTATAGATCTTGCGCTGGAAATCGCCCTTGCCCGCAAAGTGCAGATCGAGCAGGCGCATGAGCTCGTCGGTATCGAAGAACTCGCTTGCCCACGGCGCGGTGAAGTACTCCTTGACATAGTCGTACCACTTTTGCTCGCGCAGCCAGTAGACAATCGGCACCGGGAAGCCCACCTTGGGACGGGTGGCCCACTCATCGGGCAGCGACTTGTTGGCAGCGTGGCGGAGTACCTGCTTGTTGCCGTTCTCGTTGATGCGGTAGCGATCGGGAATGTGCTCGGCGAACTCCATGACTTTGCGGTCCAGGAAGGGCACGCGCAGCTCCAGTGAGTGTGCCATGCACATCTTGTCGGCCTTGAGCAGAATGTCGCCCGGGAGCCACATGTTCATGTCCAGGTACTGCTTCTTGACCAGCTCGGGCTGACCCTTCACGCGCGCATAGATGGGAGCGGCAAGCTCGAAGGCACCATCGCCGGTGTTGTACTCGGGCTTGAGCACGTCGTCGACCTCGCGCTCCGGCCATACCAGAGCCTGTCCCAGGAACGACTTCTCGGGGATCTCGGCACCCTTGACCAGGAAGTTATGTCCCTTGAAGTACGGCATATGCAGCGCCAGGTTACCGAGCGCGCGACGGACGGGCAGCGGCACCATCTTTTTGTACTTGCGCACCGGGACCGTATCCTCGTAGTAGGCGTAGCCGCCAAAGAGTTCGTCGGCGCCTTCGCCCGAAAGCACCACGGTGACGTCCTTGCGGGCCATCTCGGCCAAGAACCACAGCGGCACGGAAGACAGGTTGGACTGCGGCTCGTCCATGTGATACTGGATGTCCTCGAGCGCACCGAAGAACTCGTCGGCGGTAATCATCTTGCGAACGTTTTCGACGCCGAGCTTATCGGAAAGCTCCTTGGCGTAGTTGGTCTCGTTGAAGTTCTTGTAGTCAAAGCCCACCGAGAAGGTCTTGTCGGGCATGAGGCAAGCGGCGATGTAGCTGGAGTCGACGCCACCGGAGAGGAACGACGCGACCTTGACGTCGGCGATGCGATGGGCCTCGACGCTCTCGTGCACGACCTCGTCCAGCTCATCGACATACTCTTCGAACGGCTTCTCGACGGCAGAGTAATCGCAATCCCAGTAACGCTCGATGTTCATCTTGCCGGTCGGGATATCGACGGTAAAGTAGTGCGCCGGCGGCAGCTTGTAGACACCCTCGAAGAAGGTCTCCTCGGTTGCCGAATACTGCAGCGTCATGTACGGACGCAGAGCCTTTTTGTTGACCGCCTTGTGGAAGTGCGGGTAGTCCAGGAAGCTCTTGATCTCGGAACCAAAGAGCACGCCCGGAGCGCCGTCGCCCGCATCGGCCATGGGATAGTAGTAGAGCGGCTTGATGCCAAAGATGTCGCGGGCGCCAAAAAGCTTGTTCTTCTTTTTGTCCCAGATGACGAAGGCGTACATACCGCGCAGGCGATCGAGAACGGCCTCGCCCCACTCCTCGTAGCCGTGCAGGAGGCTCTCGGTGTCGGCGCCGCAGTGGAACTTGTAGCCCTTGGCCTCGAGCTCGGAACGGAGTTCTTGGAAGTTGTAGATCTCGCCGTTAAAGACAATGACGACGCTGCCGTCCTCGTTGGCCATGGGCTGAGCGCCGGCCTCGGTCAGGTCGAGGATCGACAGGCGGCGGAAGCCCAGGGCAACGCGGCCGTCGATAAACTGACCGCCCATGTCGGGACCGCGATGGACGATGCGGTCCATCATCTTGGTGAGCACCTCGGATTGGTTATCCGTCCCACCGACAAAACCGACAAAACCGCACATATACTATCCCCTCTGCTGTTGCTGGGCATCAAATCGAATCAGTAGCTTTTGAGTATACCCGAGGGCGTAAAGAGGGGCGGAATGTTCAGGCAATCTCAACTGAATCAGCTCCGCTGTGACACGCGCGAGTTACCTTTAATGGATATGAGGTGAATGGGGCGATTGTTTTGCTATACTCTCTCCGCACGGGCGATTGGCGCAACGGTTAGCGCAGGTGCTTTACACGCACAAGGCTGGGGGTTCGAATCCCTCATCGCCCACCACTGATTTGATAGGCTCCCAGCAATGGGAGCCTTTCTTTTTTGGGCCCAGCGCATGGGATTCGAACCCGACAGGGTGCGGAGCTGAGGAAACGCGCAAGCGTTTTCCAGCGCAGCACGCGAGGGCCGCAGGCCCGAAGCGAGAGCGGGCGGCGAAGCCGCACGCGACATCCCTCATCGCCCACCACTGAATTGGAAACGGTCCTCGCAAGGGGACCGTTTTGTTTGCGCCCATTTCATGGGATTCGAACCCGCCAGGGTGCGGAGCTGAGGAAACGCGAAGCGTTTTCCAGCGCAGCACGCGAGGGCCGCAGGCCCGAAGCGGAAGCGGGCGGCGCCAGCCGCACGCGGACATCCCTCATCGCCCACCACTGATTTGATAGGCTCCCAGCAATGGGGGCCTTTCTTTTTTGGGCCCATCGCAGAGGGATTCGAACCCGCCAGCACATCTATCGCAAAGGCCGTGGTCAAAAAATGGCAAAAATGAGTACTGCTACTTTGTTTGCAACATATAAAAAGATAGTATTTGCTTTAGTTACGCAACATATGTCCATTATAAGTACTAACAGTTGGATCAAAATCGTGCTTTCATCGCCATTTTGACTTGCTATCTGGCCTTATTAGTCCAAAATTGCTGCTATCAAATCGGTAGCAGTACTCATATTTGATGTTTTTTGACCAGCAGGTCTCCCTGCCTTAGCAAATCTAAGGCAAAACGGGTTCCAGACCGCTGAATCATGCCGCATAGGGCACGTCCGCAGTCCGGAACCCGGTCAAAATTGAGTTATTGCGCCGCGTTAGCCCAAAACACCCGACAGTATCTCGATCAGGCTGTCCACGTCGGCTTCCTCGCAGACAAGTGGCGGCAGGAAACGCAGCGTATGCGCACCCGTAGCGTTGATCACGGCACCGGCGGCCAGCGCGCGGGCAACAACATCATGCGCGTCGCCCGCGGCATCATCCAAATCACAGCCGAGCATCAAGCCGCGGCCACGTACCTCGGTCACGTGCGGCAGCTTGGCGAGCTTTGCCTCCATATAGGCGCCCACCTTGGCAGCATGGTCGGCATAATCGCCGCGCACGAGCGCGGAGAGCGTCGCGGCACACGCCGCGATGGCCAAGCAGCTACCGCCAAAGGTCGAGCCGTGGTCGCCCGGCTTAAACACGTCGGCAATCTCCTTCTTTGCCACGACGGCACCCATGGGCACGCCGTCGGCAATGCCCTTGGCAAGGCTCATGATGTCGGGCTCCACGCCATAGGTCTGGAACGCAAACGGCTTACCCGTGCGGAAGATACCGCACTGGACCTCGTCGGCGATAAGCACGGCACCCACCTCGTGCGCCAAGTCGCGCGCCGTAGCCATAAACTCCTCGGTCATGGGGTGCACGCCACTCTCACCCTGGATCGGCTCGAGCATCACGGCACAAATCTCGCTCCCCAGCTGCTTAAAGATTGCACGCAGTTCATCGACATCGTTGGGCGTGCAGGCCACAAAGCCACCCGGCAGCGGGCGGAAACTGTCCTGCAGCCAATCCTGCATGGTGGCCGCAATAGTCTCGAGCGTACGGCCGTGGAAGCCGCCGCGCATGCACACGATAGTGTTGCCGCCATTACCGGCACGCTTGGCGTACAGGCGCGCAAGCTTCATCGAGCCCTCGTTGGCCTCGGCGCCGGAGTTGGCAAAGAACGTCTCCCACACCTGCTCGCCCGCAGCCGGGGCACCAAGAGCAGCTGCCGTGGTCTCATCGCCGGCGACAATGGCATCGGCAAGAACGCGCGCACCATCTACGTCGTCGTTAGCAAGCTTGGACAGCAGCGCCGCGACCTGTCCGCGCTGCTCGATGTAGAAGTAATTGGAGACATGCATGAGCTTTTTGGTCTGTGCCTCGAGCGCCGAGAGCACAGCCGGGTCGCCATGACCTAGGCTGCACACGCCGATGCCGGCAAGAAAGTCGAGGTACTCACGGCCATCGTCGCCGGTGAGCTTCATGCCGTGACCCTCGACAAACTCGACCGGAGAGCGGCCAAAGGTATGCATAACGTAATGGGATTCAAGCGATTGCTGAGCTGCAAGTGACATGGGATGCCTTTCGTTGGGCGCCAGACGGCGCGGGGCTATGGGTGCAGGAATGGGGCGGCTGCGGGTCAGCTAGACCGTCTGAAGCTTCTCGACCTCGTCAAGGTTCTCGGTCAGACGCGCAGCAAACGTCGAAAGCGGATGCGGATGCGTATCGAACTCGTACGCCGTCTCGGTGGAATGGATCACGGTGCCGACGCCGGCATCGGTCAGCAGCTCCAGGAGCAGCGAATGCGGCGTCGTGCCGTTGATGATGTGGGCTCGGAACACGCCAGCGGTAAGCGCGTCGACAGCCGCACGCAGCTTGGGAATCATGCCCTTATCGACCTCGCCGCCGTAGAGCATTTCGTTAACCTCGTCGAGCGTTAGGTTGGAGATAAGCGAGTCCTTGTCGCTAAAGTCCTTGTACAGACCATCGACATCGGTCAAAAAGATCGCCTTATGCGCGTGGAGCGCCGCGGCAACGGCACCGGCGGCGGTGTCGGCGTTGATGTTGAAGAAACCGCCGTCCTCCCCCGCCGCGACGGTAGCGATGACGGGGATGTACTCGCTATCGAGTAAGCGCTCGATATAGTCGGTGTTGACGTGCGTCACTTTGCCCACGCGACCGAGCTCGGGGTCGAGCGGCTCGGCGATGAGCGTGCCGGCATCGCTGCCCGACACGCCCACGGCCAGGTTACCGTGGTGGTTGATGGCAGCAACCAACTCCTGGTTGACCTTGCCGCCCAGCACCTCGCGCACGATATCCATAGTCGCCGGCGTGGTCACGCGCTGGCCGTTCTTAAACTCGACGGGAATATCGTAATGGCTCAGCGCCTCGTTGATAGCCTTGCCGCCGCCATGCACGATGACGGGGCGCATACCGATGATCTTGAGCAAAACGATGTCGCTCATCACGTCGCGGCGCAGCTGCTCATCAACCATGGCGGCTCCGCCATATTTGATAACAACCGTCTTGCCGGTCAGGTTCTTAATCCACGGCAGCGCTTCGAACAGCAGCTGCGCGGTTGCTTCGTTGGATTCGCTCGAACGACAATCGCGTGCGAATTTCATAATCTGCCTCGTCTTTCGTATCGTTATCGCGCCGTGCTCCGCTGTCCGCAATCGCGGCAAGATACGCAGCGTGCCTGGAATCTAGGAACGGTAGTCGCCGTTGATGGAGATGTACTCGTGCGTGAGGTCGCAGGTCCACACAGTCGTTGCCGCGTCGCCTGCGCCCAGGTCGGCCGAGATCACGATCTCGGGCGCTTCGAAACGTCGTAGAGCCTCGTCCTCGTCAAAGGGAACAGTCAGACCGTCGCGACAGACGGGCATGCCCATCATGTCGATAGAAACGTCTTCCTGATTAAACTTCACGCCGCACTTACCAAGCGCCATAGCAACGCGGCCCCAGTTGCAGTCGTGGCCGGCGATGCAGGTCTTAACGAGCGGCGAGTTGGCAACGGCGCGGGCGGCGATATCGGCTTCCTCGTCGTTAGCGGCGCCGGTAACGTTAACCGTCACGAGCTTTGACGCACCCTCGCCATCGGCCGCAATGTTGCGCGCCAGGCTCTCGCACACCTCGTGCACGGCAAAGGCCAGCTCGTCAAAGGCATCAGTGCCCTCGACGATGGCCTCGGCATCTGCGGCAGCGGCGCCGGAGGCAAGCATGATGCAGGTGTCGTTGGTCGAGGTGTCGGAATCGACCGTTACCTTGTTAAAAGTCTGCTTGGCGGTCGAGAGCAGCAGGGCATGAAGTGCCGCAGGCTCGACGGGGGCATCGGTGGTGATAACTGCGATCATGGTGGCCATGTTGGGCATGATCATGCCCGAGCCCTTGCACATGCCGCCTACCGTATAGACATTACCCGCATGACCCGCCGCCTCGCTGACGTAGGACACGGCGTACTCCTTGGAGTGCGTGTCGGTCGTCATGATGGCGCAAGCGGCATCGGCGCCACCGTGGGCGGAGAGCGCCTCGTAGGCGGCAGGAATGGCGGTCTCAAACGTGTCGATCGGCAGAATCTGGCCAATCACACCCGTGGAGGCAACCAGAATCTGCTGGGGCTCACAGCCGATGACCTGCGATGCGATGCTGCACGTCTCGCGCGCGCATGCAAGGCCGGTCTCACCCGTGGCGGCGTTAGCATTGCCAGAGTTAACCGAAACGCCGGCGATGATTCCGTAGCCCTTGTCGGCACCGCCCAGGTTGGCACGGCTCACCTGCACGGGCGCCGCGCAAAAGCGATTGGTGGTAAACACGCCGGCACCGGGACAGGGTTTATCGGGCACGACGAGCGCGTAATCCAGACGCTCGGGGTTCTTGCGGAACCCAGCGTGGATGCCTGCAGCCTTAAAACCAGCCGCAGCCGTAACGCCACCCTCGACGGCGCGAATCTTGATATCAAACAGCTCGGTATTCATCGTCTTTATGACTCCTTATGTCAAACAAAAAACGGACATCGGTTGGTGCGCCATGCCAGTCGTGATCATGAGACCAGCTTAAGAGTGGCGCCCCACTCGATGCCCGACTACCAAATCGTTAACAATCGAATGTGCTACACCGGGCACGCCACTGTGGGCAAGCCTCGTCGCTCGTCAAAGCCAAAGACGATATTGGCGCACTGGACTGCTTGGCCCGCAGCGCCCTTGCACAGATTGTCGATGGCGCCCGTCGCCACCAGCACGCCCGCGCACTTGTTGAGCGCGAGGCCGATCTGGGCGGCGTTGGTGCCGACGACCGAAGCCGTCTTGGGCTGCTGGCCGGCGTCGAGTACGCGCACGAAAGTGCGACCAGCGTAGAACTGCTTGTAATAGTCGACAACGTCCTCAAGGGTCAGGGAGTCGATGGCCTGCGGCGTGAGCGGCAGCGTCACCGTGGAGAGCAGGCCGCGCTTGAGCGGTGCCAGGTGCGGGGTAAAGACGACGCGATCTGTTAGACCAAGGATTTGCTCGATTTCGGGCGTGTGACGATGCTTACCCACGCCGTAGGCCTCCAAGTTCTCGTCGGCGCTGCAAAAATGGGTGCGGGCGTTGCAGGACTTACCGGCGCCCGTCACGCCGCTAATGGCATCGACAATCACGGGACCGTTCTCAGCCACCCAGCCCGCACGCACGGCAGGAGCGGCAGCAAGGCTCGTTGCGGTGGGATAGCAGCCGGCGCAGGCGACCAACACGGGCCTGCCAGCGGCATGGTTGGAAGCAGCGGTCTCTAAGTCCTGGCAGAACAGCTCGGGCAGACCGAAGGCGCGGGTCTTGAGCAACTCGGGGCTCGTGTGCTCGGCGGCATACCAGGCCTCAAAGGTGGCCGGATCGCTCAGGCGATAGTCGGCCGAGAGGTCAATGCAGGAGACTCCCGCGGCAAGCAGGGCGGGCACCTGAGCCATGGCAGCCGTGTGCGGCACGGCCAAAAATACCGCGTCGCAGTTCTTGAGCTCGGGGGCATCATGCGTCGTGAAGACAAGATCGCTTACGCCGGTGAAGCTCGGGTACACCGCAGACAACGGCTGGCCGGCATCAGCGTTGGACGTAATGGCAACAAGTTCAAACTCGGGATGACCGAGCACGAGGCGAATGAGCTCGGCTCCGGCATATCCAGCCGCGCCGACGATTCCAACCTTCAAAGACATATCAGACTCCTTGTCTGCGATTTATGCACCGATGCGCATTTCGCAGCGGTCGTTATGAAGTGGCTTGAAACTTTAGCACCAAAAGATGCATGAACACGTAAATGACTTGCATATTCATGCATTGAAACATTCCCGACACATTCGCTCGAAGGAATTGACAAATGGAGCGGGCCCCGTATTGACCGGCGCTCCTAACGGCGCCGGGCAATACGGGGCCCGCCCATGCGAAAACCAAGTTGTTAGGATGAGCCAGCTGGCTAGAGCTCGACCGGCACCCATTCGTCGTGATTGCAGATAAAAGCCTCGGAATCCTCGACGCTAAAGAAGACGAGCGTGGGGTCGTTAGGCCCCTCATAGTGCTCACCCAGGCGCTCTAGATGCTTCCACCCGGCTTCGCGCATTTCGCTCGAAGCCCGGTCATCCAAGCCGGCACGCCCGCGCAAGATGAGCCAGCCATGGCCCGGCCACCAACTCGTGGCCTCAAAGCGCTGATTTTGTAGCAGCTCTTGCCACACGTCTTTGGTGCGCGCTGTTACAAACCACAGCTTGCCATCCTGGATCTGCACAAACGAAAACGGACGCACATGAGGCTGTCCGTCAACGCTCGTCGCCAAATACCATGCCGGCACCGACGTCAGATACTCCAACACCGTATTCAATCCGTCCATGTGTCCTCCTGTCGCCTGACCAGTCTTTTTGGAATGGGTAATCAATTTGGGAAATTAGAGCTCCAGGCGCTCCTCGCTGCCGTCGATATCACAGAAGCGCGCGGCAATGTTGCGGACCGAGAAGAACGCAAGGCGGCCGTCGTTGGCGCTCTCGTGTTCCTCGCCGATGCCCACCATGTGCTTAAAACCCGCTTGACGCACCTTGTCGCTCGCAACTGCGTCGTCCTCAAGTGCGGCCTCGCCGGTCAACACGATCCAGCACTCCCCCGGCTTCCAGCCCGAGAGTTCAAACTTGGGATTCGCACTCAGCTCCGCCCACACATCCTTGTCGCGCGATGTGCAAAACCACAGCTTACCGTCATCGACCATGGCAAATGAAAACGGCCTCACGCGAGGCTGATACCCGTCGGCCACATCGGTCGTGGCCAGATACCACGCCGGAATGCGCCTGAGATACGAACAGGCGCGCTCAAGCTGAGCCGTGCGGTCGTTGTCGGTCATAGGGACCCCTTTCTTGCGCTCGAATCGCGCCTAAACAAGTTGAAGATTGATGACGATGACGCAGATGAGCAGCAACGCCGTCACCACCGCCGCCAACGCATCGCTGCGGCCAAATGCAAGCGCATGCAAACGTGCGCGGCCCTGCTCGCCATGATAGCAACGGGCATCCATGGCGGCCGAAAGCGTCTCGGCATGACGGAACACGCCCGTGAACAGCGGAATCGCCACACTGCCGAGCATACGCACGCCGCCGAGCGGACCGCATGTCACGCGCGCGCCGCGGCTTGCCTGCGCGTCCGCCGTCTGCTTCATCTCGGTGGCGAACTGCGGCATAAAGCGCAACGCGATACCCATGATCATGCCGAGCTCATGCGCAGGGAGCCCCACGCGCGCAAACGGTGCGAGCAGACGCTCAAAGCCCGCGGTGAGGTCGAGCGTGGGCGTGGTGAGCGTAATGGCGCTCATGCCGGCCATCATCAGGGTCAGGCGGCACGCCATAAAGGCGGCAGAACGCAGCGAGCCCTCGCTTATCTGCAGAAAGCAGAGCTGCCACAGGATGCGCCCGCTCTGGTCGGAAAACAGGTTGAGCACTGCGACCACCACGACAATCGCCAGCAATGGTGCCATCGATGATAGGACCCGGCGCAACGGCACCCGGGACACGGCATAGATCAGGACAACGAAGATTGCGACCGGGGCCAGTCCGCGGAAGCTGCTGACTGTGAGCGTCGTGATCAGAAACACAAAGCCCAAGAGCAACTTAGTTCGCGGGTCTAGGCGGTGGATCGCACTATCGCCGGGATAGTAGCTGCCAAACGAAAACGCCTCCATTAGCAGCCCTCCTCTCGCGCGACCGTCTTGGATTTAGCAATGTCCGCGACGTTAGAAGGACCGCCCGAGCGACCGATTAGCAGGTCCACCAACTCGTCTGCCAGCGACTCAACCGTATAGAGGCCGTCAAAGCGCAGCGGCACGCCTGCCTTCGCGAGCGCCAGCGCCATGCGCTGGGCGGCGGGAACACCCAAGCCGATTGATTTAAGCTCATCCGCATGCGCAAAAACCTGAGCGGGCGTTCCCTCGGCAAACACCGCGCCCTCGTTCATCACAACGATACGGTCACAACAATTTGCCAGGTCATCCATGCTGTGCGAAACCATGACAACGGTCAGGCCTTCGTCATGTAAACGGCCAATGAGCTCCAGGAAATCCCTGCGGGCAGCCGGATCGAGGCCTGCCATGGGCTCGTCGAGCGCCAGCACCTCAGGTTCCATGGCGAGCACGCCGGCAAACGCCACGCGACGCTGCTGGCCGCCCGAAAGCTCAAAGGGGCTCTTGTCGCCGACCGTGGAAAGATCGAGGCCCACGCGCGAGAGCGATGACTCGACACGACGGTCGACTTCATCTTGCGGCAAGCCAAGGTTGTGCGGACCAAACGCCACGTCCTGCGCCACGGTTTCGGCAAACAGCTGACGCTCAGGATACTGAAACACCACGCCGACCTTGGCCTTAACCGCAGCGGCGTCTTTCTTGTTTGATAGGTCGAGCCCCAGCGCGCAAATGCTTCCCTCCTGCGGACGGATCAGCCCGTTGAGATGCTGGACCAGAGTCGATTTACCCGAGCCGGTATGGCCTGCTAGCCCCAGGAACTCGCCGCGACGCACCGTCAGCGATACATCGCGCAGCGCCCACGGACTGCTGGGGTCGTTTCCCCAGAGAGCCTGTTTGCTCGATTTGCCCGCAGTGGCCGAGCGCTTATGCCAGCGGCGGCGCTCGCGCGGACTGAGCGAATAACTGTACGAAACATGGGATAGCTCTATGACGGGCTCCGACGCGTTGCCCTCGTTGTCTACCGGAACAGTGCCGTCAGCGATTTCCAACTGGGATGCGGAAGACTGCCCCGCGGTGCCTGCCCCACTTCGCTCGGCATAAGTCTGCGCAATCTCGGCGACCATATCCGCCTCACGTACCTGCGCGCAAACGGGCACGCCCTTCGCACGAAGTGTCCTACCTAAGCAGCACGACGCCGGCATATCCAGGTTGAGCTGAGCGAGTTCATTCGCCCGCGTCAGAATCTCCTCGGGCGTACCCAGCATGGCAACATGCCCCGCCCGAAACACCGCGACACGATCGGCCTCGGCGGCCTCTTCCATAAAGTGCGTAATCATCACGATGGTCATGCCGCGATCGTGCAACGCGCGGCAAGCCTTCATGAGGGCCTTGCGCCCACGCGGATCAAGCATCGAGGAAGCCTCGTCCAATATGAGCACGCGCGGTTCCATGGCAAGCACGCCGGCAAGCGCCACGCGCTGCTTTTGGCCGCCCGAAAGCGCATGGGTCTCGTGGTGCTCAAAGCCCACCAGGCCCACGCCCTTCAGCGCCTCGCGTACGCGCTGCGCAATTTGCGCCGATGGCACGCCTAGGTTTTCGGGACCAAACGCAATGTCATCTTCGACAAGCGTTGCCACCAGCTGGTCGTCGGGATTCTGGAATACCATGCCCGCGGTCGAACGAATGTCGTAGACCAGCTCGGGGTCGGACGCATCCATGCCGTTGATGCGTACCGTGCCCGCATCGGGCTGCAACAGCGCATTCAGATGCTTGGCAAACGTCGACTTGCCCGACCCATTGCCACCGAGGATGCAGAAAAACTCCCCGTCCTCGATGTTCAGATCGACGCCGTCGAGCGCCGGTGCGGCACCGTCATAACTAAAGGAAACGCCCCGACACTCAATCATGCGCGGCCTTTGACCTGGTCCTTTTTAGGCGTGATGAGGTTGGAAACCGCCTTGTACACCGCAAGCGTCAATACCGAGTTAAGCACGGTCTTGATAAGGTTGAACGGCAGCACGGCAGGAATCATGAGCGGGGCGATCACATCGACCGAGCCATACCAGAACCATACGCCAATGGTAAGGTTTGCGACCATAGACAACGCCGTAGCGGCAATAACGCCGAGCACCAGGCCAATCACGGCACCCTTATAGGTATGCATCTTCTGGTAGACGATAGCCGCGGGCAGAATGTAGCCCAGCGTGGCAACCAGATTCATAAGCGCGCCGACCCAGTCACCCGTAGTGAGCGCATGGATAACGATCGCCATGGCGGCAACAGCAGTACCGGCACCGGGGCCATACGCAAACCCGCACACCATCGCCGGCACCAGCGACGGGTCATACGTCAAAAACGGTGCCGAGGGAAGGATGGGCAGCTGCACATACATAAACAGCGCTCCCAAGGCGCACATCAACGCCATGGTAACGAGCTGTTTGGTGCTCCACCTATTCGTGTTCTCAAAATGGATATGCTGCGACTGTTCAGACATTAAGATCACCTGCCTCTTTCATCCGGACTCTAACCGTTGGCACTGGGATCTCACCAGTTCAGCCGGCATGCGAACCAACACACGCACGGGTCGCGGACTCATCGGCTCGGTCGCAGACGCCTCGCCTGCTCCACGGCGCCCCTTTGGCACCGCCCGATTTACCGCCAGTGGGGAATTCCACCCCGCCCTGAAACAGCAATTGCAAGTGTAGCACGAGGGAAGAGAGGTACAAGTACGCCAGGGGTAATTTCTGGCGAGGGCCAGTTGCCGCAACAACCACGTTCCCCACCCATCCCAAAGTAACGCGCCTTTCGCGCAAAGCGCGAAACAGCGAAGGGACACGTACTCCTATCGACCACGTCCTTCTACGCCCGCCGACCTCAAGGCCGTAAACGCAGGGAATCCGGGGGCGGGACGGGGACTTCTCTCCGGAATATTCCGCAGGACGCAAAGAGGCTCCGCAGCGCGAAGCGCGATGCGGAGCCTCTTTGCATGTCCGAGGACGTTCCGGAGAGAAGTCCCCGTCCCGCCCCTGGATTCCCGGTGGGAGTTCTAGACCTTGTCGGCCTTAGTACATACCGCCGCCCTGCTGACCAGCGGTGGCAGCAGCGATAGCGTCCTCAAGCTGAGTGTTCTTGGGCACATCGGAGACGGTGGCCTCGGTGATGAGAATCAGGCTGGCAACAGAAGCAGCGTTCTGCAGGGTGACGCGGCTGACCTTGACGGGGTCGAGGACGCCCATCTCGATCATGTCGCCCCACTCGCCGTTGGCAGAGTTGAGACCCTGGCCGGCGGGCAGCTCGGCAACCTTGTCGACCACGACGGCGCCCTCAAAGCCAGCGTTCTTGGCGATGGTAGCAACCGGAGCAGTCAGAGCCTTCTTGACGATGTCGACACCGATCTTCTCCTCGGGGTCGTCAATCTCGACAGCATCGAGCGCAGGAGCAGCGTCCATGAAGGCGACGCCGCCACCGGCGACGATACCCTCCTCGACAGCAGCGCGAGTAGCCTGCAGGGCGTCCTCGACGCGATGCTTGATCTCCTTGAGCTCGGACTCGGTAGCAGCGCCGACCTTGATGACGGCAACGCCACCGGAGAGCTTGGCCAGGCGCTCCTGGAGCTTCTCACGGTCGAAGTCAGAGGTGGTGTTCTCCATCTCACCCTTGATCTGAGCGATACGAGCGTCGATGGCCTCCTTGGAGCCAGCGCCGCCGACGACGACGGTATTGTCCTTGGAGATGGTGACGGACTTAGCGGTACCGAGCATATCGGCGGTGATGTCAGCGACCTTCACGCCCAGCTCGTCCAGGGCAGCCTGGCCGCCGGTGAGGACGGCGATGTCCTCGAGGATGCGCTTGCGGCGATCGCCGTAGCCCGGAGCCTTGACGGCGCAGACGTTGAGGGCGCCACGGATCTTGTTGAGAACCAGGGTAGGCAGAGCCTCGCCGTCGATGTCCTCAGCGATGATGAGCAGGCCACGGCCAGCGCGCTGGACAGCCTCGAGAACGGGCATAATGTCCTGAACGCTGGAGATCTTCTGGTCGGTGATGAGGATGTACGGATCCTTCATCACGGCCTCCATGCGGTCGTTATCCGTGACGAAGTAAGCGGAGACATAGCCCTTGTCGAACTGCATGCCCTCGACGGTGTCGATGGTGATGTCGAACGTCTGGGAATCCTCGACGGTGATGACGCCGTCCTTGCCCACGACCTCCATGGCCTCGGCGATCTTCTCGCCGACCTCGGGGTCACCGGCGGAGATGGTACCGACGGAAGCGATCTGCTCCTTGGTCTCGACCGGCTTGGCCTGCTTCTTCATCTCGGCGACGGCGGCGTTAACGGCCTTGTCGATGCCGCGACGGATGGCCAGCGGGTTGGCGCCAGCGGCGACGTTGCGCAGACCGTCGTTGACGATGGCCTGGGCGAGCAGAGTTGCGGTGGTGGTGCCGTCACCCACGGTGTCGTTGGTCTTGGTGGCAACCTCCTTCACCAGCTGAGCGCCCATGTTCTCGATGTTGTCCTCGAGCTCGATCTCCTTGGCGACGGAAACGCCGTCGTTGGTGATGGTCGGGGCACCGAACGTGCGCTGCAGCGCAACGTAGCGACCCTTGGGGCCCATGGTGACGGTAACGGCGTCGGCCAAAGTGTTGACGCCCTTGGCAAGCTTAGCGCGGGCATCGGTGTTGAACGTAATGTTCTTTGCCATGGTAGGTAATCCTCCAAAAGAAATGTGACTCGCGTCGCCGCTTCCGAGTCCTGTGCGGCGGGCGCGTTCAAAGACGAATCAGAGATTCTGACGAGACTAGGCCTCGACGACGGCGTAGATGTCGTCGGCGCGCATCAGCAGATACTTCTCGCCGTCGACCTTGACCTCGTTGCCACCGAACTTACCGTAGATGACAACGTCACCGACCTTGACGTCCATGGGGATGCGCTCACCCTTGTCGTTGACCTTGCCGGCGCCAACGGCAACGATGGTGCCACGCTGCGGCTTCTCCTGAGCGTTGCTGGCGATATACAGACCAGAAGCGGTCTTCTGCTCGGCCTCGTCGGGCTTGACCAGAACACGATCTGCAAGCGGCTTCAAAGACGACATGCTTGTCTCCTCCTTTTTGGGCCGCGCGGTTATACCACGCGAATTAACCCTTTTTGTTTGCGTACGCGTTGAATGGTACCCACGAATGGCGGGTTATACAACACAGAGTCAAAAAATCTTATTTTTTGGCACTTAGATTTTCTGAATGCCGGGGGATAACTTAGCAGTGGCTCCCGTGTGGCTCCGGAGGGGCGGGGCATAAGGTTTCCTGCTCGGGCAGTCCTGCTCGCACGAAGGCCACATTAAGTGGCCTTCGGCTCGTGCGGAACTCGCGATAAACCTTATGCCCCGCCCCTCCGGAGCCACACGGGAGCCACTGCTAAGTTATCCCCCGGCATTCAGAAAAGTCAGTGCAGCAAAAAGGCGATGCGGATAGCGACATGGGCATGGTTTTCGTTGCGAGCACGGGTCCCCTGGGGAGCACCGTGCATTTTTGGGAGTTTTCAGCAGGCCGGGACAAATGCATACGCACCGGGCGCATCTAATTAGTCCCACGGTAGCCTTCGACCGGCGATTTGGGTCGGCAGACAGGCCTCGTCGAGACAAACAAGCATGCCTCGCGCCACGTCGGACCCCAAAATGACGTCGATCTCCGCAATGCTACCCGACTGCAGCGGCACCGGCAGAGCTCGCGGTGCTGAATACTCCGTTTTTTGCACGGCACGGGCGGGGGTACATCAGGATCAGGAAGAATATCCCAGCCTTTTTATGCAATCTGTAATGGGAAGTATGCAAAACACCAAGAGGCAGCATTGCTGATGTCCAAATTGAGCGCGCAGGGCAGCGGCGCATCCGCCCTGCGCCCAAATCCATCAGAGCGGGGACGCTCCTAACAAATCCCCACCGGCAAACAAACGCGACTCGAGCGCTATCCCAAAATAGGCTGTCCGAGCCGCGCTTAACGGTACGGCATGAATACTTAGCGCTCGTAAATCAAGTTACCTGCCAGGTAGGTGGCCTGAACTTTTGTGGCCTGGAGGTCTTGGGGGTCAACGGTGAGCGGGTTTTGGTCCAGGACTACCAGATCGGCGTATTTGCCGAGTTCCAGGCTGCCGAGGTTTTGCTCGTCGCCTGCCGCGTAGGCGCTGCCCAGGGTGTAGTTGCGCAGGGCTGTTGCCGCATCGATGCGCTCGCTCGGCAGCCAGCCGCCCTCGGGCCAGTGGCTTTTGGGGTCCTGGCGCGTGATAGCCGTGTAGAGCACGTTCATGCTGGTAACAGCTGTGATGGGGCTGTCGGTACCGAAGGCTTGGCGAATGCCGCGCTGCTTATAGGTTGCGAACGGCCACATGATGCGGCTGCGCTCCAAGCCCAGGTCGCGCTCCGGACCACCCGGGTCGAGCGTGATATGGCAGGGCTGGCTCGAGGCAACCACGTCGAGCTTGCGCAGGCGGTCGATGTCCTCGGGCAAGAGGTTCTCCAGATGCTCAAGCGTGTTATGACCGTGCTGGGGCAGGCCGTACAGGTCGGCCGCTTCCTCGAAGATATCCAGCGCGGCATGAATCGCACCGTCACCAATGACGTGGATGCGCACGGTGTGACCGCGCTCCGCGGCCGCCAGAACCAGTTTGCGCATGCGCTCAGCCGGAACCGTCAGACGGCCCTGGTCGCCCGGGAAGCGCGGATTGGTATAGGGCTCGGTGAGATATGCCGTGTGTTCGCTCGACACGCCATCGAAGAACTGCTTAAAACCAGGCGCCGAGAGCAGCGCGTTGTTCGCGTAGCGGGTCTGCAGTTCTTCTAAGCGCGATTGGTCATCCAGCAGTGTGGGGAATAGATGGGCTCGGATGCCCAGTTTGCCGGCTGCCTGCAGTTTGTCGTAGACGTCGTCGCGGATAAAATCGCAGCCCGGCATGGGCATGAGCGACATATCGCAGATCGAGGTGATGCCCTGCTCGGCCATACGCTTCATCTGGTCGGCGTAAGCGCTCGCGATGCGGTCCTCGCCCAGCCACTCCAGGCAGCGCGGTAGCAGCTGCATGGCAGCCGCCTCGTGAGCAATGCCCGTGAGCTCGCCGTTTGCATCCTTGTCGTAGCTGCCGCCCGCTGGCGGCTCGCTGTCGCGTGTGACGCCGAGCGCCTCGAGTGCGCGGCTGTTGAGCCAAAGCGTATGCCCGTCGCCCGAATACATAACGCAGGGACGATCGGGGAATGCCGCATCGAGCGACGCCTTGGTAGGATGCTCGGGCGGGTCCCAACGGTAGTCGCGCCAGCCCTGCGTCACAACCCAAGCGTCATCGGGCAGGTCCTGGGAAAACTCGAGCGCATGTTGCACCAGCGCCGCCTCGGACGTGCCCATATCCATAAGCATGTACGGCGAGGAACCGACCGAGGTATGGAAGAAGTGCAGATGAGCGTCATGGAAACCGGGGCAGACAAACTGCTCGCCGTAGTCGATAACCGACGTGGCGGCGGGAGCGGCGGCGATCACGTCATCGGGCGCACCGACTGCGACGATACGGTCGCCTGCGATGGCAATCGCCAGCTCGCGGGCGGTATCGATGCCGTCTTGCGCGGTAAAGACGTTCTTGGAGCGGATAATCCGATCGATATGTTGCATGGGCATCCCCATCTCTGGCAGGAAATTCAACACCCCCGAGTGTACTCCCCCGCCCTTGTAACAAAACCCCAAGCGGCAAACGGCAACTTTACCAGCCCTAGCGGCAGGTGGCATACTGGAGAGAGCCTGTACGATTTTGCGATCAACCCAGCAAGGAGCAAATCGACCATGACGAAGACCAAGGCACAGCAGATTATGGCGGCGACCGAGGCTCGCGCGGCTGACGACGTCACCGCAGCCATCAAAGATATCGCTACCGAGTTTGAACCCTATATCATCAAGCAGCGCCGGCACTTCCATAAGCACCCGGAGCTGAGCCTTGCCGAGGAGCGCACGACCTCCGACATCGCCAACCAGCTCGACGCCATGAATATCCCCTATGAGCGTCCCCTTAAGACGGGTCTGGTGGCGACCCTTCGCGGCACCGCGCCCGATGCCTACCGCGAGGACGGCACGCCGCGCCGCCGCATCCTGCTGCGTGCGGATATCGACGCCCTGCCCGTCACCGAGCAGACCGGCGAGGAATTTGCCAGCGTCAACGAGGGCTGCATGCACGCCTGCGGCCACGACTGCCACATCGCCATGATGCTCGGCACGCTGCAGATTCTGCGCCATATGACCGACGACATCCACGGCGAGGTCCGCATCGTCTTCCAGCCCAGCGAGGAAAACGGCCAGGGCGCCAAGCTCATGATCGGCACGGGTGTGCTCGACGGCGTCGATGGCGCCTACGCCGCGCACATCTGGAGTGAGGTCGACGCCGGCACCGTGAGCTGCGAGCCCGGCCCGCGCATGGCCAATACCGACTGGTTCCGCATCGACGTCCGCGGCACCTCATGCCACGGCGCCATGCCCCAGCGCGGCCACGACGCCGTTATGGTTGCCGCCGAGATCGTCAACGCTCTGCAGACCATCGTCTCGCGCGAGATCAGCCCCTATGAGCCGGCTGTCATCACCGTCGGCGAGCTGCACGGCGGCACCGCGCGCAACGTTATCGCCGGCACGGCCTACCTTGCCGGCACGGTGCGCACCTACGGAGATTCGACCCACGAGGAAATGCCGGAGCTTATGCGCCGCATCGTGGAGCATACCGCGGCCGCCTTGGGCGCCGAGGCAGAGCTCACCGACTACACCATCGCCAACTACAAGGTCGAAAACGACGCCGCCTCGAGCGAGCGCTGCCGTCAGGCTGTAATCAAGTGCCTGGGCCCCACCGGTCAAGGCCATTACCGTGGCACGCTTTCGGGCGAGGATTTTTCGGAGTACCTGCGCCGCGTGCCGGGCGTGCTCGCCTTTGTAGGTACGCGCAACCCCAAGATTGGTGCCACGTACGCCCAACATTCCTGCTTCTACAAGATCGACGAGACCGTGCTGGCAAAGGGCTCCATGGTGGCCGCCCAGTATGCTATCGACTTTTTGGCCGAGCCCACGCAAGAGGAGCTCGACGGCCCCACGATCGCCGCGGTTGCCGAGACCAACCCCGACTTGGCCGCCAAGCTGCGCTCTGCCAAGGCAACAGCCGCTGAGGCGCGCGACGCCATGCACGATGCTCGCACCGCTCGCCATGCTGCAATCAAGGGCATCCACGATGCGCGGGCTGCCGCTCGCCACGAGGAGAAGCGCGACGAGTAGCCATCACGCCCACCCATAACAACCTGGCTAGAGCAAAGCGGGGGCGAACGTTATCTCAACGTTCGCCCCCGCTTATGTGTCGACCGCTTTTCTAGCGCGTCCTCCGTCACGACAGGAAAGAGCGAAGGATGGTGAGCCAGCGTGGGGGTTCGAGGTGGATGATGTCGTCGGGGACTCCGGCGGGCGCATGGCCGCCAAAGAGTAGGCCGGCATCTACCGGATTGATGAGGCGCACGATCCATACGGCGATGACCAGCATGCACAACACGGTGACTGCAATGTCGACACCACGCTTTAGTTTGCTCGATGCCACCTCCTCGCGCACGAACGCGAGCACAAACGCAATCGGCACCACCCAAAACAGCGGATGGTAGGCAAAGGCCGCCGCAAAATCGAGACGCAGCGCCGCCAGCCACGCCCTCGTCATGCCGCATCCCGGACAAGGAGCGCCCGTCATCATTCGAAAAATGCAGCCGATATCGAGCAGGTAGAGCGCGAGCCAGGCAACAAAGAGCGCGCCGGTGCAAAAAAGGGCGCGGCGAAGGAGCTCTGCCGTGCCCCTATGTCCCTGGGAGCTGTTCACGCCGCCCTTATTGTTAGGCACGAGCGCCAAGGCGAGTGTTGTAAGCCGTTGCCATGGCATTGGTATTATTGATGATGATGTTCATAGCGAAGATGGGACCAAGGCCGCACAGGAGCGCGCCGAAGATCTGCCACAGAAGAACGGTGGTGCCGTTTTCCTGGAACACCAGGCCGTAGCGAGGAGCGTTGGCCTGCAGGCGGTTGCCAATCTTGTAATACCAGTAGTACGCGTAGAAGCCGCAGGTCACAAACGATAGAAGGATGAATTCCGCCAGACCCGGCGTGTAATCGCCGTCATCCTGACACAACGTGTTGACGTCGCGTGCCAAGCAATACAGGAAGTAGAACGAATAGATACCGCAGGTCACAAGAGAGAGCAGCAGCCAGCCGATCAGGCTGCGGTCAGCCTTAATGGGGCCATAGCCCATCGGAGCGGATGCGGACTGTTGGGCGTATTGACCGGTGTACTGCTGCTGAGGCTGGGGCACGGGCTGAATAGCCTGGGCCGGAGCGGGCTGGGGCTGCGGGGCCGGAGCGGCAGAAGCGGCACCAACGGCGGATCCGCAAACAGGGCAGAATTTGGCATCATCCGAAATGGGAGAACCACAAGTGGGACAGAACATGAGCCTCTCCTTTTCCTAAGGCGTCGCACGCCTTCAAACCTTACACGTCTACGTTCTCAACAATAGCCGCGACGTTGTTGCGCAACATTGACCAATTTCCGAGAAATTTTGCTGCAACCGTTTTCCCAGGCATTTTCTTGCTTTCGCAGTAGAAAAAGGCACCCCGGGCTCAGTTGCCCAGGGCGCCTCGACCGGCTATTCGGTTTGATTGTTTTCGGCAGCAGGATTATCGCCCGGCTCATCCGCCGGCGTGGCAACGGCATCCCAATCGGGCTCCGCAGGCGTCGCCTCGGACGCCGGTGCGGGGACAGGAGCAGGTGCCGGGGCAGGGGCAGGCGCGGGTGCCGGGGCAGGTGCAGGCGCGGGTGCCGGGGCAGGCGCAGCACCAGTGGCTGCCGTGGGATTGAATCCCGCAGGAGCAGGCTTCTTCTCACCCGGGAGCACAAAAGTCAAAACGTCGTCCTTGTCCTCATCGGCCCATTCGCTTGCATAACGTGCAGCCCAATAGCCAACGGCACGGTGCTTGAGCATCTTGCCAAAGACCGTAAGGAACACCGTGACGAATGCAATCAGCACCAGGAACAATACGAGCGTGACACCACCGGCGGTAACAATCGCCTCGATACCCGTGGGGCGATAGTAATAGCCGTACGCGCCAATTCCGGCGATGGCACCAAAGACAGCTGTCAAGATCCACGTAATGGCGTTGGAAACCAGGCCCGTCAAAAACTCGGGAAGGAACGAAGCGCAGAACAGCTTGGTCTTGTTGTGCTTAAACGCCGCCCAGACCTTGTCGAGCGAAAACGCGCTCTCAACGCGCCCGGTCACCGCAAAGTGCATCACGGCAATGTCGGCGAACATCTTAAAGAAGACCCCCAAGACTGCCGTGGCAATCATAGCCAGGACAAGCAGGCCGAGCGAACCGAACAGCGCAGCCTCGAGCGCATAGGAGCCATAGTAGGAGTACGAGCCTGCGGCACCAAGCGCCACGCCCTCCACCAGCGAAAGCACTACACCGATAACGGGAATGGCAGCGATAACCTCGAGCACGACCGAAATAACGCTCGAAAAGACTCCGAGACCAAACGACGTGGAACGCATCAGCGGACGATCCATGCCGTCATCGATCTTAAGCGACAGATCGCGACCCCACTCGATGCCAAAGCCGGAACCGCACACGCTCGCAATGCAAGCTGCCAAAAAGCCGATGGCAGCCGCAATGCCGCCAATAACGGGAATAAACAACACGAGCACCGACACAACGCAAATCAGCGCCGGCAAAAACGCGATTTGGCATACACGCTGAAGCACGCCCGGGGTCTTGGTCATATCCTGGAACGCCTGAACCACACAGCCCTTTGGCGCATTCGCCACGGGCGGTTGCGGAACAAACTGCTGGGGCTGAGGCTGTCCCTGGGGAGCGGGGCCAGCGGCACCGGCATTAGGAGCACCACACACGCCGCAGAACTTGTCGTTATCGCCCATGGGGGCGCCACACTGCGAGCAGAACATAGAATCATCCCTTCGTATCTAGAGCGAATCACCTGGATCGCAAACGATGTCTTTGGCATCATTATCACCCAATGTGAGTTCAAATACTCTTAGATGACGTATTTGCAACGCGCGAGGCGCTTTTCGATTGTTTGATGAATGCGTTCGCGCTAGTTCGTGCCGCGGAAACCCTTGCCGACGATCTCGGAACTGTCGACAATCGTGATAAAGGCACCCGGATCGACCTCGCGCGCATAGCGGCGCAGTTGCACGGCCTCGCGACGGCTCAGCACGCTCATGATCACCGTCACGCACTTGCCCGAGAAGGCACCGTAGCCGCGACTAATGGTCGCCGTACGGTTGAGATGCTTGACGATAAACTCCTCGACCTTAAGGGGCTCGGAACAAATGACCGTGCAGACCTTACGAAGGTGAATGCTCTCGATGGCTTTGTCGACCACAAGCGTCTTGGCAAACAGGCCGAGCACGCAATACAGACCGACACGCGGGCCGTACAAGAAGGCCGCGATGGCCACGATGCCGATATCGACCAGCAGCAGGGCGCGGCCAATCTCGAGCGTCGTGCGGCGCTTGAGGATCATGGCAAGAATGTCCGTGCCACCCGTCGAGGCGCCGATATCAAAGACGATGGCGCTGCCGAGCGCCGGCAGAATCACGGCAAAACACAGGTCGAGCCACATATCGCCCGTCATCGAGACACTGGTCGGGATAAAGAGCTCGAAAAGCGAAACATAGGCGGACAGCGCAAACGAGGCGAAGACGCTCCACAGGATTGCCTTGCGCTCCAAAAAGATAAAGCCCAAAACGACGAGAACCGCGTTGATAATCCACATAAAGACGCCGACGGGCAGGGTCGGGAACAGCGTGGACAGAATAACCGACACGCCCGAGGTGCCGCCAAAAGCAAAGTGATTAGGGGTTTTAAACGCAACGATGGCAAAGGCCGTAAGAATCAGGCCCAGATTGAGCTCGGCGAAAAAGCGCGGGAAGCCTGGCTCCTGGCTACGCTTTTGGCCGGCACGCTCGCCGCGCTCGATATCGGTGCGATCAACCACGCGCTCCATCGGCACCACGGGAGGACGATGTACCTCCTCGGCAGCTCGCGATGCCGCCTCTGCCGCGGCAGCCTCAATCGCCCATGCCTGGCTTTCTGTTTCGTGCTCGTCAGCCATTACGGCAACCCCTCGTTAACAATTTGGAAACAATGCGCCCATTAGGGTAACGCGGAACACGACGATTGCAACCCCTAGTTAGACGAGCGGTATGCCTACATCGGGGACATACAAATAACGGCCGGCCGCACATACATCCGTGCGGCCGGCCGTTTGACGTTTTCGCAGATAAAACCTGCTAAAATAAACATCCCTTTTTGGTAGGTTACTCGTGCTGGTTGGTGCGGTGCTCGTACTCCTCGGGGGTGATGACATCCTCGATGCGTAGGTTGACGCCTGCCACCTCAAGGCCGGTCATCGCGGCCAGACGCTCGGTCACGCGCGCCTTGACGTCGTCGAAAATCGCGGGCGCGTAGGCGCCGTACTCGATAATGACGGAAATGTTGACGACCACGCGGTTGTCATCGGTGACCTCGACCGTCACGCCCTTGGTCAGGTTCTCGGCACCAAACTGCTCCTGCACAAAGTGCATGAGGTTGCCCTTCATGCCCAGGACGTGCGGCACCTCGCGGGTGGCCATGGCGACGATCTTCTCGATTACACCGTTGGAATAGGTCAGCGAGTCCTCGGACTCGTCTGTTTCCTCATCATCCTCGTCCGCATCGTCGGCGGGTTCGGCCTCGACGAGCGCCTCGTCCTCGAGCGTTACGTCCTCGGCCTCGGCGGCGACGGTCTCGTCTGCCTCGGGCTCAGTATCGGCCACATCGACCTTCGTGTTAAAAGCCATGGTTCCTCCTTATGCCCACCGCACACGCGGCGGTCGAATACATACTAGCGGCCGCTAAACAGACGGCCGAAGAAGTTGACGATCCCGTTCTCGCCGTCACGGATCTGGCCAATCACGGCGCCGATCAGTACAAAGAATGCGATGACGAGCGTATCCCACAGGCCGAGCGTGAGCACCAGTACGGCGAGCACAAAACCAGCGACGGCTCCAAGCGTGGTATTGGGATGACGGACGGCATAGCTCCAGATGGCTGCCCCCGTACCCTTGATGAGACCCATGGCCTCATCAAAATCATTGGCGACCGCGTCATGCGACTCGGTACCCTCCACCTTGGGATCGACGACCTCGCTAGCCGGCGCGGCGCTCTGATCGATAGTCAGGCGCGGAGTGCGGACGGTCTTGTCTTGATTGGTATCACTCACCGGAAACCTCCACGGTCTGGACGGTAGTCTTGGACGGCAAAAAACGAACGCGTGCGGTCGTGCCCGGCGTGCCGAGCATGGTGTCGCAGGCCTCCTCGATACGTTGCTGCATCGCGGCTGCAAGGGAGGCCACATCCCGGTCGTCGAGCGCGATGGCGTCGACCTTAAAACGGACGCGCGATTCGTCGGAGCCCTGCACGCGCGCCTCGACATGCTCGACCATCACGCGGTCGTCGCGCTCTGCCGCGGTGCGAGCACACGAGGAGAGGGCGGCGAGCGTGACCTCGATATTACGCTCCCCCGCCGGATGCACGCAGGACGGCTCGCGACGAGCAAACATCAGGCGAAAGAAACACACGAGCACGCCGAGCGCCACGACACCGCCGCACGCCGTAACAACGATGCGAGGCAGCGGATCGCGCATCAACAGCATAAAGCGATAGGTATATGGCCCCCAAAACTGGCAGACTAACGTACCCAGCGCCACGACGGCGGCGGCAAGATACACGATCGCCAGGGCTCGTTTGAGCACGCGCATGCAGCGCTCCCTTCAAATCTCGATCCACAGAATGCAAAACGATTCGCATCATTATAAAAGAGCCGGGTCCGGTGCCTCATTGCACGCGGATCCGGCTCATCTATTCCACGAGGCTTGCATGCTCGCTTCATTATGCCCAGATATGCACGGCTCAATCCGTGCGGGCCTACTCCTCCTCGAGGGCAGCGATGACCTCGTCGGTCATGTCCATGGTGCTGTAAACATCCTGGACGTCGTCGAGCTCCTCAAGACGGTCGATGAGGCGCTGAACCTTCTTGGCGTCGGCGCCGGAGACCTCGGTCGGGGTGGTCGGGACCATGGTGGTCTCGGAGCCCTTGACCTGGACGCCCTGCTCCTCGAGCGCCTTGGAGACAGCCATGACCTCGTTGGCGGTAGTCCAGACGATCCACTCCTCGCCGGCGTCCTCGTAGTCCTCGCCACCGGCCTCGGCGATGGCCATCATGAACTCATCCTCGTCACCAGCAGCACCGTTGGCGATCATGGTCTCCTTCTTGGCGTTCTCGTCCAGGATCTCCTTGGCGACGACGATCTGACCCTTGCGCTCAAACTGGAAGGCGACGGAGCCGGAGGTGCCCAGGTTGCCACCAGCGTGGGAGAAGGCGGAACGGACATCGGCGGCGGTGCGGTTGCGGTTGTCGGTCAGGCAGTCGACGTAGACGGCGACACCGGCGGGACCGTAGCCCTCGTACACGATGTTCTCGTAGACGGCGGCATCGGCACCCGAACCAAAGGCCTTATCGATAGCAGACTTGATCTTGTCCTTAGGCATGGACTGAGCCTTAGCCTTGGCAACGGCAGCGGCGAGGCTGGCGTTGTTCTCGGGCAGCGGGTCGCCGCCGAGACGGGCAGCAACGGTGATGTTGCGGCTGAGCTTGGAGAAGAGGGCGGAACGCTTGGCGTCCTGCGCGCCCTTACGATGCTTGGTTGTGGCCCACTTAGAGTGTCCGGACATACGTGTCTCCTATCGGTTTCGACCTAAAGCCCAGCGCGAATGCTCGGGCAATATAAACAAACGCTATAAATGATATACCTACTGGCCTGTGAGATAAACAAAAAAATGAAGGCGTCGTGATGATGCAGCCCCTTGGCACAAAGCAGCCTGACCCCAATGCGCTAATCTTTGGTTAGGTCCAGAGGAGGTCGCTGCGGGTGATCGTGGCGCCGATGGCGAAAGGCATGCATGCAATGACCGGGTACAGGTAGCGCATGTAGGTCGACCCATTACATGGACCAATCAGGCACACAACGAGCACACCCAGCAGCGGTATCCAGATGGCCAGCGCGCGCCACGAATGGCGGCGCAACAGGTAGACCACCACGACGATCATGATCCACACGTAGGTGGCCGAGCTCATGGTGAGCGAGATAAACGGAATGCGCTGCACCGCCACGCGGTACAGGTTAATCAGGTGGTCGCACCAGCGCACGGCTTTGCTGTCGACCGGATGGAAGTCAAAGTACTTGAGGTTATCGGGCTTCGCCATGATCTCGGCACTGCGCGCCGTGCTGTAGACCCACGCATCGCGGGCACTCGGATAAAAGTAGCCGTAGTAGTTATTGATGAGCGCCGAGATATAGCACTCGGGATCCTTTTTGAACATCTGGGCCCACACCTCAAAATAGGCCTTGATGTCCTCCTGCGAGGCGTACTCGTTAAAGCAATTTTTGACGGCGTCCGACTTATCCGGGTTGTAACGGCGGCCCAGATTCTCGTACTTGAGCACACGGTCGATCACGGCACGCTCTTCGTCGGTCACCAAGCCGTCGCAAGGAGCCTCCACGATGGTGCCGTCCTCCTTAACCGTGGGGTTGACGCCCGAGTTGAGGCCGTCGTGCTTTTGGACAAAACGAGCCGTCTGCTGGAACGGAATCGAGAGGATTTCGCGCTTGGAACCAGGCGTGATGTCATGTGCCGGCATAAAGACCTTGGTGAAGTACATATTAGAGGCAAGGCAGAGTGCAAGCACCGCAAGAACTCCCACCCAGCGGAAACGCGGGGTGGTGCCCGAAGGCGCAGCACCAGCCTGCTTGGCTGCACGACGAGCCACGTGCGCGTCCCATGCGCAAAACGCCGCCGCGATTACGCATGCCGCCAGGGGAAACACCAGGCCGCCGTTGCGCAGAAACGTGGAACCCATGGCGCCCATAGCGAGCAGCAGCCAGTCATGGCGCACAAAGAGCACGGGCCTCTGTTCGCCCGCACGCTCGGCATTGGCATCGCGACGGGGCAGGCCGCATGCCACAAGCTTCACGGTCTGCACCAACAGCACCAAAAACGCGTCGGCAAACAGCACATCTTTGGTAAGCAGGGCCGCGTAGTTGGAGAACATGGGCATAAACACAAAGAACAGCAAGATCACGCCGCGGACCGGCAGGCTCACGCCTAGCTTGCGCAGCGACGAGATGGAATAGGCCATACAGGCGGCCGTAATGACGAACTGAGCGCAGGTGTAGATGGCAAGACCTGCGTTGGCGCTGTTGAACAGTGAAAGCCCCAGCTGGACGCACGAACCGATGATAGCCGTGTGCACCACGGGGTGATGTCCGTTGAGCAACACATTGGGATTGAGCAGACGCAGGTAGTCGCTCGTGCCGTTGGGATAGTTGAACCATTGGCGGATCTGCGCGCCCGTATCTCCCATAAAGAGGCCGGGCAGCGAGGCGATAAGCGTGGGCGCCCAGGCAATCATGAGCACAAGAAACGGCCCGACAAAGGGATGGACCGAGAGCACGGCGTGGGCAACACGCCACACGCGGCCAAAGTGGGTCTCCGAAAACGGAATGCGGCGGGAGCTCAACCAATCCAAAAACTCAAAAGCCAGATAGAAGGCCACAATCGCCAGAAGCATCCAGCCCGCGCCGCCAATCCAGGCGCAGATAACGCGTGCCTTGTCGCCCAGCACAATCTCTGCCGAATCGGCAAGGTCGTAGCTACGGCCGAACACCATGCAAACGGCAAAGAACAGCGATGGCAGCACGACCGACGGGCGCCAAGCGTCACCGCGGCCAAAGAACACATAGCGAAACGGCAGCGTGAGCAAGCAGGCAAGCGCGAGCAGCATCACTGCGTCGGTATGGCCGGCAAACGAGAGAAGTACCTCGTAGCACACGTAGAGCGTGCCCGTCGCCTTGGGGTCGATCGCCAGGACCGCGTTGCTCGACACCGGGGCGGGATCGATGGAAAACGCCGTGGTCGCCAGCAGGGCGAGCAAAAATGCGATGAGCGTCTGTTTGGCGGGATAGCGCTTAAACCAAACGATGCGGGCGGCGTCGCGCGCAGCCGTTGCGGAGAGGTCGGAATCCTTCACAGTCCGAATAGCCTTTCTAGAAACCTGCCAAAAAGGGACAGGTTTATTTTGGCAGGTTTTATCTGGGGAAACGTTACGGTTCTGTCATCGTTGCCCGGCAAAACCACCACAAAGGTGCCTGTCCCCCTTGTGGTGACATGTGGTGGCTAGGCGTCGAGGTAGATGCGCTGGGGGCGATTGCGGTGTCGGGCGAAGATGATGAGCGCCAGTCCTGCGATTACGAGCGGCAGGCTCAGCAGCTGACCCATGGTGATGACGCCGCCCAGCAGATAGCCCAGCTGGGCATCGGGCACGCGCACAAACTCAATGAGGAAGCGGACGATGCCGTAACCCATCACAAACACGCCCATAAACGTGCCCTGGGGCAGCAGCGGTTTTTTGCGGCTGAGCACCTGCAAGATGCAAAAGAGCACAATGCCCTCTAGGAATGCCTCGTAGAGCTGGGAGGGATGGCGCGGCATATCGCCCGCGGCGCCGCCGAAGATCACGCCCCAGGGCAAATCGGTCGGCTTGCCCCACAGCTCGCCGTTGACAAAGTTGGCGCAGCGCCCCAGGCACAGGGCCAGCGGAGCACCGATAACGGCAAGGTCGGCGATAGTCCAGGCATCGAGCTTGTACATACGGCACACGAGCACGCCACCGATGATGCCGCCCACCAGGCCGCCGTGGAAACTCATGCCGCCTTCGTTGGTGGCGAAGATCTCGAGCGGATGCGCCCAGTAGTAGCCATCACCGTAAAAGATGACGTAGAACAGGCGGGCGCCAATGATAAGGCCAAAGACCACACCGACCACGACGCTCGTCAGGTCGTCGACCGTAATGTCGAAACCCCAGCGACGCTGCGTGCGATACATGACGACCGCCGTGAGCAGAGCGCCGACCACGTAGGCCAAGCCGTACCAGTAGATGGTGATGGGCCCCGCCGAAATCGCGACGGGATCAAGCATATGGTAGAGGTCGTTGAGCATATCGGTCCCCTTGCTCCCTACATACAAATGCGGCCGCGGGCCTTGCGCTCGCAGCCGCATATTTGGGCGTGACGTCTATGCGGAGCACATCGCCCGCAGCTTTCGCATCTTAGAACGGCGCATACTCGTCGTACAGGTCCTCGGTCTCGCCGGAGGCATTGACCTGCTCGACACGGGTAACGCCGGGTACGTGCTCCTTGAGGATACGCTCGATACCCATGGACAGGGTCAGTGCGCTCATAGGGCAGCCGGCGCAGGCACCCTGAAGCTCAAGCTGGACGACGCCCTCGTCGTCGACGCCCACATACTCCATATCGCCGCCGTCAGCCTGCAGGTTGGGGCGGATCTCCTCAAGAACCTTCTTAAGCAGCTCTTCGTTAACAGCCACAGGGGCTCCTTTCTCACAATAACGCGGGCGCGCCCGCGGACAGAGCTATGTTACTACAGCCATGTACCCGCTCACGAGCCGTCCATGCGCGCGGACACGACTTTCACGAGCAGTCAATTTGGGACGGGGCTTTTTTAGCTGCTTTTGCCGACGCCCGGCGCTAGCACACGCTGCCGCTACTGCTGAGTTTGTTCCCCGGTGCCGATGTGGACATCGACGATGACCTGGCGGTAGCTGATGCCGCAGGAGTCGAGAATGCGGCGACTGATGCGGCCGTCGTCGGTGTCGGCGTACTTATTGTCCAGGTAGACAACCTCGCCCACGCCCACCTGCGCCAGGATCTTGGCGCAGTCATGGCACGGGAACAGCGTGACGTAGACCGTGGAACCCTCAAGGTCTTTGAGCGAGCCGCGGTAGTTGAGCACGGCGTTGGCCTCGGCATGGACTACGTAGTTGTGCTTGTCCTGTAGCGGGTCATCGCTCGTGCCCCACGGGAAAAAGTCGTCGTTGAGTGCCGAGGGCGTACCGTTGTAGCCCACCGAAAGGATGCGGTGGTTGGTGCTGGCGATGCACGCGCCTACCTGCGTATTGGGATCCTTGCTGCGGCGCTGCGCGGCGATGGCTACGCTCATAAAGAACTCGTCCCAGCTAATAACGTCGCGGCGCTTGCCCGACGCGGTTTGATGAAGATCGTCCGACATGGCAGACACCTCCGAAATCGCAATAGTTTGACACATTGTAGCAGGTGAAAGGTGGAGACGTTTTTGTCCCACCGCCCCCATCGCTACGCGCGACGGGGCTTTTGATTGATGTGGTAGAGCTCGGCCAGGCCGCGAAGCGTCAACGCGTCATCGACCGTCAGGCTGTGGCCGACCAACGCCGCGAGCGCCTCGGCATCGTCGCCGGTGATGACGATGGGCACGCTGCCCTCCCCCGCCGCCTTGGTCGCGCGCATCTCGGCAAGCACCATGTCGAGCATGCCGTCGATACGGGCCACCTCGCCCAAGACCACGCCCGAGCGCATGGCCTCGCGCGTGTTGCGACCGATCACATGTGTGGGTGCCGAGGGCTCGACCTGCGGCAGGCGCGCCGCAGCGGCCGAAAGCGAGCGGGCGCCAAGTGCCAGACCCGGCGCGATGACGCCGCCGACAAAGGTTCCGCGCGCATCGATGACCTCGATATTGGTCGTAGTGCCCAGGTCGATCACGATGCACGGCGAGCCGTAGACGGCACGGGTCGCCACGGCATCGGCGATGCGGTCGGGGCCGATCTCGGCCGGATCGTCGTAGTGCACGGGCATGCCGGTCTTAAGTCCCGGCCCCACGGTGAGCACGCGCCCCGTGCAGGTGCGGGAAAGCGCCGCCTTCCACGGGCGCTCGAGCGCCGGGACCACGCAGCTCAGCACGGCCGCGGCGGGTACGAGCACACCCGGCATGCCCGCATCGGCCGCCAGTGCGGCCATGACCTGCACGAGACGCATGCGCGCCTCGTCTGCTGTGATGCTCGACGGCGTGGTGATCTCGCACGTCGCAAGCGGACATTCCTGCGCCGCGGCCGAATCCTCTGCAAACAGGCCAAAGCGAATGAACGTGTTGCCCACGTCGACCGTCAATATATATGCGCACCCATTAAGCATCGTCGGCGCTCCTTTCGTCTGCCCAGCAGTATATCCCTCCGGCAAACAGGGGTAGCTAAAATAGCCCCGTCCCAAAATGACTAGCTTGCGGCTATACTGGTGCGCGGTCGCGCGCGAGCTCACGCGGCGGCCCTTGGTAACCCGACTTCCCGCGCCGTATCCGTAGCGGCGCTCCCGGGGGAAGCGGATATACGCAAAGGAGTTCTATATGAGCAATCCCTCGAACCGTACCTCGATGCGCGGTCAACTCACGCTGCGCGGCGTCGTCATCGGCGTCCTTGGCTGCGTGATCATCACGGCAAGCTCGGCCTATACCGCCCTCAAGATGGGCGCACTCCCCTGGCCGATCATTTTCGCTGCCGTCATTTCGCTGTTCTTCCTGAAGCTCATGGGCAACGCCAGCCTCAACGAGGCCAACGTCACCCACACCATCATGTCCGCGGGCGCCATGGTCGCCGGCGGCCTGGCGTTTACCATCCCGGGCGCCTGGATGCTGGGCTATGCCGACCAGATCAGCTGGCTCGACATGTTTATCGTGGCGCTCGCCGGCACCATCTTGGGCCTTCTGGCGACAGCGCTCATCCACCGTCACTTTATCGTGGACGCCGCGCTGGAGTTCCCCACCGGCAACGCCGCAGCTCAGACCCTGCGCGCCACCGAGGCCGGCGGCAAGACCGGCAAGCAGCTCTTTGGCTCCATGGCCATCGCAGGCATCTACAGCGTGCTGCGCGACGCTCTGGGCGTGGTGCCCAGCATGCTGTGTACGCTCAATATCCCCGGCGTGACCTTTGCCATCTACAACTCGCCCATGTTGCTATCCATCGGCTTTTTGGTGGGCTTCGCCCCCGTCGCCTTCTGGTTTGCCGGCGCGCTGCTGGGCAACTTTGGCATCATCGTTGGCGGCACCGCTGCCGGCCTGTTCGATATTGTGACCGCGCAGGGTATCGTCAAGTCCCTCGGTATGGGCCTTATGATGGGCTTTGGAGTCGCCGTCGTCCTTAAGGACATCCTGCCGCAGGTCGCCGGTATCGTCCGCGGTCTTGCAGCCGACAGCTCCACCGACACCGACGAGCAGTCGCTCATCTCGGGCTCGCTTAAGCTCGACGCCGGCGTCATCGGCCTGGGCACCGCAGCCATCGCCGTGATCGTTGCCATCGCGCTCGACCTCGGCCCCGTTCCGGCCGTCATCGTCACGCTGTTCACCTTTGTCACCACCATTATGAGCGCTCAGAGCTGCGGCCAGACGGGTATCGATCCCATGGAGATCTTTGGCCTCATCGTCATGCTCATCGTGGCAGCTTTCGCGCAGCTCGCGCAGGTCAAGCTGTTCTTTATCGCCGGCATCGTGGCCGTGGCGTGCGGCCTTGCTGGCGACGTCATGAACGACTTTAAGGCCGGAGCCGTACTGGGTACCAACCCGCGCGCACAGTGGGTCGGCCAGGCCATTGGCGGCATCGTGGGCGCCCTGGTCGCTGCCGCTGTCATGGTCGCGCTCGTCACCGCCTATGGTCCGGACGCCTTCGGCCCCGACAAGAGCTTTGTGGCCGCGCAGGCAAGCGTGGTCGCCACCATGGTCTCGGGTATCCCGAGCGTGCCGTGGTTCGCAGGCGGCTTTATCGCCGGCATCGTCATGTACTGGCTCGGCATTCCGGCCATGATGATCGGCCTGGGCGTGTACCTGCCGTTCTACATGTCACTCACGGCATTCCTGGGCTCCTGCGTCAAGCTCGCCTACGACAAGTGGTCCGCCCACCGCGACGCCACCGCTGGTCTTTCTGACGAGGAGAGGGCTGCCAAGGACGCCGCCTTCCAGGAGCAGGGCCTGGTTGTCGCCAGCGGCCTGCTCGGCGGCGAGTCCATCGTCGGCGTTATCCTGGCATTTGTCTCCGTGGGCTTAAGCCTGCTGGGCTAAGTCGAGCAGCTGCTCGACAGCAACCATATTGCCTACGGCTTGCCCGGTCGGTAGCTTTTGCGGCTGCTGACCGGGCTTTTTGAAATCGAAACAAAGAAAGGCCGGCGCGCTGCGTTTAACAGCGCGCCGGCCTTATCGGTTAAGCTATCGAAGCGTTCCTGCTATGAACCGAAGTTCGTTGCAGAAACTACGCTCGAAACGCTACATCTGCTTGCGACGACGATCGCTCAGCGTCACACCAGCGGCCACGAGGGTGATACCGCCGATGACGAACACCTCGCCCGCAAGAGCGGAATTGTCGCCAGTCTGGGCGAGCGCGGCAGGCGCAGCCTGTTTCTTGGCAACGGGGGCCTTTGCGGCGGCCTGCGTAACCTGGGGCTTGGCCTGAGGCTTGCTCTGCGGCTCGGCCTTGGGATGATACTTGTCGTACTCGGCCTGCGCGGCAGCCAGGGCATCCTTGGCATCTCCGAGCTCGGCCAGTGCGGCGGCATAGGCGTCGTTGGCATCGGACAGCTTGGCATCGGCATCGCTCAGAGCAGTCTTGAGGCCAGCGGCGGCATCGACGGCGGCCTTATAGCGAGCGTAGGCAGCGTTCAGCTTGACCAGCTTCTCGTTGCCCGTCGTGCCCGCGGCAAGGGATGCCTTGTGGTCGACAGCCTCAAGATCGGCCTTGAGTGCCTCATCGTTGGCAAGCTCGGCCTTGGCCTTGAAGATATCGAGGTTCGCATCGACGACGGCTTCGTTGGCGGCCTCGAGCTGCTTCTGGGCATCGGCGACACCGGCGACGGCAGCGTCATAGGCGGCCTTGGCGTCGTCGACCGCCTTCTGGGCACCGGCGAAGCGCTCGAAGGCCTTGTTTGCGGTGGCAAGCTCGTCCTCGGCGGCCTTGGCCTTCGCCTGTGCGTCGGACAGGGTCTGCGTCTTGGCGGCAACTGCCTGCTTGGCGCCCGAAAGAGCGGTCGCGGCGTGCACATCTGCGGCCTGAGCCTTGTCAACGCCAGCCTGGGCAGTGTCGTCGGCCTTCTTGGCATCGTCAAGCGTGCCCTGCTTGTTCGCAAGATCCGTCTTGGCGGCATCGCACTTGGCGGCAAGGTCCTTGACCGAAGCGGTAGCGTTGTCATACGCCTCTTTGGCCTGATCGGACTTTACCTTGGCAGCATCGCGGGCGCTGCGAGCCTTCGCCTTTTGAGCAGCGGCATCGGTTGCCTTTGCCTTGCCGTCAGCAAGCGTGACGTTTGCCTTATCGAGAGCTGCCTGGGCAGTAGCGGCCTCGCCCTTGGCGGCGTTGAGCTTGGTCTTGGGCGTCTTGACGTCGATACCCTTGAGTTTGGCTTCGGCGGCGGTGTAGGCGGACTTGGCGGCAGCAGTAGCGGACTGAGCCTTCTCGTACTCGCCCTTGGCGGTGTTCATGTTCACATCGGCTGCGGTGAAAGCGTCCTGGGCGGCATCCTGCCCGTTTACAGCTGCGAAGTAAGCTTCCCTAGTAGTTCCAAAGTTCTTCTGCGCCTCGGCGAGCTTGCCCTGAAGCTCCTTGAGTTGCGCCTTCTGCGCCTGCGTGCCGCCAGCGTTATAGGCAGAATCGATGTAGTCGTTGACGAGCTTCTTGAACTCGGAAACAGTGAAATCAGCCTGAGTGTCATCAGCGCTGTAATCGAATATGGTTACCTCGGAATCGGTGTTCTTACCGCTACCGGTCGCGATGCCGATAGCCACCGTAGCGGAATCGATAATGTTGAGATAGTGCCCGCAGGCGTCTCCTCTTTGATTGCCATTCTTATCTTTTGTACCGTGGTACACATCGTAATAGTTTTGGTAGATATAGTACGAATCATAGCGATGAGCCATGAGATCTTTGCCGGCCTCGCTATCCACACCGTACTTTTTAATCCAATTCTCGTAATTAACCTTCTCCTGAGTGTAGAGACCGGTGTAGGGCCAGCCCAGGGTATCCTCGGTCTCACCACCGGTATATGCACCGCCACCACCTGCGAGATTCTCAGCATTATCGAAGTAACAGTTCGAGTGATCCCAAATATTCGATGAATATGAGGCGTTGAGTGCAGCTGCTGCGGTCATGCGGAGGCTGACGCTGAGCGCCGACTGACCGTTCGCCTTGCGGAGGTTGTTCTGGGTGTCGAGATATGTCAGGGCGTTGCGCAGCTGTTCCAAGGAAAGCGGATTGGTGTCGCGAGACATGTCCTGATCGACGTAATCGTCATACCACTCGGCTTTGTCGTCAGCGCCGGTGAGTGTAGCCATTGCGTCCTTGGCGTTCGATTTCTGCATAGCCGTGAAATCGCTGCTGTTGCTGATGTAGGCCATAAAGCCGAGCATGCCCTTATTGATGACTTCCTGGTCAACGGTCATGTTGGACTTGAGGTCAGCAATCTGCTGCTCAAGAGCCTCAACCTGGACATTAGCAGCGTCATAAGCCTTTTCCGCGGCGTTCGAAGCAGCGCAGGCTGCCTCCCACTCACTGCGCTTCTGCTTGCGAACTTCGACAAGCTTATCGTACGCGGTCTTCTTGTCGGCCTCGGTCTGCTGGGCCTGCTCGTATGCCGTCTTCGCGGCGTCACGCTTACTGGCCGCGTCCTTGTACTCCTTGTTTGCCGCATCGTATGCAGACTGGGCAGATGCTACAGCAGCGTTGGCGGCGTTGGCCTTCTCCTGCGCGGCAGCGACGGCAGCCTGGGCGGCCTGCAGATTTGTCTGTGCGGTGGCGTCGGCATCCGTCGCGGCATTGAGCTCCGCCTGCGCGGTCTTGAGCTCACCAGCAGCAGCTTTCTTGGCGGCCTCAAGCGCACTCAGGTCAACACCCGTACCCGAGACGGCAGCATCGAGCGCGGCCTGCGCCTGGTTGAACTTCTGCTGGGCGTTATCGCGCGCGGTGGTTGCGGCTGCGAGAGCAGCGGCAGTCTCCTGCTTCTTGGCCTGGGCAGTCGTCAAAGCTGCCTCGGTATTCTGCTTTTCCTGCTGGGCGCTGGCCTCGGCAGCCTTGGCCTGGTCCAGATTGTCCTGTGCAGTAGTAACGGCCTTATTGGCGTCATCGAGCTTTGCCCGCGCGTCCTCGACGGCCTTCTTGGCGGCCTCGTACTCGTCCATACCCATGGCCTCGAGCTTGGCCTGGGCATCATCGAGGGCCTTCTTGGCCTCATCCTGCTTTGCCTTGGCGTCCTTGAGCGCCTGGGTCTTATCCTCGACACTCTTGTTGGCCTGTTCGAGCTGATCGTTCAGGTCGCCCAGCTTCTTCTGCTGCTGCTCGGTCTTTTCGACGGCTGCCTTAAGCTCGTCGATCTTCTCCTGAAGCGCGGCTACCTCGGCCTCGTTCTGCTCGGCGGCGTTATCGGTCACGGCCTGCGAGGCCTGATTCTTTTGCTGCTGTGCCTGCTTTTGAGACTGGCCCGCCGCGTCGGCCTTCTTCTGGGCGGCATCGTAGGCGGCCTGAGCGTCCTTGAGCTGCTTTGCCGACTCCTCGGCCAGCTGGGCAGCCGTCTTTACGACCGCTTGGTTACCGGCGGCAACGGTGTTCTCTACAGAACTACCCCCCCCCCTGAACAGAATCGCCGTTATCGGTTGACGGTGCGGCGATTGCCGCCAGCGGCGACATGAGCGGCTGAGCGATGAGGCCCGCCGTCAAAACGGTTGCGACGGCGCGGTTAGCAACGCCCTTGACGTTGGCAGTCTTGGCCCGAGGCTCAAAGTGTTGTGGACTGTAGTTTGCCATGGCTTTCTCCCTTTGACACGGATGTATCCATACGTATCAAACGGTAGCTGTCGATTTTTGAATTCTGTTGCGCAACATTGACGACCAGCGTATTTTTTGAAATTCACGCTCTCGTGCTTCACAGTTTCGTCACATTTGAAGGAGCTGGTGCATCATATTCTCGCGGGATGGAATTGAGCCTGTGATTTGCATTTGCTCCCGCGTCATCCGCCCTATCGGATTCTGCATCCAACAGACACCCCGCCCGCCACGGTGTAGAGTTAGGACAACGGGCGCGTTGCGCGGACCGCGCTGGAACGAGGTGGACATGGAACTCGACAAACAACAGATCAAGCGACTACGCGAACGCCATCACCGGCGCCACGGCATCCGCCCTGCCCATAGTGAGGCTGCCGAGCAGACTGGTCGCTTTTTAAAGCGCGCGTTCAACATTCGCGAGGGACGCGCGCCCTATCACGTGATCCGCAAGCGTTTTGTAAACGGGGCGCGTCTGACTGGCTCTCACCTGTGTATCCTCATCATCGCCATGCTCATCGCAAGCATCGGCCTCGATATCGATTCGGACATCGCCATCGTGGGCGCCATGCTCATCTGCCCGCTTATGGGATCGGTCCTTGCCATGGCATACGGCATCGCCACGCTCGACCGCGAGATCACCCTTGAGGCCGTCGCGAGCTTGGCTCTACAGATGGCCTTTTGCCTGGTCACGTCCACGTTGTACTTTAAGCTCTCGCCCCTTGGCACCACCACGGCCGCCATCATCGACAATTCGACACCGACTGTTTGGGACCTTGCCGTCGCGCTCGCGGGCGGCTTTGCGGGTGGCCTGGGCAACTCGCGCGACCAGGAACCCGCCACGCTCATCGCCGGCGTAGCCGTGGCGACCGCGCTCATGCCGCCCCTGTGCGCGGCGGGCTACGGCATCGCCATCGCAAGCGGGTCGCTGTTTCTCTCGGCGCTTTACGAGTTTGGCATCAATGTAGTCTTTATCGCACTGGCTGCCGAAGCCGTGCTGCTTCTTTTGCGCGTGCCGCTCAAGCGCGACCTGAACGGCGACGGCATTGTGACCGCCAAGGAAAACGCCGAGGTCAACGAGCTGTCACGCAAAGTGCGCCGCCGCATCATCGTGGGAACGGTCATCTTTGCCATCCCCTGCATCGTTATGACCGCAGGCTCCATTGGATCGGCGCAGGCCGGCGTGCAGGACGGCTACGGCGTCACCGAGACCACGCGCGAGCTTGCCGCGGTGCTGCCGGGCTTTAAGGATTACACCGTCGCCGTCGAGACCTCGGCCACCGAAGGGGACGAAGAAGGCATCGTCGAGCGCGAAATCGTCGCCCATGTGACGACAGGCGAGGCGCTTGGGGCGCACGACCGCCGTGTCGCCCGCAAACTCATCGACCTCAATGTGCCCGAGCTCGATCGTGTGGAGTTTGACGTAAAGTGATGCGGGACGCGAGGTGGGCCCGGCACGAGAGCGCAGCCGCGGGGCGCAGGCACAGCCAAGCGCAGCGCTACAGCTCGTACTTGTACACGCGGTAGATGTACTTCTCGGCTTCCATCTCGTAGGTGGCGATGGGCAGTCCATAGCGATCGTACTCGGTAAAGGTCTTGGCCTGGCCCGATGCCACGAGCATACTATCTGAATCGCCGACGCGCTGTGCACTGCTTACGTAGCCCGAGAACGGCACTGCGACCTGGTCCTCGAGCTCGTAGGTGCGCGCGTTCTCGTCCACCGTAAAGATGCGCCCAAACGAATGCGTTCCCTTGCTGTAGTCGGTCACCACCGCGGCGCCCAGCTGGCCCCAGTCGAACTTGGGATAGCTCTCGGCCGCGCCAAAGTTGTTGTCGTACAGCAGTACCTGGTAGCGACCGGTTGTTACCGTATCGTCGTTTGGCAGATAGGTCACACTGTGCTGGCCCGCATTGAGCGAAAAATCGCCTTGGGCCTGCAGCAACTTGTCCTCAAAGCCCGAACCGGCCCAAAAATCGGACAAGCCCACGGAAGGCTGTAGCAAGGTCATTTACGCAACATATGTCCAGAAAAAGCGGGTGGTAGCCGGTACGGCTACCACCCGTTTGTCTCATATCCAGCCCATAGCAGGCCAGCTACTTCTTAATGCCGTGTCCCAGACGCTTGGCGACCGATGCAACGGCCTCCTCGCTGGCCGGTCCGCAGCTCACGCAGCCATCATGGGCACGCATCTGGCCGGTGACCTCGTCCATCGCGAGCGGCGCCACCTTCTCGAGCTTAAAGCCCTTGCCAGCGCGCATGTTCTCCTTTGCCACGCTGATCATGAGCTTAATACGGTTGAGCTGGTTGACCTCAGACGCACCGGGGTCGTAGTCCACTGCAACGATGTTGCTCTCGGGGTGCTGACGGCGCAGCTCCTTGATCACGGCCTTGCCCACCACGTGGTTGGGCAGGCACGCGAAGGGCTGCGTGCAGATGATGTTGGGCGCACCGTGGTCGATCAGGTCGAGCATCTCGGCCGTGAGCAGCCAGCCCTCGCCCATGTTGTTGCACACCGAAAGCACTGTGCGGGCCTTGTCGGCCATGGTGCCGATGCGCTCGGGAGCCTCAAAGCGGCGGGACCTTTCGAGCATCTCCTCCACCGGCGTACGCATCCAGTCCACGAGTTTGATGAGCGCCTGCATACCAGCGCGCGTAGTGGCAGAGCTTCCCAGCTCGTCCTTCTGCAGCTCCGCGTTGCTCATGGAGTACAGGAAGAAGTCGAGCAGACCCGGCACCACGGCCTCGCAGCCCTCGCGCTCGATCACGTCGACCACATGGTTGTTGGCCGTAGGGTGGAACTTGACCAGGATCTCGCCGACCACACCCACGCGCGGCTTGGTGCCCTCGCCCACGAGCGGCATGGTGTCGAACGCGCGGATGGCTTCGCGGCACAGCTTGGTGTAGTTGTGCCTGTTGAACTTAGGCGCCAGCTTGCGGGCACGCGCCATGTATTCCTCGTAGAGTGCGTTGGCAGCACCGGGCGTGGCCTCGTACGGGCGGCAACGGTAGAGCATCTGCATCATCACGTCGCCAAAGAGCACCGCGTAGACCGCCTGCTTAAGCAGCGCCGGCGTAACCTTAAAGCCGGGGTTGTCCTCGCCCAGCGCCACGGCCGAAAGCGAGATTACCGGAATCTCGGGGTGGCCGCTCTCGCGCAGCGCCTTGCGGATGAGCGCGATGTAGTTAGTGGCACGGCAGCCGCCGCCGGTCTGGCTGATGACCACAGCCGTCTTGGACAGGTCGTACCGACCGCTCTCGATGGCCTCCATGATCTGGCCCGTCACCAGGATCGACGGATAGCAGATGTCGTTGTTCACGTAGCGCAGGCCGGCCTCGACGGCATCGTGGTCAGTCGAGGGCAGCAGCTCCAGGTTGTAGCCGGCACCGCGGAATACCTCTTTGACCAGGTCAAAGTGGATCGGCGCCATCTGCGGGCACAGGATGGTATAGCCCTCCTCGCGCATCTGCTCGGTAAAGGGCACCTTGGGCCACGCGGTCGAAGCACTCTCGCGCTGCGCCTCGAACGTGTACTTGCGGCTCGCAAACGCGGGGGCATCCGTAGAGGGCGCCACCGGCGCGGCGTCGCCTTGCTCGTAAGTCTCGCCCGCGGCCGTGGCCTCGGCCAGGCGTTCGGCCTCCTGGTCCTTAAGCGCGGCCATGAGCGAGCGGATGCGAATGCGCGCGGCACCCAGGTTGGATACCTCGTCGATCTTGAGCACGGTGTAGATCTTGCCGCTGGCTTCCAGAATCTCCTGCACCTGGTCGGTGGTCAGGGCGTCCAGGCCGCAGCCGAAGGAGTTGAGCTGGATCAGGTCCAGGTCGTTGCGCATCGTCACAAAACGGGCGACGGCGTACAGGCGGCTGTGGTACATCCACTGGTCGACGACGCGAATCGGACGCTCGGGCTTCACCAGGTGCGCAAGCGAATCCTCGGTAAAGACCGCAAAGCCAAAGCTCGAGATAAGCTCGGGCAGGGCGTGATTGATCTCGGGGTCGTTATGGTAAGGACGGCCGGCGAGTACGATGCCGTGGCCGCCGTGGTCCTCGACCCACTTAAGGGCCTCCTCGCCCATGGTCTGGATATCCTCGTGGAAACGCGCGTCGGCCTCAAAGGCAGCGTTGACGGCGGCATCGACCTCGGAGCGCGTGATCTTGGGACCGCGCACGCGACCGCGACCGGCTTGCGCATCGGCCACGCGGTCGACGGCGAGCACCTGGTACAGGCGGCGCTTGAGCTCGGTCTTATCGTGATAGGGCACAAACGGGTACAGGAACTCGATGTTCTGCTCGCGAATCTCGTCAATATTGAGCGCCAGCGCCGTGGGGTAGCTCATGACGATGGGGCAGTTATAGCAGTTGCCAGCGGTCGGATCCTCCTTGCGCTCCCAGCGCACGCACGGCATCCAGATAAAGTCGACATCGCGGTCGATAAGGTTCATCACATGGCCGTGGCTCATCTTGGCCGGATAGCACACGCTCTCGGACGGCATGGACTCGATGCCCGCCTGGTAGGTCTTCTTGCTCGACTGGTCGGACAGCTGCACGCTAAAGCCCAAGCGCGTAAAGAACGCATGCCAGAAGGGGTAGTTCTCGTACATGTTGAGCGCGCGCGGGATGCCGACGGTACCACGCGGGGCCTCGTCGGGGCTCAGCACCTCGCGGTCAAAGAGCAGCTCGTTTTTCTTTTTGAAGAGGTTGGGGGCCTCGGTCTTTTGCTTTTTGTGGCCGGCGCCCTTCTCGCAGCGGTTGCCGGTAATGAAGCGCCTGCCGCCGCCAAAGTCGTTGACGGTGAGTTGGCAGTTGTTGGAGCAGCGACCGCAGCGGACATGCTTTTGCGTCACGGTAAGGTGCGCGATGTCCTCAGCCGAAAGGATGGTCGAGGTGCCATCGGCACCGGCGCGATCGCGGGCGAGCAGGGCCGCACCATAGGCGCCCATGCAGCCGGCGATGTCGGGACGCACGGCATGAACGCCGGTGAGCTGCTCAAACGCGCGCAGCGTGGCATCGGACATAAAGGTGCCGCCCTGAACGATCACCTGGCTGCCGATCTCCTTGGGGTCGCGCAGCTTAATGACCTTGAACAAGGCGTTCTTGATGACGGAATAGGACAGGCCGGCCGCAATGTCGCCCACCGTGGCGCCTTCCTTTTGCGCCTGCTTGACGCGCGAGTTCATAAAGACCGTGCAGCGACTGCCCAGGTCGACCGGGGCCTTGGCATGGATGGCGGCGTCGGCGAACGCGCGCACGTCCATGTTCATAGAGACGGCGAAGCTCTCGATAAAGCTACCGCAACCCGACGAGCAGGCCTCGTTGAGCATGATGTGCTCGATAACGCCGTCCTTGACGCGCAGGCACTTCATGTCCTGGCCGCCGATGTCCAGAATGAACTCCACGCCGGGCAGGAATGCCTTGGCGCCACGCAGGTGCGCGACGGTCTCGATCTCGCCGGAGTCGGCCTTGAGGGCCTCGATGAGCAGCGCCTCGCCGTAGCCCGTGGTGGTCACGTGGCCGATGGTGCAGCCTGCAGGGATATGGTTGTAGAAATCGGCCATGATGACCTTGGCCGTGCCCAGGATGTCGCCGTTGTTGTTGCCGTACCAGGTGTGCAACAGCTGGCCGTCCTCGCCCACGAGCGCGGCCTTCATGGTGGTGGAACCGGCGTCGATGCCAATGAACACGCGGCCGGTGTAGCCGTCGAGCTTGCCCTTGGGGACGACTTCCTGGTCGTGGCGGGTTTTGAACTCGGCGAAGTCCTCGTCGGTGGCAAAGAGCGGATCCAGGCGCTCGACCTCGGCACCCTGTGTGTCACCCAGGGCATCGATAGCCTCGATGAGCTGCGGGAACGTGCTGAGCTTGTTGGACTCATGCGCCATGGCGGCGCCGCTCGCCACAAACAGGTGAGCGTTTTGGGGCACAATGCGGTGCTCCTCGTCCAGGTTGAGCGTAAGGTAGAAGCGGTGGCGCAGCTCGGAGAGGTACTGCAGCGGGCCGCCCAGGAAGGCGACGTTGCCGCGGATGGGACGGCCGCACGCCAGGCCCGAGATAGTCTGGGTCACGACAGCCTGGAAGATGGAGGCCGCCACGTCCTCGGGGCGGGCGCCTTCGTTGAGCAGCGGCTGGACGTCGGTCTTGGCAAAGACGCCGCAGCGGCTGGCGATTGGATAGATGGTGGTGGCGTTGGCCGCGAGCTCGTTGAGGCCGCTGGCGTCGGTGTGCAGCAGAGTGGCCATCTGGTCGATGAACGCGCCAGTGCCGCCGGCGCAGGTGCCGTTCATGCGCTGCTCGATGCCGTTGTCGAAGTAGATGATCTTGGCGTCCTCGCCGCCCAGCTCGATGGCGACATCGGTGGCCGGGATAAGGGTCTCGACGGCACGCTTGCTGGCGATGACCTCCTGGACAAACTCCAGGTCGAGCCATTGGGACAGCAGCAGGCCGCCCGAGCCGGTAATGGCGCAGGTCATCTGGGCCGTCGGCAGCACGGTCGCAGCACCCTCGAACAGGTCGCGAGCGCAGGCGCGGACGTCGGTGTGGTGGCGCTGGTACTTGGCATAGACGATCTGGTTGTCGTCGTTGAGCACGGCGAGCTTAACGGTGGTGGAACCCACGTCGATGCCCAAGTGCAGGTTGCCACGAGCGTTCTCGGGGTTGAAGATCGCGCCTTCGGGGGCGTGGGCGGCGGTGACGGCTACGGGCTCAGCGGCGGTGGCGGGCTCGCTAGCGATGGACGTCTCCCCTGCCGCGTTCTTGGCCTCGGCAACCGCCTCGGCGACCTTCTCGGCAGCGGCAGTCGCGGCCTTCTGCGCGGCGTCCACCACGGCGGGCGCAGCCTCGCGTGCGGCAGCGACCACACGGTCTTTAATGCCCTCGACGAGTTTGCTCATTGTCTCTCCTCTTAGTTGTTGGACTCGACGGTTGCGGTGGTGTCGACCGCGTCCTCGAGCTGCAGGTTCAATAGCTTCATGCCGTATTCCGGCACGTTGATATCGATGGGTTGGCCATACAGATCACCAGGGCGCACAAAAGCGAGCACCGTCATAATGCGCGCCATGGCCTCGGGCGATTCGGTGAGCCCGCGCTCAAACCAGCGCTGAATCATGCCGACCTCGGCGCTCACGACGTAGGTAACGTAGTAGTCAAAGAACGTGCCCAGCGCCAGGCCCAAAATGCCCGTCTGTGCACGCGGCACCACGGCCTCGCGTGCGGTATCGATGATCTTTTTAATAAAGGCGGGGTCGCCGCCCGGGCCCAGCAGCGATCCGATTAAATCGCGGTTGGCCGCAAGGTAGCGCAGCAACTCAACCGAACCGGGTGCCGGCTCGAGCTCATCGATGTTGTGATAGAGATCGGGCAGCTGAGCTGCGGTGATGAGCTCAATGCGCTCACGGATCTCGGCCAGCAAGCCGTCCTCGATTTGATTGATAAAGTCGGGGATATCGCGGTAGTGCGAATAGAACGTGCGGCGCGTAAGGCCAGCGCGCTCGGTGAGCGACGCGACATTAATGCGCGAAAGGTCGCCGCTTTCGGCAAGCTCGCTGGCAAGTGCCTGGCGAAGGGCACGCTGCGAGCGAAGGGACCGGCGGTCGCATTTTTCGAGCTGGGACAAGCGTCCTCCTTGTTACTCAGTCTGTGCGCTATTGCACAGTGCGAGTATTATTGCACACCGTGTGTATCAACACGTAAAGGCAATATTTAGGATGTGACGAAGGGGCAGCCTCTTTGTCACATCCAGCGACCGCCTAGGTTGTGCCGGTTGTGCCAGGCTTTTAGAGCGGCATTACCGATTGTCCAAAATGTCATTCGTGGGTAGAATAGTGTCGACGGCAGCCCAAGTTCTGGAAAGCTGGGCAGCGCCGTTGCTTGGATTAAGGGGTCAACGCCTTAGCGGCGGCGACCCCTTTTACGTTGCTTCGAACGTTGCTTGAGTGCCTCGGAAAGCCCGACGAGCGCTGTGAAGAACGAGACCAAAGCGGTCAGAAGTCTCACAAAATCAATCAGATCGGTCATGGGCATCACCTCCCATCAGATGGAGGGCGTTGCCCGGCACATGGAACTGCCGTCAACAGTATCAATTCTATCAAAGCGCAGTTAGGTATGCGAATGTTTGTTCGTATTTCAAGAGACCAGCGTCACCTGTGACAAAGGGGCTATCCCTTTGTCACATTATTCGATGACGGTGCGGGAGTTTTGCTTGCGCATGGTGGCGAGCATGTGTTTGGGGACGGCATGAACCATGCAACTGCCGATAGTTGCACTCGCGGCGGCCTTGGCGGCATCGCTGCCGTTTTTGGTCGCGTAGCTGTGGCGGAAACGTTTGAGCATGGCAATGTCGTTGCCGCCGTCGCCGTAGACCGCGACCTCGTCCTCGGCAATGCCGTAGTAGCCCGCCAGCCAGGACACACTCTCGCCCTTGTTGCACGCCACGTCCGTGATCTCGAACATCACCGGATCGAACGGCGCGTTGACCACGCGGTCCGATCGCTCGGCCAAATATGCCTTAAGGTCGCGCTCCAGCTCGGGCGAGGTCACGCGGCAGTTGATCTTGCACACATCGTGGCGAAGGATGTCACCGATCGACTGGTCGAAATACTGTTCCTCGTGATAGCCGCCACGCGCGCGCATGCCGCGCATCACGATGCGCTTGATAGGGCTGTCCTTTTTAAAGCCCGCCTGATGCATCTCGAACGAACCGCTCGAGAACATGCCATCGGGTGTGGAGCAATCAAAGCAAATGTCCGGGAATGCCTTGAGCAGCTCCTCGGTAACCTGCGGATCGATGGTCCAGGTCTTGAGCACCTCGCCATGGCAGTCGCGCACGATGGACCCATTGGAGCAGCAGGCGTCAAGCGCCAGCCCCGTAAAGCCATGCTCGCCGATTGGCAACGTCGAGCGCCCGGTCGCGGGAACCACATGCAGGCCAGCCTCGGTCAGCTCGCGAATGGCGCGGCGGATGGTCCCGTCTGCCTCGTGCAGGGCGTTCAGCAGCGTTCCGTCTAAGTCACTCGCAAACATCTTGATCATGGGCACGCCTCTCCTTCGTCTGCACGATATTGTAGACGAAGGAGAGGCGTGCCCAAACAATGCCGTCCCGGCGCGGCGTACCACCGCCTCCACAAATTCACGGTGCCCCAGTGCGTTAAGACAATCGCCACAAGCGACTTTTCAGCCGATAAAACAGCACCGTCGTCAACGTCAACACCGCCAGCATGCCTGCGAATACAATCGCCGGTGTCCATCGATCATATGCAACCCCGTACGTCAATTGGCCGATAGGTGTTGCGCAGGAAAGGACCATGTAAACGACCGAAAGCACTTTTCCGCAGAGCTCAGTCGGCGCTGCCCGTTGAACAAACGCGATGATTTCAACCGACGCAATGGCTGCCCACACCATGACCCATGCCGAACCAACCGCAAACACGGTGAACACCCATACATCTGTGCCGAACAGTAGCGTGACAATAATCGGTACGACTCCTAAACAGATCATCGCAACATATTGACATATGCCCTTGAAGGAAAAACGATGCGGCCAAATACCGACCAAACCACTGCCGACAAGACCACCTAAGCCCATAGCCACCTCAATAATCCCAACAAAGGATGACTGCATTCCGAGATGCTTTGCAACAATAACGGGAGCACCAATCGTTAACCCAACTAACGCAAGGTTCAAAATAGCCGCAATCAAAAACACAACGAGCAATGATGAGTTTTGAGACAGGTACCGAATCAACTCCCGAAAATCGTTTCGGCGTGTCGTACGAGTCGCGCCGTCTCCCATCGTTTCAGATGAGGCATTTTGCTTGAGTGCGCCCCCGAACAGCAGGGCTGAAATCGTAAACGTCAACGCCGCGGTTTCGCATAGAGTATCGATACCAAAGCACCCATAGACTGCCGTCCCGACTACAGGCCCCAAGATATTGCTCATCATGATTATCTGCGAGACCAACGCAGTGGCACGCTCAACCTTTTCTTGGCCCGTCATGCACACCGCCTCAATTTGAAGCATCGGTTTCAGCAGCGATTGGATGCCATATTGGACGCAAAGCATTGCTGCCACGACAACCGCAAGAGGCAGCGAACGCTTCATGGGGATAAACAGCAGTGATGCAGCCATCAGAACAATGCCGAGTACCACAAGAACCCCGCGACGTCTTCCCCGATCCGCCAAAATCCCGCCAACCGGAGTCGCGAGCACGCCCGGTATGAACGCTATCGCCGCGACGGCGCCATATAACGTTGAGGAGCCGCTGCAATCGAACAAGTAAAGCGGGCACGCAAAGCACAGTGCCGACAGCATCGAATACGCACACAGCTGTGCAACAAGAAGACCAAATAGCCTGATAGATCGCACTGTTTTTGGCGCCAATGAAACGCTAATTCTTCGCATCCCAGCCATAAGCCTGCCCCCAAATACATACTGTTAGTATGTATTTAATGACTTGAAAAGGGCAGCCGTGGCTACCCTCACAAATCAATTACATACCGTTGGTATCTATATTACCACCCGGCACGGTTCCATACGTCCCAAATCTGGGCCGTTGTCTGGAGCACTTCATTACCCAAATCAAGCCCCACCGCGGCCGCCATCTGCGCCAAACATTGTGCGCGAGCAAGCATTCGCTCCTTGGGCTCGAGCGGACGGAACAATGGCAGCAGCCAAAGATTCGCTAACAACGATACGGCCTCCGCTGCTTCGCGCGGGCATTCGCACGCAATGGAGCCGTCGGCGATGCCCTCCTCGATTACTGGCAAGAGATTGCCATCGGCCGACTCGTCAAACGAACCTTGGTACTGCATCGCCAGCAGCCGCGAGCTTTTTACCGGATCTGCCGCAGGATGCATGCGAGTCCATAGCTCGATTTGCGGAACGACGGACTCGGGCGCATAAAGTCGTTTGAGCTTTTGAGCTCCCGTCATATTGCCAGCACCGAGTGTCGCGCGACGGTGCTCAGCAATCGGAGCCGTTGCCCGATCAAATGCGGCGTTGAAAATCTCCTCTTTGCTCTTAAAGTGATGATAGACAGCACCCTTGGTCATGCCATCGAGGCGGTCGACGATGTCTTGAATGCTCGTCCCCTCATAACCCTGTACGCAGAATAGCTCCAGCGCCGCGTCGAGAATCTTCGCGACAGTCTCCTCGGGATATTTATTACGACCCATAATCCGTCCATCCACAACGCAAGTCTTGTGCCTCATTGCAGCATTTTAACGTTGCGGATGGTAGACGGTCGATTCTACACCGCGGCGGGACCGTGTTCGCCAGTACGTATGCGAATAACTTCCTCGACCGGCTCGACCCAGATCTTGCCGTCGCCGACGGCACCGGTGCGAGCGGCGCTGCAGATAATGTCGACAATGCCGTCGACATGCTCATCGGCGCAAATGAGCGTGAACTGCACCTTAGGAATCGTGTTGACAAGCAACTCGTTGCCGCGCACGTATTCCTTCCAGCCATGCTGTGCGCCGCAGCCCTGCACCTGGTTGATAGTCATGCCACGAACATCGGCAGCAAACAGAGCGTCTTTAAGAACCTCAAGCTTCTCGGCACGAACGATCGCCGTAATCTTCTTCATAGTGAATTCCTCTCTTCAAAAAAAGAAATGAATTGTCCCTCACATGGCACGAGGTTTCCAGGTGCCACAGACCAACCTTGTAGATCAGATAAGTGCAACTAACAGGTCTTAGCAGGTTTCCCAAGTGCCGCAGATCGGCCTGAAAGAGGAGTGCCGCGTACTTAAGGTACGCAAACGACGATTGAAGGCCGAGGTGCGGTGCTTGGGGAAGCTGCTAATCGAGTCCGGAGAACGAAGGGTAGGCGCTCTCGCCGTGCTGACTCGCATCCAGGCCCAGCGCCTCATCGGCCTCGTCCACACGCAGACTGCCGTGGAACAGTGCCTTGACCACCGCGGCGATTACCAAATCGAGCACCAGCACAATAGCGACCGTCACCACAATGCCCAGAATCTGCGAAACGAGCAGCGACACGTCGCCCGTGTAGAACAGGCCGCCCTTACCGGTCCACGAGAGCTCCGGCACGCAGAACAGGCCCGTGAGCACGCCGCCCAGGATGCCGCCGATACCATGGCAACCGAACGCGTCGAGTGCGTCGTCGTAGCCAAACTTGGTCTTAAGATGGCTGATGGCCAGGTAGCAGACGGGCGATACGATCAGGCCCATAACCAGCGCTGCCCACGGCTCGACAAAGCCCGCGCCGGGCGTGACCACCACAAGTCCCGCAACCAGACCGGTGTTGGCGCCCACCAGCGTGGGGCGACCAGTGTGCACGCGCTCGACGGCAAGCCACGAGACCATGCCCGCCGCGCTGGCCGTCACGGTGTTGAGGATGGCGAGTGCCGCCACGGCGTCGGCCTTAAACTCGCTGCCGCCGTTAAAGCCAAACCAGCCAAACCAAAGCAGGCCGGCGCCCAGCGCTACAAACGGCACGTTATGCGGACGATAGCTCACCATGCCAAAACCACGACGACGGCCGAGCATTAAGCAGAGAATCAGGCCCGTAAGACCGGACGAAATGTGCACCACGTCGCCGCCGGCAAAGTCGAGTGCGCCGATAATGTCACCGATAAAGGAGCCCTCGCCGCCCCAAACCATGTGGGCAAGCGGCGCATAGACCACAAGCAGCCAAATGCCCAGGAAGGCCGTCATGGCACCAAACTTAACGCGGCCGGCCAGGCTGCCCGTGACGATAGCAGCAGTGATCATGGCAAATGCCATCTGAAAGGCGATGTTGATGATCTGAGGGTAGACGGCGCCGTCAGTGGCATTGCCCTCGGCCGCCTGCAGCACCTGGTTGAGCACCGGAAGGCACAGTAGCTGGTCAAGGCCTCCAATAAACGGGCTGGAACCGTCGCCGCCGTAGGCCAGCGACCAGCCGGCAACAATCCACAGCACGCCAACCAGGCCAATGGCGCCAAAGCACATGAGCATGGTGTTGATGACATTTTTGCGCCTAGACAGACCGCCATAGAAAAACGCCAGACCCGGTGTCATTAAAAACACGAGCATGGTGCAGATGAGCATAAACGTTGTCGATCCCGTATCGTACATTCGCTCCCCCTTGATCGCATGAACGTTGTCGGCGCCCATAATGCGGCCGAGGGGCAACTGGTGTAGACCAGATACGGCGTTGTTAAACGCTGCGTTGTCGAATGGAAACGGTGCCGCAATCTTGGAAACGGCACGGCAACGGACGCGAAACGGACGGGAAATACGCGAGCAAGGGAGCCGTGAGCACGCCCATCCCGGCTAGCGCCGAAACAGCTCGCGGGCGCGGTCGCGGAGATTAGTTGCTCGAATGACACCTTCGTAGCGATTGATGCGCAGACGCGGGAAGGCATTGAAAAAGCGCAGGTCGCGGCGGCTGAGCGACACGCTCGGCACCGGACGGCTCATGCGCTTGCCGGCAAGGCGACGACTGAACGACGGACGCGGCATGCTCGGCGCGGCATCGGCCACGCGGCGGGCAGCGAGCGCCAGGCCGCGAGCACCATCCGCGATAAACGTCGGCATCGAAGCCTTCTCGCGCAGGGCATCGAGCGTCGCATCGCCCAGCTCCGCCAGCCACGCGTTAACGGCACGGCTGCGGATGTGCGTCTGTGCCACCGAGTCAATCGTCGAATCGGGAATGCGCTCAAGCATTGAGTCCGAGGCATCGGCAAGCGACTCATTAATGCGGTCGGCAAGGTCGGCCCGGACGCGCTCCAGCTGATCAGACAGACGCCGCCAGCTCGCCAACGAGCACACCGCGTCGACCATCATCGCGACCGCGACGATAAACGCGGACAGCCGCACAATCAGCACCGGCAGATGGGCAAGCAGGCCCAACACCGCCGGCTCCACCACGCGGCAAATACACAACGCACCCAGGCCAAACGCGCATGCCCAGTACAGGCAGATGCGTCCGTGCAGGTTAAACGGCAGGTGCGAATAGTCCCAAAAGCGAGCGCCCGTTGTTTTTTCCAATAGAAGGCCCACACTGTACTCAATCACGCTGCATACGAGCGCTGCAGCGACAAACTGGCTCGAGGCATCCGGAATCCCACGCAACAGCAGCCAGCAGGCAATGCCGCCCGCGCCATAGATGGGGCAGCACGGCCCAAGCAAAAAGCCACTGTTGGCAAATCGTCCGTGATTGAGCATGGCGCATACTGTCGACTCCCATGCCCAACCGCAAAACCCGTAAAAGGCAAACGAGAGCACCAGTGCCGAGAGTGGGCAGGTGGCAAGCGTCGCGCCGTCAAATGCCATGTCGATCGCGGTCCCCACCGTCTACCCTCTCCTCTTTTCGCTCGATTCGCCACTCACGTCATCGTCCGCCTCGTCCTTGCGCCGCAGACGACCGGCGACCGTCTCGCGCAGAGCGCACCATTTATCTGCCAGGCATACAATCCAAGCCTCACGACACGTCGGCGGCACTGGCACCAGCGGAAACATATGCCGCACGATAATATTCCGTTCGCGCGGCGTCAGCTCAAAATCTTCCTCCGCACGTGCCAGGGCAAAAAACGGGTGACGAAAGCCATGCAGCCGATGGCTTGGGTCGGGATCGTGCCAGTCATAGAGAAAGTAATCGTGCAGCAGGGCCCCGCGCAGCAATGAAGCACGGTCGACCGAAATGCCAGCACGGCCCAAGCGCTCGGCAAAGGACAGGCTCGCCCGCGCTACTGAAGTCACATGTGCATAGACCGTCACGTCGCCATGCTGGATAAACTCGTGTGTCAGGTCCAAGCGGCCCGCCTGGGCCAGCTGGCGGGCGGCATAGTCGACCTCGTGCGCGATTTCTTCGGCACGAACGGCATCGGACATGCTGCCTCCTTCCAGCGACTCACGGCGACAAGCCACGGCCTGTGCACAATCGATAAAACATCATGGAACATATCAGTATGGCATCGGACAAAACGTTTTGCCCCACCAGTTGGCGAATTACCGCGCCGCCGTCACATATCAAACGCCAAAATGTGCGAGACTGTTTTGTGCAATTGTGCCGGCCGAGGGAGTGCCGGCGCACGATTCGCATGGAGTAACCCACAACGATGCTGCTTACGCAAACGACAACGCCCGAGGACGTCAAGGCTCTTAATCGCGCCGAGCTCCCGCAGCTCTGCGGCGAGATCCGCCAGGCAATCCTCGAAAGCTCCGCCGCCGTCGGCGGGCACGTTGCCCCCAACTTGGGCGTCGTTGAGCTTACGGTTGCGCTTCATCGCGTATTTGACTCCCCCATCGACAAGATTGTCTTTGACGTTTCGCACCAGACCTACGCCCACAAGGCGCTGACCGGGCGCGCGTACACTTATATCGATCCGGAGCGTTATGGTGAGGCTTCTGGCTTTGCCAATCCCGACGAGTCCGAGCACGACCTGTTCGCCATGGGTCACACCTCGACCTCGGTGAGCTTGGGCTGCGGCCTGGCGCACGCTCGTGACCTGGCGGGCGATGCATACAACGTCATTACCGTTATTGGCGACGGCTCGCTTTCGGGCGGCCTGGCGTTTGAGGGCTTTAACAATGCCGCCGAACTCGATAGCAACCTAATCATCATCGTCAATGACAACGACCAGTCCATCGCCGAGAACCACGGTGGCCTCTATCGCAATCTGGCCGAGCTGCGCGCCAGCAACGGCACCTGTGAGCGCAACGTTTTCCGCGCGATGGGGCTCGACTACCGCTACCTGGACGCCGGTAACGACGTGTTGGCCCTCGTCGACGCGTTGCAGGAACTGCGCAATATCAATCATCCCATCGTGCTGCACGTTTCCACCGCCAAGGGCAAGGGCTTTGAGCCAGCCCAGAGCGATCCCGAGCGCTGGCATCATGTGGGGCCCTTCGATATGGCAACCGGCCGCAAACTTTGCCCGGGCCATCCGAGCGAGCCTGCGCCGCGCACCTATGCCGACATTACGGGCGAGGCGCTCAGCGCCGCCATCGAGCGCGATCCGCAGGTCGTTGGCATCACGGCCGCCACGCCCTACATCATGGGCTTTACACCCGAGCTTCGCGCTGCCGCTGGCAAACAGTTCGTCGATGTGGGCATTGCCGAAGAGCATGCCGTAACCTTTGCCACCGCGCTTGCGCGCTCGGGCGCTAAGCCGGTCTTTGGCGTGTACGGTACGTTCCTGCAGCGCGCCTACGACGAACTGTGGCACGACCTGTGCCTCAACGACGCCCCCGCAACCATCCTAGTGTTTGGCGCGTCGATCTTTGGCACCACGTCCGAGACGCACCTTTCGTTCTTTGATATTTCCATGCTGGGCGGTCTTCCCAACATGCACTACTTGGCGCCGGCCTGCATGGAGGAATATCTGTCCATGCTGAACTGGTCGCTCGATCACCGCGAGCATCCCGTGGCGATCCGCGTACCGGGCATCGGCCTGGTAAGCCGTCCCGACCTTGCGCCCGCCGAAGACACCGACTACAGCGCCGTTCGCTACAACGTGGTGCGCCGGGGTCGCGACGTTGCCGTGCTCGCACTTGGCGATTTCTTTGAGCTGGGCGAGCGCGTGACAAACCGCTTGGCTGCCGAGTACGGTATCGAGGCCACGCTCGTCAACCCGCGCTATGCAACCGAGCTTGACCGCGAGTTCCTCGACAGTCTCGCCGCCGAGCATCGCGTTGTCGTCACCCTCGAGGACGGCATCTTGGACGGCGGCTGGGGCGAGCGCGTCGCGTGCTATCTGGCCTGCACGCCTGTGCGCACGCGCACCTTCGGCATCGCCAAAGGCTTCCCCGACCGCTACGACCCCAACGAGCTGCTCGCTCAGAACGGCATGACGGTCGAGAACATGGCCGCCGAAGCCGTAAGGCTACTCAACGAGTAAAAAACCTCCGCAAGGGAAGCACCCCTGCGGAGGTTTTTGTTTTCACAGCTCAATTATCTCAATCTGTAACATCTAGGGCCCGAATTCCCGTCTAACTGTTACAGATCTAGATAAGACGTCTTAGTCCCAGACCTTTGTCTCAATCTGTAACAGATAGAGACCTTTTGGCCCTCCAGATGTTACAGATTGAGACAAAACAGCGAGGCGGGCCGCCACATCTGCAAGAACCACCACAAAGGTGCCTGTCCCCTTTGTAGTGGTTTTAAGTCATGGTCGGTGCGAAAAACGAATAACCGTTCATACGCGATCTCCTTACTTATATATGCGTCGCGTTGCCGCCATTATAGCGACCGCTGTGATCGATCATGCCGTCTTCAAAACGCTATTTCAGCTGCAATATTCGACGTTTGCCCAGATAAAACCTGCCAAAATAAACCTGTCCCTTTTTAGTAGGTACAATAACCCATAAGGTAAGTATGTTTCTGAGTTATTTCGTGTTGACCCATTTGAGCGCGATAGGGTATAACTCTACTCAACCGCTAGGGATTTTATTGAGAAAGGTGTTCTACCATGAGCAAGAACCTCTCCCAGCAGGTCGTTCTCGACCGCCGCGGCTTCGTTGCCGCCACCTTCGCAACCGTCGCCGGCCTTGGTCTTGCCGGCTGCTCCGACACCAGCGCCGAGGCCGACAAGGGTTCCGCCGCCGGTTCCTCCAAGAGCTCCGAGGATACCGAGGCTTCCACCACGCTCGACGCCAAGGCATTCGACAAGCTCGTCGGCAACGGCCCCAAGGCCGATGACGATGCCGTCGCCGCCAGCACCTGGGCCACGGCCGTCAAGGACGCCGGCGTCTTTAAGATCGGTGGCGTTCAGACTTCCACGCTCTTCTCCCTCCTCAACGAGAAAGACGGTCAGACCCGTGGCTTCGATGCCGGTATCGCGCAGCTCCTGTCCAACTACATCCTGGGCGAGAACAAGGTCGAGATCACCCAGGTGACCTCGGACACGCGCGAGTCCGTCCTGCAGAACGGCCAGGTCGACGCTGTCTTCGCCACCTACACCATCACTGACGAGCGCAAGAAGCTCGTCTCCTTTGCCGGTCCCTACTACTACACCCAGCAGGCTATCCTAGTGCTCGCCGACAACGACGACATCAAGAGCGTCGACGACCTGGCCGATAAGAACGTCGCCGTCCAGTCCGGCTCCAACGGCCCCGCCATTCTGGAGGAGTTCGCCCCCAAGGCCAGCCAGCAGGAGTTCAAGACCGACGAGGAGGCCCGTCAGGCACTCCAGCAGGGTCGCGTTGACGCCTACGTCATCGATAACAACATGCAGCAAAGCGCCCTGGTCCGCGAGCCCGGTAAGTACAAGATCGCCGGCAAGCCCTTCGGCAGCAAGGAGCCCTATGGTATCGGCCTGCCGCTCGATTCCGACGGCGTCGCCTTTGTCAACGACTTCCTTAAGAGGATTGAGGACGATGGCACTTGGACCGAGCTGTGGCAGATCTGCATCGGCGACCGTACGGGCGACACCAATGTTCCCGAGCTGCCCGAGATCGGCGCCTAGGCAGCGAGCCTGGTAACGGCCGCAACGAAACCATATGGAAACGCATGATGCGCTTTATTGCGGTAAACTGTTTCCTCACTGAGTTGTCGGGGCTTCCGTACACACGGGAGCCCCTTTCCTTATCGGCAGGAGGTCCGCATGAGTCTCTCCGAGCTCTGGTCGCTCTATGGCCAGAACTATATCGACGCGCTGCTAGCAACCTGGGGCATGACGCTTGAGTCGTTTGCCATCGCCATGGTGCTGGCCGTCGCCGTCACCGTGATGCGTGTGTCGCCGCTCAAGCCGCTGCGCGTCTTTGGCGACCTGTATGTCCAGGTCTTCCGCAACATCCCCGGCATCGCGCTGCTCATCATCATCGTCTACGCGCTGCCGCCGCTCAAGGTCGTCCTGCCCTACCGCACCTGCGTTATCGTCGCCACGGTCCTTTTGGGCTCGGCCTTTGGTTCCGAAAACTTTATGAGCGGCATCAACACCGTCGGCGTCGGCCAGGTGGAAGCCGCCCGCTCGCTCGGCATGAGCTTCAGCCGTATCCTCGCTAAGATCGTGATTCCGCAGGCGCTGCGTTCGAGCGTGCTGCCCATGACCAACCTCTTTATCGCCGTCATGCTCACCACCGCGCTCGGCAGCCAGGTGCCGCTTAAGCCGCAGGAACTCACCGGCGTGGTGAGCTACATCAATACCCGCTCGCTCGGCGGCGTCGCCGCGTTCTTTATCTCGGCGCTCGGCTACCTGGGCACGGCCTTTGTGGTGAGCCACATTGGCAACTACATCGATAAGAAGGTGAGGATCCTCCGATGAGCAAGCATTCCACCTCCGCGCTCACCATGCGCGATGCGCTCTACGAGGCTCCCGGCCCCAAGATGCGCGCCAAGATTCGCATCGGCACCGCCATCTCGCTTGTTGCTGTCGCCGCGCTCGCCATCCTGGTACTGCAGCGCTTTTATGTGACCGGTCAGCTTTCGGTCCACTATTGGTATTTCTTTACGCACCTCACTACCTGGAAGTTCTTGCTTGCCGGCTTTGAGGGCACCGTTAAAGTCGCACTCACCGCTGGCGCCATCGCGCTGGTGCTGGGCTTAGCCCTTATGCTCGGCCGCACCAGCGGCATCAAGCCGCTACAGCTGGTCTGCCGCGTGCTCACCGATTTCTTCCGCGGTGTGCCGAGTCTGCTGTTCATCTACTTCTTCTTTTTGGTGCTGCCCCAGTACAAGATCGCGCTACCGTCGTTTTGGATGCTCACGCTTCCCGTCGCGCTCGCCGCAGCTGGCGTACTTGCCGAGATCTTCCGCGCCGGCGTCAATGCCGTGCCGCGCGGTCAGGTCGAGGCAGCCCAGGCGCTCGGTCTCTCCAAGGCCAAAATCACCTTTAAAATCGTGTTGCCGCAGGCTATTCGGTTTATCATTCCGTCCTTGATTTCACAGCTCGTGGTCGTAGTCAAAGACACCACCGTCGCCTATGTGGTGAGCTACCCCGACCTCATGCAAAATGCCCGCGTGCTCATTACCAACTACGATGCCCTCGTGTCGGTCTACCTGGTGATCGCAGTCATCTACATCCTCATCAACGTCGCGATCAACAAGGCCGCTGTCTATGTTTCGCACAAGACCGGCGCGACCATCATCCGCTAACGCTTTACCATTTCTAGTCATAAGGAGCCGAGCACCATGGCACAGAGCACCTCTTCCACCGGCAATCAGCCGCTGATCGAGCTCAGGCACGTCGATAAGCACTATGGCGATCTACACGTCCTCAACGACATCAATCTCTCGGTTGACCGCGGCGAGGTCGTCGTTGTGATCGGACCCTCGGGCTCAGGCAAATCGACCATGTGCCGCACCATCAACCGCTTGGAGACCATCGACTCGGGCGAGATCCTCATCGAGGGCGAGCCCCTGCCGCAGGAGGGCAAGGATCTTGCCCGCATGCGTGCCGAGCTGGGCATGGTGTTTCAGCAGTTCAACCTGTTTGCGCATATGACCGTACTGCAGAACGTCATGCTGGGGCCGGTCGATGTACTGGGCGTGTCCAAGGAGGAGGCTCGTGGGCGCGCCATGGACCTGCTGAGCCGCGTGGGCGTTGCCGAGCAGGCCGATAAGGTGCCCGCACAGCTCTCGGGCGGCCAGCAGCAGCGCGTGGCCATCGCCCGTTCACTCGCCATGCAGCCCAAGGCCATGCTCTTTGACGAGCCCACAAGCGCCCTTGATCCCGAGATGATCAACGAGGTACTCGAGGTCATGGTCCGTCTGGCCCAGCAGGGCATGACGATGATCGTCATCACGCACGAGATGAACTTTGCCCGCCGCGTGGCCGACCGCGTCGTGTTTATGGCCGACGGCCAGATTGTGGAAACCGGCACGCCCGACGAGTTCTTCGACCACCCCCAGACCAAGCGCGCCCAGGACTTCCTCAACTCCATCAAGGGTCACTAACCCAATTGCCACGCGGGCAAATTCATCAGTAACGTTTGCTCCGCGCCACCCCTGTGCCATGTCCACCCGGATTCGAAAGCTACGCCCATGATCGGAACCCGCACCTCATCGTCCTACACTCCGCACGTCGACGTCGATCCCGCCGACCGTCCGCTCATCCTGGTCGCACCACGCTGGGAAGAAGCGAAACCCTATTTGAGCGAGACGCTCTCCCCCAACGAGGAGATTGCGAGCGTCTTTGTCGATGCCATCCTTGCCGCCGGCGGCCTGCCGCTGCAGATGTCCATCACCGAGGACATTGAGGTCATCCGTCATTACGTCGATATCGCCGACGGCATCGCCATTCCCGGCGGCCCCGATGTCAATCCCAAACGTTGGGGCGATGATCGACCCTACGACCCCACCCTCTGCTGCGAGATCCGCGATAGCTTTGAGTTTAAGCTGGTCGGCGAGGTGCTCCGCGCCAAAAAGCCGCTCTTTACCACCTGCCGCGGCACGCAGTTGCTCAATGTCGCCACCGGCGGCACCCTGTGCATGGACGTGCCAAGCCTGGGCGCGCGCGAGGGCCGCACGCAGTGGCGCCATACCCACGTGCTCAACGACCCCGTGCATCCCGTCGAGGTCGTGCCGGGCTCGTTGCTGGAGCGCGCGCTTGGCGGGCACAGGCTTATCCAGACCAACTCCGCACACCACTGCTGCATCGATCGTCTGGGTAAAAGCACGCGCTTGGTCGCCAAGGCAACCGATGGCGTGCCCGAGTGCATCGAAGTCGAAGGCCAACCCTTCTGCCTGGGCGTGCAATGGCATCCCGAGTACACCTGGCAGACGCTCGAAACCGACTTTAACCTCTGGAAGTCGTTTGTCGAGGCGGCAGCCAAGGTCAAGCAGGCCCGCTAGCACGCGAACCACAAAACAGATAAGAGCGCCCCGCCGGCCACATGGTCCGGCGGGGCGCCCTTTCACCTATATGTGGCCGGCAAGCAGCCCAAGGCTCGCAAGCTCTTATTCAGCCGCCTCGCGCAGAGCCGACATCGTTGCCGCATATTGCTGCTGCAACGCATGCATTCCCTCGCGAGCGCCGTCAACGGCATCGGCGCCGCGCAGTGCTTCGGTCACCACGACCGCCGGCTCGTACAGATTATCGAATCCCAGGTTCTGGCTCACGCCCTTGAGTGTGTGCGCTGCCATAAACGCACCTTCGGCGTCTCCTGCCGCCATGGCGGCCTCCAGCTTGTCCATGCTCTCGTCATCCAAAAACTTGAGGGCAAAGCGGCTAAGCATCTCCTCGCCCATCAGCCGAGCGCACGCGTCATCATAATTAGCGCCGATCTTCTCATACGCCTCACGCATGGAAATCATGGATTAAAACTCCTTAGGTCAAACTAAATCGTGGGAAACGCGACAACGTCGGCGGGGCGTGCCAACGTCTCGGCAATACGGTCTTGCACCTCGAGCAGACAGTCGAGCAACAGCGGGTTAAAGGTGCCGCACTTACCGTCCAGGATCATCTGGATCGCCTCCTTGTGCGGAATAGCGTCCTTGTACACACGCACGCTCGTCAGAGCATCATACACGTCGGCCACCGAGACCACCTGCGCGGCAATGGGAATCTCGTCGCCCTTAAGGCCATCGGGATAGCCCTTGCCGTCCCAGCGCTCGTGATGCCAACGCGCAATCTGGTACGCATATTCCATAAGCGCATTGCCGACGTGATGGCGGCCCAGCTCAAGCAACATGTCGGCGCCCATCGTGGTATGCGTCTTCATAATCTCGAACTCCTCGGGCGTAAGGCGCCCGGGTTTGTTGAGAATTGCATCGTCAATCGACATCTTGCCGATATCGTGCAGCGCCGAAGCCAGGGCAATCGTAGAGCGTTCCTCATTGTCGAGGGAGATCGTGCCGCTACGCTGGACCAGACAGCCAAGCAGCAGCTCGGTCAGCTTCTCGATGTTCGTAACGTGCCTGCCGCTCTCGCCATTGCGAAGCTCCATAACGCCGGCCATGATGTCGATGAGCATGCGACTGTTCTTGACGCGCTCGTTGTACTGCTGGGACAGCAAACTCGTCAGGCGGCGCTGTTTGGCGTATAGGCGGATGGTGTTGCTTACACGCCGGCGCACGACACGGGAGTCAAACGGGCGGTTGATATAGTCCGAGGCGCCCAGCTCGTACGCGCGCAGAACCATATCATCGGAATCTTCGCTCGAAATCATGATGAAAGGCAGATTGTCGATACCCGATCGGCGCGACAGATCGGCCAGCACCTCAAAGCCGCTTATGCCCGGCATGACAATATCCAGCAGCACGAGCGACAACTCATCGCCATAGCGGTCGACCATGTCGAGCGCCGTACGACCGTTGTCGGCCTCGAGGATGCAATACTCGTCCTTGAGCATCTCGTTGAGAATGGCTCGGTTCATCTCGGAGTCATCGACAATAAGCACCAAAGGCTTTTCGCTTTGGAAGGCTTCGATGGAATCGGCATCGGTCACGACCGTACCGGCTTTTGCCTTAGCGCGGCTCAATAACTGGACAGCGCGGCCAACTCCTTCATCGACCGTCTCGCCATGAATGCGAACACCGCCAACACATGCCGTCAAGCTCACGTACTCATGGCCCGGAACAATCGTGGCATGAACGGCATCGGACACCTGATGCAGGCGACGGGTGAAGTCATCGGAGGGAATATTGGGCATGACGACCACAAACTTGTCGCAGCCATAGCGTACAAGCTCGTCAGTCGAACGAATTCCGCTGCGTATGGCTGTCGCCACAGCACCGAGCGCAAGGTCGCCGGCATGACGGCCACACGTATCGTTGAAGACCCTAAAATCATCAAGGTCGATCACCGCAACGCCGGCATTCATGCGGGCGCTACGGAGCTTTTCCTCGTAATATCGGCGATTGCGCACACTCGTCAGCACGTCGGTGTAGACGAGGTCCTCTTCTGCAGCCTCTTGCTCATCGATCGGACGCACCATCAGCAGGACGTGAGGCTCGCCCTCGACCTTTAGAGGGCGCAGGCGAGCGCGGTACTCGGTACCATCATTGAGCAGCTGCTCCGATACATCATCGGAACCTGCCAAGGCCTCAAGACTCGACTGACGCAGACAAGGGCAGCGATCGCCGGCGAGCAAGCAGTTAGGCTCGCTCTTAATCTGATCGGCCGACAACAAACGCACCACGGGGTAGGTCTTCGCGACGCGGGCGACCTCGGCGGCAGCCTCCTCGTCGGTTAGATTGACCTCGTGATTATTGAGCATATGGGGCCCTTCCTATCGTTACGCACGGCAACGGTGCATATCAATTGGTACAAGGGTAGCATCTAACAGCTGAAGGCAAACGCGCGATTATCGTTACATTTTTATGACCTGGCAAACGGCGGTAATGGAGCCGCGGGCGCGCGGTTATGGGCGCATTCGTTAACAATGACGAAACGCTAACAGCCCCTCTCCCCGCAGGTCATCGAGCGTGCTAACGCTCCAAGACATCGCGAACGGCGTTTGCCGCCGTAACGGGGCGATCGCGCAGACCGTTATGCGCGCCCGGGATCGTCACAAGGGGGCAATCGAGATATTCGGCAGCCGCTCGCGTGCCAGCCTCGCGGGGTGTATCGACCGAAAGCTCGCCCAAAAACACGGCCGACACCGCCTTTGACGCGCGGACGCGCTCCCAGTCGGGAGCATATGTCATATTTGTTCCGTATTCATTAGCCATAAAGCAACGACCATTGCGCAGGGCATGTTTGGCTTCCGCTTCGGTCGTCCCGGGAGCTTCGGGGTCCAAGTCGCCGAGGGCTCCCAAGAAAAGCCGGAGCGCCCTTGAAACCTTTCCAGCCGCAATCATATCGAGCAAAACCGGAGCTGCGCCCATGCCGACGCCTTCGGCCGACACAGCCGGCTCATGCAGAATCGCACGGGCGACGAGATGGGGTTCGGCGCGAAGAAGCTCCAGCGCCACCAACGTACCGGCGCTATGCGCAAGCACATTTGTCGGAGCGCCAACGTGTTCGATCACGGCTTGCAGGTCGGCGGCCTGAGCGGCAAGATCATAGCTGCCGTCTGCCGCATCGCTGCTGCCACCGCAGCCGCGGCGGTCGTAGGCAATTACGCGGTAGTTGCGGCTGAGCTCACAAGCGATACCGTCGAAAAATGTGCCGTCGACACAAGCGCCGTGCACGCACACCAAGGCAGGAGCATCAGGCGACACATCTGGGCCGGCATATTCGCGACAGGCAATCGTGGTGCCCGCATTCTCGACCGTAAAATTCATGTTGTGCCCCCATCATCAATGCTCATCCAGTTGCACGTCAGCGCGGTTGGATGGACCCACATTGCCTTACACCTTGTTAACAGATTAACTTTACCCGACCCGAGGCTTTTCATGGCGCGGCATAATGGGCGACGTGAAAAAACGAAACTTGTAAAGCAAGAGCCCGCACCTTGCTTTGGAGCCGATGCTATGCTTAGGCACAATTGTCTTGAGGAGCATATGCCTATGTCTACGTTTTTGAATGCCAGCCCCATCTTTGGGCCCGTTCGCAGCCGTCGCCTTGGTCTCTCGCTCGGCGTCAACATGATGCCGGCCAGCGGCAAAATCTGCACGTTCGACTGCATTTACTGCGAAAACGGCCTCAACGCCGAGCGCCCCTGCCATGAGCCGTACAACACAGCTGCCGTGGTACTCGACGCGCTCGAGGCAAAGCTGCGCGAGATGGCAGCCGAGGGCGAGCTCCCCGATGTGATCACCTTCGCAGGCAACGGCGAGCCCACCGCCGCACCGGAGTTTCCGCAGGCCATCGCCGGCGCCGTCGCGCTGCGCGACGAGCTTGCCCCAAACTCCAAGATCGCCGTGCTCTCCAACGGCACGCGCGCCGACCGCCCCGAGGTGCACGACGCGCTCATGATGGTCGATGACAACATTCTTAAGCTCGATACCGTCGACCCGGCATTTATCCAGCTGCTCGACCAGCCCGTTGGCCCCTACGACGTCGAGCACCAGATCGAGACGTTCGCAAGCTTTGACGGTCACGTTATTATCCAGACGATCTTTTTGACCGGTGAGTATCAGGGCAAGCCCATCGACAACACCGGCGAGGAGTACGTCGCCCCCTGGCTCGCGGTGCTCGAGCGCATTCGTCCGCAGGAGGCGACCATCTACACGGTGGCGCGCGAGACACCGGTCGCAGGCCTTGCCAAAGCAGCACCCGAGGCCCTCGACGCCATTGCCGCGCGCGTGCGCGCCCTCGGCATTCCCTGCCAGGTGAGCTACTAGCAAAACCACGCAGCAGCTAGTGCCTGCCATCCCGCTCCATCAGTTGCGGTGATATAGTTCCTATTTATGCTGTTAAACCGCTTAAATCGGAACTATATCACCGCAACTTTTATGGACGCGTGGGTGGGCTATACTAGCTGCGAATGAAAGGAAGTTAGCCATGTTTGACAATGGACCCGTGCCCGGCCGCAACGACGCCTGCTGGTGCGGCAGCGGCAAAAAATATAAGAAATGCCATAGCGCCTTTGATGAGCGCCTCGAGCGCTTGTGGGAAGAGGGCTGGGAGGTTCTGCCCCGCACGCTCTACAAGACGCCCGCCGATATCGAGGGCATCAAGCGCTCGGCCGCCATCAACGTGGGCGTGCTCGATTACGTAGGCGAACACATCGCCGCGGGCATGACCACCAACCAGATCGACCAGATGATCTACGACTACACCGTCGAGCACGGTGGCACGCCGGCCGACCTCAACTATGAGGGCTACCCCAAGAGCGTTTGCACCTCGATCAACGACGTGGTCTGTCACGGTATCCCCTGCGATACGGACGTGCTGCATGAGGGCGATATTATCAACGTGGACTGCTCCACGATCCTAGACGGCTACTTTAGTGATTCGAGCCGCATGTTCTGCATCGGCGAGGTCTCTGCCGAGCGCCAGCGCCTGGTCGACGTCACCCGCGTCAGCGTGGAGGCGGGTCTGGCTGCCGTCAAGCCGTGGCTGCCGCTCTCCGTGATGGCTGAGGCCGTGCAAAAGACGGTCGAGGACGCCGGTTTTAGCGTAGTGCGCGAGTACGGCGGACACGGCATTGGCAAAGAGTTCCACGAGGACCCGTTTGTGGGCTTTACCACCGAGGCGCCCGATGTGGACACCATCATGGCCCCGGGCATGGTCTTTACCATTGAGCCCATGGTCAACGCCGGAGCGCCCGACATCAAGATCAGCAAGGGCGACGGTTGGTGCGTGCGCACCAAGGACGGCAGCGATTCGGCCCAGTGCGAGGTACAGCTCGTGGTGACCGAGGACGGCTACGAGCTGCTGAGCTGGTAGCCGTGGATGCGCCGGGCTTCGCGATGGATATGTTAACCATCGCGAAGCCCGGCGTTTTTATAGCGTTTTGCCTGATAAAACCTGCCAAAATAAACCTGTCCCCTTTTGGCAGGTTGGGCGGAGAGGACCGTTTGTGAACATCCTGGTTTTGTTGCCCGTCAACGACCGTCATCGCGCAATTCTTGAGTCGAGCGCTCCGGGCGAGGACTTTATCTACACGAGTGCCGACGCCATCACGCGCGAGCAGGTCGCCGATGCCGACGTGATCTTGGGCAACATCGACCCTTCCCTGCTGACCGCATGCGAGCACCTCCAGCTGCTGCAACTGCAGACCGCCGGCTATGACGACTATCTCGCCGCCGGCACCGTGCCGGCTGAAGCCAAGCTGTCTTGCTCAATCGGCGCCTACGGCCAGGCCGTGAGCGAGCACATGTTTGCCATGGTCCTTTCCATGATGAAGCACCTGCCCGGCTATCACGACTTGCAGCGCGAGCATCGATGGGAGGACTTAGGCCCGGTCACCTCGCTCAAAAATGCCAATGTGCTGGTGTTGGGCGCGGGCGACATTGGCGGCCACTTTGCCACGCTCTGCCGCAGCATGGGCGCGCACGTCCGCGGCATCAAGCGCCATCCGCTCGTCTACCCCATTGTGTTTGAGGACATGGACGGCATGGATGCCCTGTCTGAGCGCCTGGCGGAGGCCGACATCGTCGCATCCTTTATGCCCAGCACACCCGAGACCCGCGGTCTGGCGAACGCCGAGTTCTTCGCCGCGATGAAACCGGGCGCCTTCTTTGCCAACGGCGGCCGCGGCGATCTTGTGGTTGCCGACGATCTGGTTGCCGCTCTTGAGTCCGGACACCTTGCCGGTGCCGCGGTCGATGTCACCGACCCTGAGCCACTGCCCGCAACAAGCCCGCTGTGGGATGCGCCCAACATGCTCATCACGCCGCACGTCTCCGGCTGGTTCCACCTGGCAGCCACGCTCAACAATGTGGTCGACATTGCCGCAGAGAATCTGCGTCACCTGCAAGCCGGCGAGACCCTGCGCTGTTGGATCGAACATTAGGGTTCCGCCGTTCTAACGAACGGCGGACCGGTCGACGCTACGCGCCGCCCAGAGCGACAATTTGTCATTCAAAAGGCAAGGCATGACCAGAAGGTCTATGCCTTGCCTTTTTCATGCCAACTTGTTCGCTCTGGACATCGCTCGCTGACGCTTGCTCAACCTGCGGTGTCATAACAATTCTGTCCAGCTGTTGGCTTTGCGGCATTTGCCCAGATAAAACCTGCCAAAATGAACCTGTCCCTTTTTGGTAGGTTTGGCGCAATGGAGTCAGGTTGGCTTGCGCCATACCGATAGTTCTGTCTGCGACACTCTCGCCAAAGTGATATCAAACATACATCTAGCGTTTTCGACACTTCGCTTATTAGAGCCAGTCCGTCTCCTCGTCATAGCGGTCCGAATAGGCGTTACGCTTGAGTTCTTCAGCACTCGTTGGTCGCGCCTTGGAAACGTCGACCCCTGACTCATGGCAAGCGGCGACGAACAGCTGTAAACCCCGATCAATAAGCTGAGCCCCACGCTCGGCCTTCATTTCTTCGGCTCGCATTTAGAGCTCAACGCTTTCGGCTCCGTTGATGGTTAGGTTTCGCTCGTAGAAGGCGGTGAGGGCGCGGATGGCGTACATCACGTCGCGCACACCGCCGGTCTCGTAGCTCGAGTGCATGGCAAGCTGCGGCAGGCCCACGTCCACAGCATGCATGCTCGCCTGCATATTGGACAGATTGCCGAGCGTGGAGCCGCCGGCCATATCGCTCTTGTTGGCGAAGGCCTGCGTGGGCACGTCGGCGTCATCGCAGATGGCCTGGAACACCGCGCGGCTAAAGGCATCGGTGCAATAGTGCTGGTTGGCTGCCTCCTTGATGACGATACCGCCGTTGAGCACCACCTGGTTGCGGGCGTCGCACTTCTCGGCGTGGTTGGGGTGCACGGCATGTGCATTGTCGCAACTTACAAGCATCGAGGCAGCAAGTGCACGATGGTACGACTCGTCGTCAAAGCCCAGCGAGCCGTTAATGCGGCGCAGTGCGTCGGCCAAGAACGTCGACATGGCGCCCTGCTTGGTCTCGGAACCAACCTCCTCGTTATCAAAGCAGCAGAAGACCGAGACGTCGCGCGCGTTCTCGGCACCCAAAAATGCCTGCAGTGAGGTGTAGGCGCAGGCCAGGTCGTCGAGCTTGGGCGTCGAGATGAACTCGTCAGCCCAGCCCCAAATGCGCGCATCCTGGCGGTTGACCAGGAACAGATCGCGGCTCAGGATCTGCTCGGGCTCAACGTCCAGTTCGTCGGCAACCAGGGCATCAAAATCGCCCTGCTTAAGCTCACCGGCGCTGATGAGCGGGCACAGGTCGACGGCGCGGTTGGGCGCAAAGCCCTCGTTAACGCCGCGGTTCATATGGATGGCAAGGCTCGGGATAATCGCGACTTCGCGCTCGGTGGCAAGCAGGCGGCTCTCAATACGGTCGCCTTCGCGTACCAACACGCGGCCCGCGAGCGCCAGCGGGCGGTCGAACCAGGTGTAGTCGATCATGCCGCCGTAGGCCTCGGTGTTCAGGCGCAGCGTCTCGCCTGCGCCGTCGAGCTCGGGCACGGCCTTGACCTTAAACGTCGGCGAATCGCTGTGCGACGCCGTGAGCTGAAAATGATAGTCACCGGCAACGCCGTCCTCGCCCCACGTCGCGGTCAGGTCCTCGCCCACCTTAAAGGCAATAACGCTCGAGGTATTGCGCTGCGTGTAATAACGCCCGCCCGGCTCGATGTCCCACGCCGCGTTCTCGGGCAGGTAGGTAAAGCCCGCCTCGTCGAGCTCGGCCATAATGGTCGCCGCCGTATGGAACATGCTGGGACATGCCTCGATAAAGTCGATGAGGTCGTTGGCGGCCTCGATATCGTCGGCCGTCACATGCGCGCGCTCGGGCGTTTCCTGATCCGTCATGCTCTCCCCTTTCGCTGGGTTGATGGTCCCCTCCAGCATACCCCGCCACGCCAGCGCCGCACTCTTCATTCCATGTTTAATCCCGCGCCGCTCACCAAGTTGAGCCATCATGCCCGCGCTCCTTTTGCGACAATTACGCTAACAGGACGAGAGGAGCCGTCATGAAGCCACGTAACATTGCCATCGCCTGCGGTGTCGCGGGAGTCGCCGTCGGCCTTGCCGCTGCCACCGGTATCGTTTACCGCAAGCAAATCAAGTCCGCCGCGTCGCTCAAACGCTTGACCGGCTACGCGGATAGCTATGACCTGTACGCAATCGACATCGCCTACGACTACGATCTTGATCGCATCATCGCCGCTGGCGTGCGCGACGACCAGGGCTACATCGATGCCGTGGTGGCGCAGGTGCTGCCCGGTGTGCCGGTACATGTCCAGGCGCCCCAGTTTGCCTGCAGCGCTTTTGTCGCCGTAGATGCCGAAGGCCGCGTGCGCACCGGTCGCAATTACGACTTTAAGGACGACACCTCGGCACTGCTGGTGCGCAATCACCCACGCGACGGCTATGCCTCCATCGGGTTTGCCGCCCTTAACAACCTGGGCGATAACACTCCGCTTGACTCCGTCGGCGGACGCGCCGCCGCACTCATGGGCCCGTTTGCCCAGCTCGACGGTGTTAACGAATGCGGCGTGTCCATTGCCGTACTCACTCTGGACTCCAAGCCCTGTGACCAGGACACGCAGCGCCCCGTCATCAATACCTCGCTCGTCATCCGCCTGGTGCTCGACCGTGCCGCCACCACGCAAGAAGCTGTCGACCTGCTTTCCGCCTACGACATGCACGCCATGGCAGGACGCGATTACCACTTCTTTATCAACGACGCCGCCGGTGACGCGCGCGTAGTAGAGTGGGATCCGCGCGATCCAGACCGCGCTTTCAAAGCGACTCCTGTACGCCAGGTTACGAACTTCTACGCCTGCTATGGCGACGAAGTGCTGCCCAACCAAAAGAATGGCGAGCTGGGCCATGGTAAAGAGCGCGCCATCGCAATCGCCGATGTCCTTGACGCCCATGTCGGTGCCCAGGACGAGGCAGTCGCTTGGAAGGCCCTACGCGCTGCAGCGCAAGAACCCAATCCGAAAGACATCACCAGCAATACGCAATGGTCGGTCGTCTTTGACAATACCGAACCCGCCGCCGCCATTACGCTGCGCCGCCACTGGGGCGACGTCGACGCCTTCGCACTGTAAGGACCCAGGCTCGTCGACCTTACGCTCGCCTGACGTTGTTTACATTTCTATACGCTTGAGCTAACACGTTTTACCCCCGTATCAACAGTGTGCGGGGGTAAACTTATGCGCATGTTATAACTTGCCCGGAAGGATTCATCATGCTTAGGATCGGTCTTCTTACCAGTGGCGGCGACTGCCAGGCGCTCAACGCCACCATGCGCGGCATTGTCAAAACGCTTATGACCAATAGCGAAGAGCCTATTGAGATCTATGGTTTTGAGGACGGCTACCAGGGCCTTATCTACAGCCGGTTCCGCGTCATGACGCCCGCCGATTTTAGCGGCATCCTTACCCGTGGCGGCACCATCCTGGGCACGAGCCGTACGCCGTTCAAGCGCCTGGATATTCCCGAGGCCGACGGCGTCGAGAAGGTGCCGGCAATGGTCCACACCTATCATAAGCTGCAGCTCGACTGCCTGTTTATGCTAGGCGGTAACGGCTCCACCAAGACCGCCAACCGCCTGCGCGAAGAGGGCCTCAACGTTATCGCCCTGCCCAAGACCATCGATAACGACACCTGGGGCACCGAGTTGACGTTTGGCTTTACGAGCGCCATCGACGTCGCCACCAAGTGCATCGACGACATCCACACCACTGCCTCGAGTCACGGCCGCGTGTTCGTTATCGAGATCATGGGCCACAAGGTCGGCTGGATTCCGCTGTACGCCGGCGTCGCGGGCGGCGCGGACGTCATCCTGATTCCCGAGATCCCCTACGACATGGACAACGTCATCAAGACCATCGAACATCGCATGGAGACCGGCAGCCGTTTTACCATCGTGGCCGTCGCCGAGGGTGCCATCTCTAAGGAGGACGCGGCGCTGTCCAAGAAGGAGTACAAGAAAAAGCTTGCCGAGCGCACGAGTCCGTCGATTGTCTACGACATCGCCAAGGAGATTGAGACCAAGACCGGTCGCGAGACCCGCGTCGCCATCCCCGGCCACACGCAGCGCGGCGGTCAGCCCGATGCCCAGGACCGCATCTTTGCGACCCAGTGCGGCGTCGAGGCGGCGCTCGGCTGCCTGCGCGGCGAGTTTGGCTACATGATTGCCCTGCGCGATGGCAAGATGTGCCACATGCCGCTCGAGGATGTCGCCGGCAAGCTCAAGTATGTCGATCCCCAGAGCGACCTGGTACGCGAGGCCAAGGCGTTGGGCATCAGCTTCGGCGACGAATAGCCTCGGCCGAAATCCATCCCATCGGGCCCTCCGACCCCGCCCGACGTATTTCGATTTGGCTCCTCCCTTGACTCCGTCAAAGGTCGCCAATCGAAATCGTCGGGCGGGGTCGGAGGGCCCTTCGTTTACACACTCGCCGAGGCTATTCGTCTTCTTGCTGCGGGTGCCTGGCCTGAAATTCAGTTGCGGTGAAATAGTTCCTGCTTAGCCCGCAAATGGCTGAATCTAGGAACTATTCCACCGCAACTTACGTATGATCGGAGCGGCTACAGCACAAGCATCGGCGTTCGTTTGATGGTCCGCCACGAAATGGGGCCATCTACTACGTTTAACTCGATGGGGCCAACCATGACCGCCTTTTCGAAAATCGACAGGCCTTCTACCTGCGGTTTTGTTTTTTGTTTTCCCGGCATGGTTGAGGGTATCCAATTAAACATAGTAGATAGGACCATTTTGTGGCATACGACCCATTCAAGCCCTATCTCGAAGGCTAAAGAGAGCCTCTCATCCACGCCTGAGAGCGAAAAGCAAATAGAATAAAAGGCAAATGAAAAGCCCGTTTGACGAGCGGAGGACATATGCGCGACGTAGCCGAAAGCGACTGGAAGCTGTTTAAGAAAACGCTTCCTCAATGGCAAGAACGTTATATGGAAAAGCTCATCGGCCAGTACGTTGAGATACTGAATGGCGACAGCGAAGCGTCCAGTAGATTTTGGGCACTAGAAGAGAGCCTCAATAGAGACAAGCTGTCCTCAGGCGTAATTGCAAACGACATTCGCCGCAGCACAATGCACCGCGAGATAGCCAATTTGCTTATCGACAGCGTGATCACCCTTGACGACCTTGACGGTTTTACCGAGGACATTAAGAGCTATGCGCAACACTGGATTGGCCAGTAAGAGCACCGAACGACAAACATCCCCAGCAAAACGGGGCAAACGCCGGGCCACCTATAGGCTGCCCGGCGTTTGCCCAGATAAAACCTGCCAAAATAAACCTGTCCCTTTTTGGCAGGCTACTCGGCGCTCTTGAGGGCGCCGACCATGTCGATCTTGTTGAGCGTTCGGTTGGTGGCGAGGTTGACGATAAACGTAAAGCCAAAGGCCAGCAGCACGGCGAGCACGTAGCTCAGTGGCTCGACCTCGACGTCAAAGTACAGCGACGGCATCTGCAAAATGTAGGTAAAGCTCTCGGCCAGCAAGCCGCCCAGCGGCACGCCCAGCGCAGCGCCGATCGCCGTGAGGATCAACGTCTCCTTGTTGACGTAGTGGTGCACCTCGCCACGGCGGAAGCCCAGCACCTTGATGGTCGCCAGCTCGCGCTCGCGCTCGGAGATATTCGTGTTGGACAGCGTAAACACCACCACAAACGATAGGCACGCCGCCATAAAGGTCACGAGCACCACGACGGAATTGATGATAGTGAAGTTCGCCTCGAAGTTCTGCCAATGTTCAGCCGTGCTCGAGATGGTGAGCCAACCGTCGCTCTTAAGCTTCTTGCTAAACGCAATCTGATCGGCCGACGAGCCCTTAAGCAGCACAAAGACGCCGTTAAGGCGCGCGCTTCGACCGAACGCGCGCTCATAGGTGCCCTGCGTCATGTAAAGCGTGTTGCCCAGATAGTTGAGCGAAATGTCACTGACTTTGACCTTGGCAACATTGAGCGACGAATCCTGGACGTGCGCCGTATCGCCCGGCTGAATCCCCAGTACCAGCTGTGAACTTTTGCTCAGATACACGTCTCCGTCACGCAAAGACAGCGGTTCTTTGGACTCATCCTCCAGGCGCACGTAATCGCCCAAGTCACCCGTGCGGTCGTCGGGAATCACGATGAGCTGCACAGTCTCGCTCTTGCCACCAAACGTAAAGGTGACGTTGTCGGTCATAATCGGCAGGGTTGAGGTCACGGTCACGTTGGAATCATTGGCCGCGCTGCGCTCATCCAATGCCGCGCACGTCTGCGAAAAATCGTCGGGATTGGCGACCGCCAGCAGGTCGTAGCGCGTGATATGCCCGTACTGTTTGGGCGAAAGCGCCACCGACGTGTCACGGATGCCCATACCGCAGATCACGAGCGCTGTGCAGCCGGCGATACCGAAGATGGTCATAAAGGCGCGCTTTTTGTAGCGGAACAGGTTACGCGCCGCCACCTTGTTTAAGAAGCCCATGCGGCGCCAGATAAATCCGATACGCTCGAGCAGAATGCGTGAGCCGGCACGCGGCGCCTTGGGACGCATGAGCGAAGCCGGCGTCTCGGCCATCTCGTGGCGGCAGGCGATAATCGTGGCGCCCACCACGCCCACGGCAAACAGCGCTACCGACACGAGCGACGACACGATATCGTACGAAAGCAGCATCTGGGGCAGCGAGTACATGTCGTCGAACACCGTAAACAGGAACAGCGGCAGGCCCACAAATCCGATGATGTTGCCAAGCACGCCGCCGATCAGACACGCCCACAGCGAGTAGTCCACGTATTTGGACAGGATACGCCCACGTGAATAGCCGAGCGCCTTGTACAGGCCAATAAGTGTACGCTCCTCCTCAACCATGCGCGTGGCGGTGGTGAGGCTGATGAGCACAGCGACGACAAAGAAGATAAATGGGAACACCGTGGCGATGGCCTCGATCGAAGAACTGTCGCTCTCGACGCTCGAGTAGCTTGCGATGTTACCGCGGTCCTGGATGTACCAGGAGCATTCGCCCAGATCGGAAAGCTCGGCGCGGGCATCGGCAAAATGCTGGTCAGCGGCGGCGCGGCGCTGGTCCAACTCGGCCTGAGCCTGGACGCGCTCCTCGCTGCCCTCGGCCATGCGATTGATGTTGCCCTGTTCAATCCCAAAGAGCATATTCGCCTCGCGCTCGGCCGTATCCAAGCTTGCCGGCGTGTCGACCATCAGCTCCTGAGCACGCGCCTTCTCACGCTCCTCACGGATTTTCTCGATATTGCCCTTGACCTCATTGATCTTTGCCGCGTAGGCATCCGAATAGGAGTTGAGACTCTTGGCTCCCTCGACGATCACGTGGACCGCGGAGTAGGAAGAAGATGTCGCGGCGTCCTCGCTCACATAGAACTTATAGTCCGCCGCCGAAGCAGCGCGAAAGGCGTTGACTGTCGAGTCGGAGCTCACATCAGTGGGATCGAGGACCTCGGCCGTAATGGTGTAATCGCCCGCGGCAAACTGATCCTTGGCGCTTTGGTTCGATGAACTTGCGTCATTGGCGGCAAAACTCACCGTATCGCCGAGCTTTTTGCCCGAAGCCTTCAGGAACTTCGAAGTCACCGCAACCTCATCGGCGCTCTCGGGCAAATCGCCGCTCACCAGCACCGGCTGATCGATGTTCTCCTTGGAGAGACTCTGCACGACCACGCGCTCGCGCGTTGTGCCCACGGCGGTGTAGGCGGTCTCGGTGTAGATACCCTCGGCCGTCTCGACGCCGTCGACCTCTTGGATGGCCGCGAGATCGTCGCGCGTAAGGCCATAGGTCGACTGCACGTTAATGTCATAGACATTCTGCTGGTCAAAATAGGCGTCGACCGAATCGCGCAGGTCCTCGCAGCCCGCCTTAAGGCCGCACATCACGCTCACGCCGAGCGCGGTGATGACCACGATGGACAAAAAGCGCTTAAGACTGCCTCGGATTGTGCGGTAGATGCCGCGGCGAAAAACCGTCGGCACCATATCGTTTGAGCTTTGAGCGGTACGGTAGGTCGTAAAATCCTGCTCGCGCTCCGTATTCTGCGCGTCGTGGCGTAGGCTGTTTTGGCGATCTTGGTCCATGGGCGCTACCACTCGATCGTCTCGATAGGCACGGGATTTTGCTGGACCGTCTCGCTCTCCACGCGGCCGCTCCTAAAGCGGATCAGACGATCGGCCATGGGCGCCAGCGCGGAGTTGTGGGTGATGATGATGACCGTAATGCCCTGCTTGCGGCAAGTGTCCTGCAGCAGCTGCAAGATCTGCTTGCCGGTTTTATAGTCAAGTGCGCCCGTGGGCTCGTCGCACAAAAGCAGCTTGGGGTTCTTTGCCAGCGCGCGGGCAATGGACACGCGCTGCTGCTCGCCGCCCGAAAGCTGCGCGGGGAAGTTGGCGAGGCGCTCACCCAAGCCAACCTGGCAAAGCGTTTGCTCGGCATCGAGCGAATCGGGGCAGATTTGCGCCGCAAGCTCAACATTTTCGAGCGCCGTCAGGTTGGGGACCAGATTGTAGAACTGGAAGACAAAGCCGACATCGGCGCGGCGGTATTCCACGAGCTGAGCCTCGTTGGCGGAGCTCACGTCGCGCCCGTCCACCGTCACGGTGCCGGAGGTCGCCGTATCCATGCCGCCCAGAATGTTGAGCGCCGTGGTCTTGCCGGCACCCGAAGCACCCAGAATGATGGCGAGCTCGCCGCGCTCGACCGTAAAGCTCGCGCCGTCGAGTGCGTGAATGCGGGCGTCGCCCTCGCCGTATGCCTTGATGACGTCTTTGAATTCGATATAAGCCATCGATCGGTTCCCATCTGGTCGGATAACTCTTTAGTATTACCCATTTCGCACCGACTAAAAAGGGACGGGTTTATTTTGGCAGGTTCTATATGGGGAAACGGCAGCTATAGATGAGGCGCCGGGGAGGCAGAGAAATCATCGATGGGGTCAGGCCGACCGCCAAACACAACGCACGCATCTCAATCTGTCAGCCAAATCATTCGAACAACTGTTCGTTTCTATGATATGATTCCGCTATCTAAGCAGGCCAATACGCAGAAAGGCGGCCAACATGGCGTTCGACTTTAAGAAGGAATGCAAGGAGCTCTACAGACCTGCAAGCAAGCCGAGTATCATAACTGTCCCGCCTATGAGCTACGTTGCCGTTCGCGGAAAGGGCGACCCAAATACCGAAGGTGGCGAGTATCAAAATGCCCTGCCGCTGCTTTACGGCATCGCCTATACCGTCAAGATGTCAAAGAAAGGCTCAAGGAGTATCGAGGGCTATTTCGACTTTGTGGTACCGCCGCTCGAGGGCTTCTGGTGGCAAGACTCCCCGAGCGGCGACATCGATTATGTACGCAAGGACGATTTCAACTTTATCTCGTGCATCCGCCTGCCCGATTTCGTCACTCAGGATGACTTTGACTGGGCGGTCGCGGAAGCCACGGCCAAAAAGAAACTGGACTTTTCTGCCGTCGAGCTGCTTAAAGTTGACGAGGGTCTCTGCGTTCAATGCATGCATACCGGACCCTACGACAGCGAGCCGGCAACCGTAGACGCCATGCATGAATATGCGACCGAGCAGGGCTATGTCCCCGACTTCTCAGATACCCGTTTACATCACGAAATCTATCTCTCCGATCCACGCAAGTGTGCGCCGGAGAAACTTAAGACCGTGGTTCGTCATCCTATCAAGCGCGCTGAATAGCGTGGAGCGTCATTTCACGCGCTAGGTTTTAAGCCAGCCAACCAGCCGCCTCCTAGGCTGTCAAGCAATTATCTTGACGCGGCCCGTCGCATCTTATAAGTTTGTTTTGCTAAAGCTGGAAAGCCTCTCAACGATGCGCAACTCCAGCTCTTTTTCTATCAAGAGAGCAAGTGTCGGAAAGCAAAATGTCGGAAAGCAACGCATCGAGCAGAATCAAACGCTTGCTCAACACCTATAGCGGCCTCGTGCTTATGGGTGCCGTCGGAATCCCTATCGGCATCATCGTTGGCGCCATCTGCGCACTCTTTGGACGCGTGCTTCTGGCAATCGGCGCCTTCCGCGACGAACACATCGCACTGCTCCTTCCCTTCCTCGCCCTCATGGGCTTGGCCATCGTATTTGCCTACCGCACCTGGGGTAAAGGCACCGATCGGGGCATGAGCCTGGTATTTGACGTAGGTCACGGACGCGAGGATGCCATCTCCCCGCGTTTGGTGCCGCTCATTATGTTGAGCACGTGGGGGACGCACCTCTTTGGCGGCAGTGCGGGGCGCGAGGGCGTGGCCGTGCAGATTGATGCAACCGTCTCGCACTGGATCGGCAGGCGTCTACCTTTCCGAAACCCCGGCAACACGTTTTTGCTCATTGGTATGGCCGCTGGCTTTGCCGGACTCTTTCGAACGCCGCTCGCTGCTACGGTCTTTGCTATCGAAGTGCTGGTCGCCGGACGCATGGAATACCGCGCGTTGCTCCCCGCGCTTACGGCTTCACTTGCCGCAAGCATGACCTCCGGCGCCCTGGGGCTCGAGAAGTTCGAGGTCGCCGTTACCGCCTCGTATGCGCTCGACCTCCCCGGTCTTGGACGGCTGGCACTGTTGGGCATCGCGTTTGGTATGGTGGGCGGCGCCTTTGCCTGGTGCCTTGCACATGCCAAAACACTTGCGGCGCGGCTGTTCCCCAACCCCTATGCACGCATCGCCGTTATGGGCATCGCGTTATCGGCGATTCTGTTCGCACTATGGCAGGGTCGATACTGCGGGCTTGGCACCAATCTGATATCCGCGGCGCTCGACGGTGACGGCAAGGTCGCCATCATACCTTGGGACTGGGCACTCAAATTCGCACTCACCATTACCACGCTTGCCGCAGGATATCAGGGTGGCGAGGTGACGCCGTTGTTCTCCATCGGAGCCAGCCTGGGTGTCGTACTCGCCGGGATTCTCGGCATGCCCGTCGAGCTCTGCGCCTCACTGGGCTACGCAGCCGTCTTTGGCAGCGCCACCAATACGCTGCTCGCACCCATCCTTATTGGCTGCGAAGTCTTCGGCTTTGGTAACTTGCCGATGTTCATTATTGTCTGCGTTGTGGCTTACCTGTTCAACATGGATAAGTCCATCTACGCCCTGCAGGAGCGGGCGTAGATCGATGTCCAGGCAGGTGGTCTCAGCCGGAAACGGCGTCCCACTCTGAGGCTGTATTCCGGGACACGGTTTCCGCTTGGAACGCCATTCGGAAAGCGCATCCCGCTTTAAAACGGAATTCCGGGACGTAGTTTCCGTCTGAGCCTCCATTCGGAAAGCATGTCCCGTTCTTTCACGGCATCTTGGCTATGCAAAGTGCTCGAACGTTAGTCCTCGTACGCGCCCTCAAGCCGAAGCAGCCACTCCTTGCGGTCAAGCCCGCCGGCATACCCGTTAAGCGAACCATCGGCGGCAACCACGCGATGGCACGGCACAATAATCGAAATGGGATTGCGCGCGACCGCGGCCCCCACGGCACGGGGAGACGCAACGGGTGCTTCGTTTCCCGGTACACGATGTCGAGCCGTAACACGCTGGGCGATCTCACCATACGTAGCGACCTCGCCACGCGGGATAGAAAGCAGCTCAAACCAAACCTCGCGCTGAAACGCCGTACCAATCATATGCAACGGCGGCGTAAACCGAGGCTCCTGCCCCGCAAAATAAGCATTCAGCCAAGCCCAAGAACGCTCAAGTACCGACGAGGCAGCACCGTTTGTCGGATTCACCGAAGACATGCCGCCAGCACCAGAAACCGCATCGGCGCCTTCAACATGTTCGGGATCTTCTTTGAGAAGCGTGGAGCCAAAGTGCTCCTGCCCCTCAAACCAAAGCCCCGTCAAACCGCGGCCATCAGCGGCAAGCAGGATTTCGCCCAAAGGCGAAGCAAACGTCGTCGTGACCACCAGCGGCTCCTTTCAAAACTCCGCAACATAATACCGCGAATTGTGCAGACAACCCCAATCGACCCCACAGTCCCCAAAGGCGGCAGGCGCAAAGCGCCGAGGCCGCCGCCGGGACCAGGGCTCGCAACAGCCACGCGCCCCCACATCAGCCCAGCGGCCTCAACCAACAACAGCCCCATCGCAGGCCGCTCGCAGCAGCGTCACCGCAGGCGGGGGCCGGGCTTAGTTTTCAGAACACTCCGCAGACCAGTGTGGCGCCTTGTCCGCGGCTCCGAAGGAGCAGGACAAGGCGCCACACATGGTCGAGGACGTTCTGAAAACTAAGCCCGGCCCCCGCCGGACAGGTCACACTACTCGCAGAGCAGCTTAGCGATCTGGACGGCGTTGGTTGCCGCGCCCTTACGGATTTGGTCGCCGCAGCACCAGAAGGTGATGCCACGCGCAGCCTCGGGGTTCGAGATGTCGCGACGCACGCGGCCGACCCAAATCAGGTCCTGGTCGGAGGTGTCCATCGGCATGGGGAAGCGATCGTGCGCATCCTCGGCAGCCATATCGTCAACCAGCTTGACGCCGGGAGCGGCAGCCAGCGCAGCACGGGCCTCCTCAACCGTTATATCGCGCTCAAACTCGAGCGTAATGCTCTCGGAGTGCGAACGCAGCACAGGAACGCGCACGCAGGTGCAGTTCACGCGCAGCTCGGGCAGGTGCATAATCTTGCGGCCCTCGTTTTGCAGCTTCATCTCCTCGGAGGTAAAGCCCTCCTCCTTGACGCCGCCAATCTGCGGAATCAGGTTGCTCGCCAGCTGGGCGGCAAAAGCGCGCGGCTCGGGAATCTCCTCGCCACGGCCCAGGGCGGCCAGCTGGGCCTCGAGCTCGGCCATACCGGGAGCGCCAGCGCCCGAAGCCGCCTGGTACGTCGAGACGATCATGCGCTTCACGCCGGCGAGCTGATGCAGCGGCCAGGTGGGAACCAGGCCGATAATGGTCGCGCAGTTGGGGTTGGCGATAAGGCCGTGATGCCACTTGATATCGTCGGCATTGATCTCGGGTACGACCAGCGGCACCTCGGGATCCATGCGGAAGGCATGGCTGTTGTCGACCACGACAGCGCCGCGCTTGACGGCCTCGGGCAGCAGCTCCTTCGCGATATCGTCGCCGGCGGCTCCGAGCACAATATCGCAGCCCTCAAAGGCCTCGGGGCAAGCCTCTTCGATCACGATTTGCTCGCCGCGGAACTCAACGGTCTTGCCCGCAGAGCGCGCGCTCGCCAGCAGCTTGAGCTTACCGACCGGAAACTCCTGCTCGTTGAGGCACTCGAGCATCTGGGTGCCTACAGCTCCCGTCGCGCCCAAAATAGCAACCGTGTACTGTTTCATGCTTCCCCCTTTAAAGGTTGTGGCTTTTGCCCGCACGCCGAGCAGGCCGATTATTGTTGCCAGTGTATACAAGAACGGGGCGGGCACGAAACCCGCCCCGTCGAAACGAAACCGAAACGAAACGCCCCGCCGTAGATTTTTGAGACATGTCCCAAAAAATCAACGGGATGGCAGCTACTTGTGGAGCGCGACCAGGGCGGGATCGACCGGCGCGGGAGCCTCCAGGTCGGAGACCTTCACAATGCCGTTTTCGTCGGAGAAGGCACGGTAAATGGTCTGAATCGCTAGGTCGAAGTCCTTCTCCTCGACACCGATAATGATGTTGATCTCGTCACAGCTCTGCGAAATCATACGCACGCTCACGCCGGCCTGGCCAAGCATGCCAAACAGGTGACCCGAAATACCTGCGCGCCCGCGCAGGTTACGGCCGACGGTCGCGATAAGCGCCAGGCCCTCGACGACCTCGATCTCGAGCGGCTCGACCTCCTGCTGAATGTCGCCCACGAGCGAGTACAGCGAGTCGTGCACATCCTGCTCCTGCACCACGGCGCCAAAGCGGTCGACACCGGTGGGCATGTGCTCGACGGAGACGTCATAGCGTTCGAACACCGAAAGCGCACGGCGCATAAAGCCAACACGGGGCTTGGTGCGGTCGCGGGCGACGTTGATGGCGACAAAGCCGCGCTTGCCGGTCACGCCGGTAATGATGGGCTCCGCCTCGCCCTCATCAGCCGTCTCGCTAATGATGGTGCCGGGGTCCTGCGGCGCATTGGTGTTCTTGATGACCAGCGGAATTCCCGCCTCACGCACAGGGAACACGGCCTCCTCGTGCAGGACGCTTGCGCCCATGTACGAAAGCTCGCGCAGCTCCTCGTAGGTAACGCGCGCAATGGGCTGAGCCTCGGGCACAATGCGAGGATCGGCAGAATAGAAGCCCGAAACGTCGGTCCAGTTCTCGTACAGGTCGGCGCCTAGGCACTTGGCCAGGATCGAGCCGGAAATGTCGCCGCCGCCACGGTCGAGCAGCTTGATCTGGCCCTCGCGCGTCGCGCCGTAGAAGCCAGGCATAACGAAGCCGCCCTGCTGACCGTACTCTTGCACCAGCTCGGAGGTGCGGTTCATGCTGAGCGTACCGTCGTGATGGAACGCCACAACCGTCGCGGCGTCCAGGAACGGTAGGCCCAGGTACTCAGCCATCAGGCGAGCGGTGAAGTACTCGCCGCGGCTCACGAGCTCCTCGGTGGAGTAACCGCCCGAGCGGGCGCGCTCGGCAAAAGCCGCGAACTCCTCACGGATGGGATAGGTGAGCTCCAGCTCGTCAGCGATATCAAAATAGCGCTGGCCGATGTCCTCGAGCAGCTCCTCGCACGACACGTGGTACTTAACGTGCGCGTTAACCAGGTAGAGCAGGTCGGTCACCTTGGTGTCGCCCTTAAAGCGGCGACCACAGGCGGAAACCACCACAAAACGGCGAGCCGGGTCGGCATCGACGATGGCCTTGATCTTCTTAAAGTGTTCGGCGTCGGCGACCGACGAGCCGCCAAACTTGGCAATCTTAATCATGGGCTGGAGGTTACCTTTCTAAAAAGCCTCTGCGAACCTATTTTGCGCGCTCTGATACCATGGTTTCACCGATTGGGACCAAGGCATCCGAGGAGCAGTGTTATATGGGAACTTATCATAGTACACGAGGACGCACTTTATCGTGCTCAAGTAAGGTGGCAATCCGCACCGGCATCGCTCCCGACGGGGGTTTGTTTGTCTCGGACGAGCTTGGCACCCAGCAGGTCGATATCAGCTCGCTTGCAGATAAATCGTACTTTGAAATCGCTCAAGATGTGTTGGGAATGTTACTGAATGATTACACGGCCGAAGAAATTTCGGCGTGTGTCGACGAGGCATACCGCGGCACGTTCGCGAGTGAAGAGGTTACGCCGCTCGTCAAACTCGACGCAGCGCCGGGTGCTGACGCCCCTCAGACCTATGTGATGGAGCTCTTTGGCGGCCCCACAAGCGCCTTCAAGGACGTCGCCCTACAGATGCTCCCCCGCCTCATGGCCCGCACTTCCGCCAAGGACGGCGGCGCTGAGCGCATCATGATCGTCACCGCCACGTCGGGCGACACGGGCAAGGCCGCACTCGCCGGTTTTGCCGACGCTCCGGGCACGGGCATCACCGTCTTTTATCCCGAGGGCAAGGTCAGCCACGTCCAGAACCTGCAGATGTCCACGCAGGAGGGCGACAACGTCGCCGTCTGCGGCATCCGCGGCAACTTTGACGACGCCCAGAGCGCCGTCAAGCGCATCTTTGCCGATAAGGAGCTTGCCGAGCGTCTGGAAGCCGCCGGCACGGTGCTTTCGAGCGCCAACTCTATCAATGTCGGCCGTCTGGTACCGCAGGTTGTCTACTACTTTGCCGCCTATGCGCAGCTGCTGCGCGCCGGCGCTATCGAGGCTGGCGACGCCGTAGAGTTCTGTGTGCCCACCGGCAACTTTGGCGATATCTTGGCCGGCTACTACGCCAAGCGCATGGGCCTGCCCGTCGCCAAGCTCATCGTCGCGAGCGACAAGAACAACGTGCTTGCCGACTTCCTGACCACCGGCGTCTACGACCGCAACCGCCCGTTCTTCACGACCATTTCGCCGTCGATGGACATCCTCATCAGCTCCAACCTCGAGCGCATGCTCTACTTCCTGTCCGACGGCGACTGCGAGCTCGTTGCCGGCCTTATGGAGCAGCTGGCACAGACTGGTCGCTACGAGGTGCCCGCCGAGCTGCTGGCCAAGATTCAGAGCGTCTTTGGCTGCGGCTGGGCCAGCGAGGACGAGGTCCGCGCTGCCATCAAGAGTTGCTGGGACGCCAACGGCTACGTGATCGACCCGCACACCGCTTGCGGCTATCACGTCTTTGAAAAGGTCGCTCCCGCCGAGGGCGCCAAGGCCCGCGTGCTGCTTTCGACCGCCAGCCCCTACAAGTTCCCGCGCGCCTGCTGCGATGCCCTGGGCCTCAACGTTCCCGAGGACGATTTTGAGGCTATGCGCGTGCTCGAGCAGGCCACCAACACGGTCGCCCCGACCCAGCTCGCCGAGCTCGAGTCCAAACCTGTCCGCTTCGAAGACGTCTGTGACGTCGACGAAATGGCCAGCTACGTCGAGTCCGCAGCAAAACGAATGAGCACCAACTAGATCCCTTATTAAGCGCCGGCGAAAGCCGGCGCACCTTCTTTCATCAGATAACCCTCGGGATGATGACGAACGCGCGCAGCGTGCCTGGCTGTTTAGTTCGTCGTGAGTTCCGCACGCAAAGGAAAGCACTTAATGTGCTTTCCGTCTTGCGCAGGACTGTCCGAGCAGCGAACTAAACAGCCAGGCACGCCAGGAGGACCCACATGATCAAAATCACCGTCCCAGCAACAAGCGCCAACCTAGGCATCGGCTACGACACCCTCGGCATGGCCGTCGGCCTCTACTCGCACTTCACCTTCGAGCGCGCCGACAAGCTCACCATCACGGGCTGCCCCAAGGAGTTCCAAAACGAGAATAACCTGGTCTATGTGAGCTTTGTCGATGCGCTGGCCGCATGGGGCGAGCCGGCCTTCCCCGTCGCTATCGACATTCAGACCGACGTCCCCGTCGCCCGCGGCCTGGGTTCCAGCTCCACCTGCGTCGTCGCCGGCATCATGGCTGCCGCCGCGCTGACAGGCCACACCGTCGACCGCGCCGAACTCGTCCGCATCGCCACCGAGGTCGAGGGCCATCCCGATAACGTCGCCCCCGCCATCCTTGGCGGCGCCGTCTGCTCCTTTACGCCGACCGATTCGCTCCCCCAATGTCTGCGCTACGAGGTGAGCGATCGCTTGCGTTTTATTACCGTGATTCCGCCCTACGAGGTACATACGAGCGAGGCGCGCAAGGTCGTGCCGCAGGAGATTCCACTCTCCACCGCCGTATGGCAAATGGGCCGCATCGCCGGCATGACGCGCGGCCTGGAGACTGGTGACCTGGACCTGATTGCCGCTGCCAATGACGACCGCATTCAGGAGCCTTATCGTCGCCGCCTGATTCCCGACTACAACGCCGTGCGCGACACCTGCCTTAACGGCGGCGCTAAGACCATCTGGATTAGCGGCTCAGGCTCGACCCTCATGGCTGTGACCGACGACACCATCGTGGCAAAGTTTCTGCAGGTCAAGCTGCGTGAGCAGTTCCCCAAGTGTGATACGCATATTCTCACGTGCGACACGGAAGGCGCTCAAATCGAGTACCTGTAGACATCCTCCTCATATACCTGTCCGGGACGGTCGGGATATTCCCTCAAAATCGTCCTCGCGCATGAAGGCCCCTTGTCCTGCTCCTACGGAGCGACGGACAAGGGGCCTTCGCGCTGCGGAATGATTTTGAGGGAATATCCCGACCGTCCCTGCGCCTACCTTGCTGAGGATGTCTACAGGGACCCACGCTTTGAAGGGGCGCCAGGCTGATAGTTGATTTTTATTGGCAGGGGCTCTTGCTGGTAAGGGGCACTCACTAGAGGCAGGCCTCGGCGATGCGGCGCTTGAGTTCGTCGATGCCGGTACCGGTTTGGGAGCTTGTGATGATCACGTTCTCGGCAGGGACGTTGAGCTGCTTTTTGATGGCTGCTGCTTGGCGGGCCTGCTGGGTACGGCTGAGTTTGTCGGCCTTGGTGAGGCAGACGATAAAGTTGAACTCGTTGCCCTGCAGGTAATCGATCATGTCATGGTCGAGCTTACTGGGGTCGTGACGAATATCCACCAGCGATACGACCAGGTTAAAGCTGCGCTCGGAGTCGAAGAAGTCGCCGATAAGCTCAGCCCAGCGGTCGCGCTCGGCCTTGGAACGACGGGCGAAACCGTAGCCCGGCAGGTCCACAAAGTGCACGTCGTCGGCCTCGAAGAAATTGATGTTGCTCGTCTTGCCCGGCGTACTCGAAACCTTGACCAGGTTCTTGCGGCCAAAGAGTTTGTTCATGATAGACGACTTGCCCACATTGGAGCGGCCCACAAAGCTCACCTCGGGACAGGTGGACTCGGGGATCTGCGAAACCTTGCCGTAGCTGGCAACAAACTTGGCAAGCTGATAGTTAATGGAATCGGCCATGGACACTCCTTGGTCGTAGGTTCTTACAAAACGGGCGTGCTATTGCGCGGCGGCGATACGACGAACGATGTCAAGCGTGATGCCGCTCGCGGTGCGAGCGTACTCGTCCAGATCGAACTCGCGCTCGCAAAACGCGTCATATGCCTCGTCACAATTATCGCTGATAGCGCGCAGTACCAGGCAATCGACACCATTCTTGGCCGCGATGTGCGCAATTGCCGCGCCCTCCATCTCGACGCAATCGGCATGCGTGGCCTCAATCGCAGCGTTACGCATGGCGTCACCCGTAACAAAGCGATCACCCGTGGCGATAGTGCCACACAGGAACTGCTTGGGGTCCTTCTCCGCAGAAGTCTCATCCGCCGAGGCATCCACAAATCCATGCTCGGCAAGCACGGCGGCGGCAACATCAGCCAACGCCGGTGTCGAGACAAACTCCTCGAGCCCCGGCGCCGACTCGGCGATGAGTGCCGTATCGGTATCCAGATAGCGCAGGCACTTGCCTATAACCACGTCGTTAATATGGAGTTTAGGGTTTAGGCCGCCCGCAATGCCCGAAAACACAACGGCCTGCGGGGCGTATTTGCTGATGAGATGCTGCGTTGCGGCAGCGGCGTTCACGGTCCCCATGCCTGCCGTCGTGGCGACTACTGTCAGACCCGAAAGCCCACCGTTCACAACGGTCAAGCCCGCCTCCTGCGACTCATGCGTGCCACTCAGCTCTTCCTTAATCTGCGCAACCTCTTTTTCGAGTGCGCCTATGATCGCGATGGTTGCCATGCCATCCCCCAAATCCGTGCAAATTGCTTATCCACGGTATGGTACCAGCATTTTGGCTCAACCGTGTCAGCACCAAGCCGTTAGGCCAGTACAGCTCGGGTATCATAAAGGGGCAAAAATGGCTTGTTAGCCGATGGCCGACCTGAGCTCCGCACGGCGCTTTTTCATACCGGCCATAACGGCATTGCGCAGCTCGGGCATGCGCGCGGTATCCATCTGAGGTACGCCCTCAAGCTTATAGGGAATGCCCAGTTGCTCGTACTTGACGACACCCATCGTGTGATACGGCAGCATTTCCAGGCCCACCACGTTGTGCCATGGAGCGATGAGGCGACCGAGCTTCTCGCACTCCTCCACCGTGTCGGTAATGCCCGGCACCACCACGTGGCGGATAACGACCTTGATCTTGCGACGTGCAAGTTCATCGCCGAACGCCAAGATGCGTGCGGGATCGCAACCGGTCAGCTTTTTATGCTCGACCGGGTCGGCATGCTTAATATCGAGCAGTACCATGTCGGTCTCGTTGAGCACGGCATCGAACTTCTCGGGGTGGTTGGGGTCAAATGCATAGCCACAGCTATCTAGGCAGGTATGTACACGGCCATCGGGGTTGTTATGCATAGCACGAAACAGATCGGCCAAAAACTCGGGCTGCAGGAGCGGCTCGCCGCCGGACACCGTAATGCCACCGCTGCGATAGAACTCGTGGTTACTCTGGAACTCATCCATCAGGTGTTCGACGGTCACCATGGTGCCGCCGTTGACCGACCAGGTATCGGGATTGTGGCAATACGCGCAGCGCATGGGACAGCCCTGAACAAACACCACAAAGCGGATGCCGGGTCCGTCGACCGTTCCCATCGTCTCGATCGAATGCACGCGGCCAAGGGCAAACGCAGAGTCCTCGGGACGAGCGTCCACACCCTCAAGCGTCATTTCTGCCATTCGCGCTACCTTGCCTCTCCTTGGATGCAACCAATTAAAATGCCAGAGTCATTCTAGCCCATGCGTTTGCGTTTAAACGTCTCGGACTAGAACGGCACGTTTTAATCTATCCCCCATCACCATGGCTGGGGGCTACGTCGAGATGTCAGGCTGAAGAACGCTCGCCTGCGGCCTTTACGCCTTAAGCGTGAGCACCGCACCGAAGGCGGTCGGGCCGCAATGGCTCGAGATGACGCCGCCGACCTGAGTCCAGGTAACGTCCTTAAAGCCCAGATCATGCGCATAGACCTCCATGTCATCGCGCAGCTCCTGGGAAAGGCCCACCGAATACGCCAGGCCAATGTGCGAGTAGTCAATCTCGCCCTTCGCAACCATGTGGTCAATAAAGGCGCGGGCGCACTTGAGCATAGAGCCGCGGAACTTCTTGGTCGCCACGAACTTGCCGCCCGTCACCTCAATGCAGGGCTTAATCTTGAGCAGATGGGCGCCAAGGAATGCGACGTTGGACAAGCGACCGCCCGCCTTAAGAAAGGCAAGATCGGTAGGAACAAAGCCCAGCAGCACGCGGTCCATGACGGAATTCGTAAATGCAAAGATCTCGTCGACGGTGGCATCGGGGTGAGCCTCGATGTATTTGGCGGTCTCGACGACAACGAGCGACTGGCCTACCGAGACAAAGCGCGTGTCCATAGAGAACACGTAGTCGCGACCCTTGGCGGCGATCTTCGATGATTGATGCGAGCAGGTCGTGGCCTCGGAATACGCGAGATGCAGAATAGTCGCATCGGGCTGCTCAGCGTGAATGCGGTCGTACACGTGAGCAAAATCCGCAGGCGCGCAGCCGCTGGTCTTGGGCATCACGCCAAACTCGTTGCAGCGCGAATAAATCTCGAGCGGATCGATCGAGCCGTCCTCGACGGTCTCGTCACCAATCGTGACATGCATGGGCACGCGCACGATGCCGTAGCGCTCGCAGAGCTCCGGCGTCACATCCGACCCAGACTCAACCACGATTACGTACTTGCCCATTATTATCACGACCCATCTCGACATTGGCTTTTCAATACATGGCACGCGCCGCCGCACTGTTGCACAACGGCGTCCAAGCGCCAAAGAGACGCCGCCCCTTGCACACAACAAAGGACAGCGTCTCCCTGGAAAACTCCGTGCTTATCTAGGATTCCACACGGTTTATTAAGGAGGGTTACTTATTCCACAAACGGTCGCTATATGCGGTAAGCGGTAGTTGGCCGCGACAACTGCGACACATTCCGTCCAGCAAATCCAATCGTGCTCCACGCACGGTTAATGCACGAGGCGGTAGAAATTCATCGATGCCGCACCCTCGGCGTGCAGCTCCATCGCCGGAACCGCCGGCGAATAGGTACGGCTCGTAAGTGCCGCCTCGCCGCCATTTGCAAAAATCTCGACCATCGTAGTGTCCGAAAGCACGCGCAGGTCGCGAAGCTCGCTGAGCTCGATCAACCTCTGGTCGCGCCCATAGCCTTCGTCACCCATGTCGAGGGTAAGCATCCCGTCTGCATAGCGCACAAAGACACCCTTGCGGATTTCGAGCTCGATCACCTGGGCGCCCTCACAGGAAACCACAAGATCAAACAGGCGGCCCGGCTCCTCAACGGTTTCACCGCCTGTCGCGCAAACGCAGTCGCCGCGCATCCTCTCAATCTCGTGCACCGGCTGCTGACAGAGCTTACCATCGCGCATGCTCAGTTTTCTCGGCACCGTCAACGCGCACTGCCACCCGCGTGCCACCGTCGGGCTTTTTGCCGTCGCATCGGGGCAACCCGACCACCCGATCATCAAACGCCGACCCGCAGCATCCTCAAAAGACTGCGGTGCGTAGAAATCAAAGCCGGCATCGACCATCGGGGGCATGCCCTGCCCGGCGATCTTAAAACTCGGCGCCTCCCAATCGGCCTCGATGGGAAACCACACGCACTGGTGCGGATTGCGGTAACGCCATCCATCGGCGGACACACCCTGCGGACAGCAAACGAGAATAAGCTCACCATCGAGCTCAAACAGATCGGGGCACTCCCACATAAAGCCAAACTTCTCGCCCAACTCAATGCGCGTCGCATAGCTCCAGTCCTCTAGATTGCTCGAGGTATAGACAAGCACGCAGCCGCGGTCGTCTTTCGTACGAGCGCCCAGAACCATGTAGTAGATACCATCGTGTTCAAGGATTTTGGGATCACGCACGTGCGTACCGATATCGTCGGGGTAATCGACCGGCCCAACAGCTATGCGCTTCTCGCCCAATTCGTCGGGGTTCTCGGCAACCACATGAATCTGGTTTTGCTCACGGCCCGTCAACACGTAGTCGTAATCATCGCGGTCAAAATGCTTGACGTTGCCGGTATAGAAGTAGTGAATCTTGCCGTCGTGTACAAAGGCAGAACCAGAATACGCTCCGCTCGAATCCAAATCGGAATCGGGGAACAGCACAGGGCCGCGATTCTCGTACGTCACAAAATCCTTTGTTGTCAGATGATTCCAAAGCACTGGACCGCCATGCGCAGCATCGAATGGATCGTATTGGTGATAGATGTGATACGTATCACCGATCTGCACCAAACCGTTGGGGTCGTTGAGCCAGCCAAGCTCAGGCTCCACATGGAACAGGAGCCTATCGGGGTCGGACGCGATGCGACCCGCCGTCTCATCCTGTCCGGCACGCCACTGCTCATAGTCCGCGCGTGTCACCTTATTTTTTTGATTAAACATCGCCGTTGACTTTCTCGTCTATGGGGAAGGACGCTCGACTCACACGAGTCGAACGCCCTTCCCCAAATGGACTTATCCTCAGATTACGCTGAACGGCTCAACTAGAAGCTGACATCAAAGCCAGCACCAGCGCCCTCTTCATCAGTGGTCGGCACGCCCTTTGCCTTGTTGTAGGCAAAGATCAAGACGATCGGCACGATAAAGGCGATGAGATTGCCAGCCACATACCACACGAGCGTCTCGGGCGTGACGATGAGCAGGCCAAGCACGCCGGTCAGACCCTGACCGATGGCGCGCACCTCAAAGAGCTTCACGAAGGCACCGCCGCAGCCTGCACCGATGCAAGCGCAGATGAACGGGATGATCGAGTAGCGCATGTTTGCAGCAAAGATTGCGGGCTCGGAGATACCGACCAGCGTCGGGATAAAGGACGACATGCAGATGTTGCGCTCTTTGGAATGCTTCTTGTGAATGAGGTACATGCCGATGGCGCCGCCGCCCTGGGCGATGATGGAAACCGACCAGATGGCCTGGATGTAGTTGAAGCCAGTCGTGGCAACGAGGTTTGCCTCGATACCCTGGATGAACTGATGCGTACCGGTAACGACGAGCGGCTGCAGGAATGCGGCAAAGACAAAGGCACCGAAGACGCCCATCCTGTTGTACAGGATATCGATTACGCCGGCGAGGACGTCGCCGATCAGGTTGCCGAGCGGGCCGAACACGGTGAACAGGGCGACGTTAGCAAGAATCAGGGTAACGGTCGGGACAAAGACGAACGAAACGACCTCGGGGATGTACTTCTGGGCAATCTTCTCGACCTTGGCCATAAACCAGGCAGTCAGGATTGCAGGGAACACGCCGCCCTGGAAAGCAACCATGGGAATGGAGAGCGGACCGAAGTTCCAGTACTCAGCACCCGTCGGGTCCATAACGAACGTGTTACGGTTCATAAGGCTCGGGTGAACCATGACGATACCGACGAGGATGCCCAGGATCGGGTTACCGCCAAAACGCTTGACCGCGCTGTACATAACCAGGACAGGTAGGTAGTCGAAGGTGGTGGCGATAATGGCAAAGAAGCTTGCGAGGTTCTTGAGGAACTCGCTGTGATCGGCGAGGCTGCCCTCCATGCCAAAGAGGCCGTTGGCAACGATCAGCGACTTAAGGCCGATGATGATAGCAGCGCCGACGAAAGCGGGAATGATGGGGATAAAGATGTCCGAGAATACCTTGAGGACCGAGAAGAACTTGCCCTTCTTGTCCGCCTCGGCGCCCTTGACCTCGGAAGCGCTGATCTCCTTAACGCCCGTCAGAGCCATAAACTCATCGTAAACCTTGTTGACGGTACCGGTACCGAAGATGATCATGAGCTGGCCGCTGTTGTACAGCACGCCCTTGACGCCATCGATGTTCTCGAGCTCGGCCTTGTTGTACTTGCTCGTATCCTTGAGCACCAGACGCAGACGCGTAACGCAATGCGTGGCGCCCTCGATGTTCTCCAGACCGCCGACGTTATCGACGACTTGCTGAGACACTACTTTGTAGTCCATGTTCCTCTCCATTCCTTTACGAAAGCATAAGACGTTTTGATGCCATTACAGAGACGCGATCGTTGCATTTGCGCACTTAAGCGTACCGTCGGTGACCGTCAGCGCCACACCCTGGCCCTGCTTATTGCAGAATCGAGCGTTAAGCGCAACATCATCGACAAAGATGGTCGCGATGTCGTCGTCGACGACCAGGCGCACATGATGAGTGCCCTCGCCCTTAAAGAACAACGGACGCTCGAGGCCCATGTTGTTGACCTGGAACCACGGATACTGGGGGGCCGCCGTAAACTCGAGCTTGCCCTCACGCAGGTTGGCGCGGAACTCATAGGCAAGACCGGACTCGGCGTCCTCGGCAAGCTTCACCGAGAAGCCGGCAGCGTCACCGGCGAGCTCGATGTCGGCATCGAGCATATAGGTGGAACCGGCATCCGCGGCGAGCACCTGCTCGACCTTGCCCGACTCGCAGGAGAGCTCAAAGGCCTCGACTGCCTTAGCCTCGCCAAAGGCGCCAAGCATGCTATCAGGAAGCTTGGTGCCGAGCGTTCCGTCGGCACGCTGAACGATCTCGAGGGGCATAAAGGTGCCACCCCACAGGTAAGAGCTGGGGTCGCCGCCCTCGTCACGCGTAGGAACCCAACCAAAGAGAACGCGGCGCTCGCCGTCAAATGCGGTACGCGCGGCATAGTACGCGCGGCCATCGAAGGAATCGTCCGCAGGAGTGATCCAAGGACCGTTGATAGAGCGAGACATGCGGTAACGGGTCTTGTTGCCATCACTGTACTCGGAGAACACCAGATACCACCAGTCGCCCATCTTAAAGAGATCAGGCATCTCGAACATGGTGTACAGGCCCGGATTCCACCAGTCGCCCTGGAACTCCCAGGTATCCAGGTCCTTGGAGGTGAACTTGACCAGACGACCGGTCATCAGACGCTTGTCCTCGCCCACACGCGTGCCGAGGATGAGCATGTACTCTTCGTTCTCCTCATCCCAAAGCACAAAGGGATCGCGCCAGTTGCGGTCATCGTAACCCTCCTGGGGCGGAAGCAGCGTCTCGGCGATGTTCTTCTCCCACTTGACGGCGTCGTCACTCGTTGCGTGAAGAAGAACCTGCTTCATCAAGCGTGCCTTGACCTTATCGCGATTGCAACCAGTGTAGAGCGCATGGTACTTGTCGCCCACCTTAAACACCGTGCCGGCATAAACATACTGGTCGACTTCCTCGTCGCCGCCACGCTCAAGGCTCTCGCCAAAGTCTTTGTAATTGACGAAGTCCTTGGTTGTCGCGAGTGCCCAGCCAAACGGCTCTCCGAAAGGTCCGGGGTTTCGCGTGTCACGCTGATGATAGAGATAGAACGTGCCGTCCTCGCCGTACGGCATGATGTCGCCTACCCAAATTCCCTCAGGCTGGTAATACACCTTGTGCATCCGAGACTTCCTTTCTCACGAGATACTAACTCGGTACAACTGCAAGATATGTCAATCGTTTTCATATGTCAAACGTTTTCACACCAATACGTCTTTTCGCAGTTCCAGTCGTCGGCAAACGGTTGACATATGCCGGCGAACGGTCATCAGAGGTGTTTGAGGAATTCTTTTGGCACGGGATGAACTACGCGGTTTTACCCTCAATGAGTTCAACGGGGAGCTTGATATTCGATTCGGGCTTTTCGCCGTTAATAAGAGCAATGATGGATTGCGCCGCGAGCTCTCCGATGCGATCGATATCTTGGCGTACGGTTGTTAAGTCAGGCATAAACGTCATAGTGCGGCGGGCACCATCCGCGCCCACGACCTTAATATCGCCCGGAGCGCTCAAGCCGAGCTGCTTCATCACGTTAAGACAGATAGCCGCCATCGTGTCGTCTCCCGCAAAGATGCCGTCAATATCGGGGTTCTCATCGAGGATCTTCGCAACGACCGCGCTCTTTTCGTCGTCGGGCTTAACGAACTCGACCTCACGGACAAGCGCGGGCAAACCGGCCTGCTCAACAACATCGAGGTAGGCATCGGTACGCTTATTGGCAGGCATGCGCATGCGGCTATTGCTGCGCAGGCACAGGATGCGCGAACACCCGTCATCGATCAGGCGACGCGTGGCAAGTTCGCCGATACTATAGCTGTCGCTCGCAATCTGAACAGAGGCCTCGCCAAGGTCGCAGTCGATACCAACCAGACTCAAACCCATCTCGGCATACGCCTCGGCACCGATATTAAGCGAGTTGACAATGACGCCATCAACCATATTGCGCCGAAGCATATCGATATAAGAACGCTCAAGATCAGGTCGATTGGCACTATTGCACAGCAGCATCTTAAAACCGTTTTCGGCCAGGGTACGCTCAACGGCTTGAACCGCTTGTGCATGAAACGGGCTGCTGACATAGGGGACGATCATACCTATTAGATTCAGGCGACCGTTGAGCATGGCACGGGCGATATCGTTGGGCGTATAGTTGATGCGCTTCATCGCGGCATGGACCTTATCGCGGGTCTCTTGGCTAATATAGCCGCGATTATTAAGCACGCGAGATACCGTAGTAGGCGAAACCCCCGCCACCGCTGCAACTTCCTTGATGCCAGGCTTAGCTGAATCCTTAGAACGAGCGCCCTCGCGAGCCATAGCAACCTCCCCCATCAACATGTCATACGTTTACATACGAACAAAGCATACCCCAACAACAGCGGGAAGACGGTAACAGCACAAGTAAGTAAACGACTCATCCAAATAATTAGGAGAGTTCCGCCTAAAGGGTGACTCCAAAGGACCCCACATGGCCGGTTTTGGGTTATTTTCCAAAACATCCCGCAGGACGCAAAGAGGCTCCGCCGCGCAACGCGCGCAGCGGAGCCTCTTTGCATGTCCGAGGACGTTTTGGGAAATAACCCAAAACCGGCCCCAGTAATCCTACAGGAGTTGAACCCTTTAGAACTTGTCGTGGAAGGTACGCGCAATGACCTCGTCCTGCTGCTCCTTGGTGAGCGTGTGGAAGTTCACGGCATAGCCGGAAACGCGGATGGTCAGCTGCGGGTACTTCTCGGGGTGAGCCTGAGCGTCGAGCAGCGTCTCACGGTTGAAGACGTTGATGTTCAGGTGGTGGCCACCCTTCTCAGCGTAAGCGTCGAGCATGTGGACCAGGTTATCGGCCTGAGTCTCGGAAACTTCAGAAACCTTCATAATGTGTCTCCTTCGATTAATAGGCGCCGGCCGAAACCGGCGCGCTAATCAGTAATCGTTATTGTTAGTATAGCACTAACAATAGTTACTCGCCCAGCTGATCAAGGTCGATATCGCCAAAGAACACCTGGTCCTCCTTGCCGAGCGCACTCGGGATGATGGAGAAGGTGTTGGAGATGCCGTCCTGAGCATCGCGGAACGGGAGCTTGGAAACCGAAGACAGCGAAGCGATGGCGCCGTGGCTATCGCGCTTGTGCATGGGGTTAGCACCCGGGGCGAACGGCTGGCCAGCCTTGCGGCCGTCGGGCGTGGAGCCGGTCTTCTTACCGTACACGACGTTGGAGGTAATGGTCAGAACCGAGGTCGTGGGCACGGAGTTGCGATAGGTGTCGTTCATGCGGATGTACTCCATGAACTGGTGCACAACGTCGTGAGCGATCTGGTCGACGCGGTCGTCGTCGTTACCGTACTTGGGGAAATCGCCCTCGGTCTCGAAGTCGACGATGATGCCGTTCTCGTCACGGACGGGGTGGACCTTGGCGTACTTGATGGCGGACAGGGAGTCAGCCACGACGGAAAGGCCAGCGATGCCCGTAGCGAACCAGCGGTGCACGTGCTTGTCGTGCAGAGCCATCTGGATGCGCTCGTAGCAATACTTGTCGTGCATGTAGTGAATGATGTTCAGCGAGTTGACGTACACGCCAGCGAGCCACTTCATCATGTCGTTGTACTTGGCCACAACGTCGTCGTAATCGAGCGTATCGCCCTCGACGGCGCGGTACTTGGGGCCGACCTGCTTCTTGGAGACCTCGTCAACACCGCCGTTGAGTGCATACAGCAGGCACTTAGCCAGGTTGGCGCGAGCGCCGAAGAACTGCATCTCCTTGCCAATGCGCATGGAGGACACGCAGCAGGCGATACCGTAGTCGTCGCCGTGATAGACGCGCATGAGGTCGTCGTTCTCGTACTGGATCGAGGAGCTGGCGACAGAAGTCTTGGCGCAGAACTTCTTGAAGTTCTCGGGCAGACGGGTCGACCACAGAACGGTCATGTTGGGCTCGGGGCTGGTGCCCATGTTCTCGAGCGTGTGCAGGTAGCGGTAGCTCATCTTGGTAACGAGCGTACGGCCGTCAACACCCATGCCGCCGATGGACTCGGTGACCCACTGCGGATCGCCGGTAAACAGGGCCTGGTACTCGGGGGTACGGGCAAACTTGACCATGCGGAGCTTCATGATGAAGTGATCCACGAACTCCTGGATCTGCTCCTCGGTGAAGGTACCGTTGGCAAGGTCGCGCTCAGCGTAGATGTCGATGAACGTAGAGGTACGGCCGATGGACATAGCGGCGCCGTTCTGCTCCTTGACGGCAGCGAGGTAGGCGAAGTACATCCACTGGATGGCCTCCTGCGTGTTGGTAGCAGGGTTGGAAATGTCGAAACCATAGGTCTCGGCCATCATCTTGAGCTCGCCGAGGGCGCGGATCTGCTCCTGCAGCTCCTCGCGATCGCGGATGTTGTCGGCGGTCATGACCGTCGGGGTGGAAGCCTTCTGGGCCTCCTTGTCCTTAATCAGGTAGTCGACGCCGTACAGGGCAACACGACGGTAGTCGCCGATGATGCGGCCGCGGCCATAGCCATCGGGCAGACCGGTGATGATGTGAGCCGAGCGGCAAGCACGCATCTCGGGGGTGTAGACATCGAAGACGCCGGCGTTGTGGGTCTTGCGCTCGAAGGTGTAGCGCTCGACAACGTTCTCGTCGACCTTATAGCCGTGCTGGCTGGCAGCCTGGCAAGCGATGCGGATACCGCCGTTGACGTGCAGCGCGCGCTTGAGCGGCTTGTCGGTCTGGAGGCCGACGATGGTCTCCTTCTCGCGGTGGGCGTTATCGATGTAGCCAGCGGGGTGGCTCACGATACCCGTGACGGTCTTGGTGTCCATATCGAGGACACCGCCCTGCTCGCGCTCCTTAAGCAGCAGGTCGAGAACCTCGCCCCACAGCTCCTTGGTACGCTCGGTCGGGCCGGCGAGGAACGACTCGTCGCCCTCGTAGGGGGTGTAGTTCTTCTGGATGAAGTCTCGGACGTCAACCTCTCCCGTCCAGATGCCTTCCTTGAAGCCTTCCCATGCCTCCTGCATTGTGTAACCACGCTCCTAGTTACGTGTAATGCGGCGCTCTCTCACACCGCTGCTTATTGAATTCTTGAATGTTCGGCTTGCACTACCGGCTTCTTCCGTTCTTCACCACACGTTGGTGTAGGGAAAACGTTTATCCACCTTGGAACTACAACCCAAAACCCAAGATTTCACCCGTTTGAGAAGGATAACATAGCGACCCTCTCCATCTGGGCTGTTATATGTTTCTTTTTTTATATCATAATGGCGTTTTTTACAAACCCGCAGGAAATGCGAGCGCGAACAACTACCGTTCACCGATTTCTTTGGTATTTTTCCTTGCCTTTGTACGACGTTCACTCTAGCTGTTATGTCAGCTTTATCAGGGTAAAGTACCCCAGAGACCCTTCAGAAACTGAAGGGCGGCCACGGGATTTCCCCCAGGGCCGCCCTATGGCGTGGCTAGTTATTTAGCTTTGATTGCCGTTTGGCATTAGGCGGCTGCGGAAGCCTTGTCGGTCGTTGCCTTGCTGTTGCTCTGCTGGCCCTCAAAATGCTTGTAGCACCAGCTGGTGACCAGCGGGGTCAATATAGCCGTCACGATTGCGCAGGCAGCAACCTGTGCCGTAGCCGTCGCGAGCACGGCGCCACCGTACGTGGCCCCGTTGACGCTTGCCATGGCAGCAGGCGTAGCCACATTGGCTCCGGCGCAGCTCGAAATGGCCGCACCTGCGACACCCGTGCCGCCCGTGAGCTTGTCGACCGCGATGACGGGAATTGCAAAGATCACCGAGCAGATCACGCCGAGCAGAATACCGGGAAGACCGCCATTAATGAGCTGGCCAAAGGTCATGGTCGAGCCCATGGCAAAGAAGACGAGCACGATGACGGCGGAAAGTGCCGGTGCCATCATCTTCTTAAAGCTGGGGAAGACGTTGCCCAGAATAATGCCGACGACGATCGGCAGGATGGCACCCACGAGCGACCAGCCGATCGGAGCCTGGCCGGCAGCGCCGAGCACGATCATCGTGACCGGAGGGCCGACAACGAGCGTGGTGATTGCGACAGCGCCACGCTCGGCCTCATTGCCCATGGTGCCCATCAGACCAGCGTACATAGCGTTGTTGGCGCCGGTGCAAGCCGCCAGCATCACCATGGCAGAGATGCCAAACAGGTTGTCGTTGAACACATAAAGGATGAGCAGCGACACGGCAACGACCACGATTTGCTTGACGGCGATGATGATGGCACCGCGGGCAGCGGCGGCAGGAGCACTCTTAAACGAAATCGTCGTACCGACGATAAGCAAAAAAGCGCCCACGAGCGGGCCTGCACCCTGCTGGGTCATGCCAAGCGTAAAGCTGCCGAGCGTTTTGAACAGATCGGGGAATAGCGTGTTGAGCAGGCAGCCCAGCAGAAGCGGCACCAAAATATTGGCACCCGGGATGGAGGACATCTTAAAGAACGGCTCCTTTGCCGCCGGCGCCTCCACCACAGTCGATTCACTCATTTATATCTCCTTTTGATGCGTGTGGCACGCGGTCGCACGCTCCTGTGCCAGAAAGAAGGCGACGGTCCCGAGTCGCAGGAGCCGTCGCCGAATTAACGTCGCGGGGTATTACCCGTCCAGAACGATGCCACCGTCGCAGTCACCGATCTCGCCGTTCACGAAGCTGGCGAGGTCGGAGGCAAAGAAGAGCACCATCTGCGCAGGCTCGCTGGCCTGGGCGGCACGGCCCAGAGGAATACCGTTGATGATGCGCTGAGAGTTCTCGTCAGAGAGAATCGAGGTCATATCGGTCAACGTGAGCGACGGGCACACAGCGTTGCAGCGAACGCCGAACCTACCGCCCTCCTTGGCGACTGCCTTGGTTAGACCGTTAACACCGGCCTTGGAGCTCGCGTAAGCCGCGGTGCCGAGCAGGCCGCCGCCGATCTTGCCAGCAACAGAGCTCACGTTGACGATAGTGCCGGCATGGGCAGCCTTAAAGTGCGGGTACACGGCGTTCATCATGGTAAAGGTGCCGTTGAGGTTGATGTCGATGGTACGGCGCCACTCGGTGTCGTCGATCTCGTCGAACTTCTTGGTGCTGATGACGCCAGCGCAGTTGATCAGGATATTGGTTTGCGGCAGGTCTGCGAAAATCTGTTCGACGGTCTCGCGCGCCTTGGGCGCATCAGCGACATCGAGCTGATAAAACTTGTTGCCCTCGCCAAGCTCGGCCACAGCGGCCTCGCCCTTAGCAGCGTTCCTTGCGATGAGCGCGACATGTCCGCCGCCCGCGACGATGCCCTTGGCGATCTCGAGGCCAATGCCCTGAGTGCCGCCCGTGACAATCGCGGTCTTGCCCGTGAAGTCAAATGCCATGACTCCATCCCCCTTTATATAAGGTGTCTCCTCGCGGGAAGTTGGAGCATCGCACGTGGCGATTATATGAGTCCCAGTCGTCATGGTGGTGACAACCCCTCGCCTAACCGCGTGCATGATAGTTCTTTGAAACGCTGCAATTCTTGAATGATTTTAATTCTTTATGCGTTCTTTATATTGCCTAGCAACCAGGTAGTTTTTGGGACATGCCTAGAGATCTGCCCTTAACTTTGCTGGCACCGACGGTGTACGGAGATCGCCTAAAGGCAGTTTTCTAGGCATGTCCCAAAAATCTTCCGTATAGGGCGCGCGTGCAGGGGTATCATCTTTCACCGAAAATAGTTTCTAGTGTTAGGGGTTTTCGGTGGAAGATACCGATTTCCATGAGCTTGGGAGTCAGCTCCTTACCGAGTTTGGCGGCATTCACCAGCGCGTTTCGCGCTTTGTGGACAAAGCTCTCAGCGGCGAGATGGCTGTCATGCGCGCCCTTATGCTCGCTGGCGGTTCGCTCACGCCGAGCGAACTCGCTGATCGCGCCTGGGTCTCGAACGCCCGCATTGCCAATATCCTACGCGCTCTCGAAGCCAAGGGCTGGGTTGAGCGTGAGCACTCAAAGACCGACCGTCGTCGCGTACACGTCATAGTGACCGACAAGGGATTCCAGGATCTCGAAATCAAACGCCGGGAATTCGAGGACCGCACCGCGGCTTTCCTCGAACAGCTCGGCGAAACAGATACCCAAGAGATGGTGCGTCTTCTAAGGCGTGCCAACGAAATTATCGACCACAATCAAGAAAGGAGAGATGCCGAGTGAGGATTCTCAAGCTCTTTAAAAAGCATGTCCTGGCACTGCTCGCAGCTATCGTACTTATCGTAATCAGCTGCAACGCCGATCTGGCGCTGCCTACCTATATGAGCGACATCGTCGACGTGGGCGTGCAGCAAGGCGGCATCGCCTCGCCCGTGCCCGACACCATTCGCGCCGAATCGCTCGACGACCTCGAACTCTTTATGAGCGCCAAGGACGCCAAAGCTGTGGAGGCCGTGTTTAGTAAGGCGGACAATAACGGCATTCGAACGTACAAGGGCACCGAGGAGGAGCGCGGCGACGGCGACAAGATTGCCGACATCATGAGCCTGCCTGAGACCGTCGTGCTCGCCTTCAACCAGGGCATTGACGCCGACTCCATGGGCGACATGACCGGCGCATCCACCGAGGCAAGCGATGGCGGCGCCGCTCAGGCCATGCCCACCCCCGAGCAGATGGCAGCGATGACGCCCGAGCAGCTCGCCGAGATGCAGCAGAAGGCCGCAGCCGCGCAGAGCATGCAAAAGCAGATCGACGCCGACGGCGGTAAGATCACCATGAAGAGCCTGCGCCTAGGCGTTGAAGGCGGTCTTATCGATCAGGGCAAGCTCGTCGAGGGCGCCAACCAAATGGCAGACAAAATGGGCTCCATGTCGGGCTCCATCGTCACCCAGCGCGCCGTGAGCTATGTGCAGGACGAGTACAAGGCACAGGGCATCGACCCCGCCGACGTGCAGAACGCCTACCTGGGCCGCATGGCGACCACGATGTTTGGTCTGTGTCTGGTGTCGCTCGTCGCCACCATCCTGACCGGCGCCGTGGCGTCGCGCACCGCCTGCTCCATCGCCCGCGACCTGCGCCGCGAGACCTTCAACAAGGTTATGCACTTCTCGCCGGCCGAGGTGGGCAAGTTTAGCCAGGCCTCGCTCATCACCCGCTGCACCAACGACATTCAGCAGATCCAGATGGCCGCAACCCTGTTTATCCGCATGTGCCTGATGGCTCCCGTCATGGGCATCGTCGCTGTCATGCGTGTCCTGGCCAACCACACCGGCCTGGAGTGGACCATCGCCGTGGCCATCATCGCGGTCTCGGCCGTCGTCGGCGTGCTCATGGGCCTCACCATGCCCAAGTTCAAAAAGATGCAAAGTTACGTGGACCGTGTGAACCTTACCGCCCGCGAGCTGCTCGACGGTCTTATGCCCATCCGCTCGTTCAACCGCGAGGAGCATGAGCTCGAGCGTTTTGACAAGGCGTCGCTCGACCTGATGACCACGCAGCTCTACACCAACCGAGCCATGAGCTTTATGATGCCGCTCATGATGCTCGTCATGAACTGCATCACCGTGCTCATCGTCTGGTTTGGCGCCCAAGGCGTGTCCGACGGCGTGATGCAGGTCGGCAACATGATGGCGTTTATCTCCTACACCATGCAGATCGTTATGGCGTTTATGATCCTCACCATGGTTTCGGTCATTCTGCCCCGTGCCGAGGTCGCAGCCGAGCGCGTGGAAGAGGTCATCACCTGCCCCACGAGCATCAACGACCCCGCCTCGCCCAAACTGCCCACGGCCAGCGCGCCGCGCGGTGAGCTCACCTTCCGCGACGTGAGCTTCCAGTATCCCGATGCCCGCGCCGACGTCATCAGCGGCGTGAACTTCACCACGCATGCCGGTCAGATGCTCGGCATCATTGGCTCCACGGGCTCGGGCAAGTCCACGCTCGTACAGCTGATTCCGCGCTTATACGACGTCACGGGCGGCAGCATTTCGCTCGACGGCATCGACGTGCGCGACATGACCCTTTCCGAGCTTCGCCGCCGCATTGGTTACATCCCGCAGCAGGGTCGCCTGTTCTCGGGCACCGTCGAGAGCAACCTCAAGTTTGCCGGCGACATGGTGAGCGATGATGACATGCACCGGGCGGCACGCATCGCCCAAGCCGAGGACTTTATCGCCGAGCGCGAGGGCGGCTACGACTCCCCCATCAGCCAGGGAGGCTCCAATGTCTCGGGTGGTCAGCGCCAGCGCTTGGCCATCGCCCGCGCATTGGCCAAAAAGCCCGAGGTTGTGGTGTTCGATGACTCGTTTAGTGCCCTCGACTACAAGACCGACGCGCGCCTGCGCGAGGAGCTGGCCAAAAACGTTACCGACGCCGCGCTCGTGGTCGTGGCCCAGCGCATCGCGACTATCATGCACGCCGACCAGATTATCGTGCTCGACGACGGTCACGTGGTGGGCACCGGTACGCACGAGGAGCTGCTGCACAGCTGCCCGGCGTACCTGGAGATCGCACAGTCACAGCTTTCCGCCGAAGAGCTGGGGCTTACCCAAGAAGAAATTGCAGCCGTCACGGAAGGAGGCGAGCGCTAATGGCAGACGAGACCAAGACTCAGATTCCCAAGCCCACCCGCCAGCGTGGTCCCATGGGCCGCATGGGCGGCATGCGTCGCGGCGAAAAGGCCAAGGACTTTAAGGGCACCATGAGGCAGCTGCTCGGCTATATCGGCCAGCACAAGATTGCCGTGCTTGCCGCCGTCGCCTTTGCCGTGTGCTCGGTCATCTTTAACATTGTGGGACCCAAGGTGCTCGGCCAGGTTACCACCAAACTGTTCGAAGGCCTGGTTGCCAAGGTCAACGGCACCGGCGACGTCGACTTTGCCTGGATCGCCAAGACGCTCGGCTTTTTGCTCTGCCTGTATCTGGCAAGCTCTGTTTGCAGCCTCATCCAGGGCTGGCTCATGACCGGCGTCACGCAAAAGATCTGCTATCGCATGCGCAAGGAGATTGCCGCCAAAATCGCCGTCGTGCCGATGAGTTACTTTAACGGCCACAGCAAGGGCGACGTACTCAGCCGCATCACCAACGACGTCGACACGCTGGGTCAGTCGCTCAACCAGAGCGTGACGCAGCTCATCACGTCGATAACGCAGATTATCGGCGTGCTCGTCATGATGCTGTCGATCAGCCTGCCGCTCACCGGCGTCACCGTGCTCACGCTGCCGGCAGCCGCGATTATCCTGGCCGTGATGATTCACTTCTCGCAGCCGTACTTCCGCGAGCAACAGCAGGTTCTGGGCGCGGTCAACGGCATTATCGAGGAGGACTTTGCCGGCCAGAACGTCATTCAGGTGTTCGACCGCGCCGAGGCCTCGATCGAGGAGTTCGACCGTCAAAACGACCGGCTCTTTATTAGTGGCTGGCGCTCGCAGTTCCTATCGGGCCTGATGATGCCGCTTATGAGCCTGGTGGGTAACATGGGCTACGTGGGCGTCGTCGTGGTGGGCGCGCAACTTGCGCTGACCGGCAATGCCACGCCCGGCGACATCCAGAGCTTTATCCAGTACGTGCGCAACTTTACGCAGCCGGTGCAGCAGCTGGGCAACGTGAGCAACACGATGCAGTCGATGGCCGCTGCCACCGAGCGCGTCTTTGAGTTCCTAGCCGCGCCCGAGGAGGAGCAGAAAGCCGACGCGCAGATTCCCGAGAAGCGCCCCGGCCACGTGGAGTTTGACCATGTCAAGTTTGGCTACACGCCCGACAAGACCATCATCCACGACTTTAGCTGCGAGGCGCAGCCCGGCCAGACCATCGCCATCGTCGGCCCCACCGGCGCCGGCAAGACCACGCTCATCAAGCTGCTGCAGCGCTTCTACGATGTGGACGGCGGTTCGCTGCGCGTCGAGGGCATCGACGTGCGCGATTGGGATCGCGCGGCGCTGCGCGGCGAGTTTGCTATGGTACTGCAGGATACCTGGCTGTTTAACGGCACGATCCGCGAGAACATCCGCTACGGACGCCCCGACGCGAGCGATGCCGAGGTCGAAGCCGCTGCACGCGCCGCACGCTGCGACCACTTTATCCATACGCTCGCCGGCGGTTACGACTTTATGATCAACGAAGAGGGCACCAACCTCTCGCAGGGTCAGCGCCAGCTCGTGACCATCGCCCGCGCCATTCTGGCCGACCGTCCGGCGCTGATTTTGGACGAGGCGACCTCCAACGTTGACACTCGCACCGAGGAGCTTATTCAGCGTGCCATGGATGCGCTGATGCAGGGCCGTACCAGCTTTGTCATCGCGCACCGCCTGTCCACGATCCGCAACGCCGACGTGATCTTGGTAATTCGTGACGGCGACATCGTCGAGAAGGGCACGCACGACGAGCTGCTCGCCCAGGGCGGCTTCTACGCCGACCTGTACAACTCGCAGTTCGACGAGGCGGCGTAGATACGGCCGCAGAGAAATGATGACGCCCGAGAACGGGGGCGCAGGACAACCTGCGCCCCCGTTTTGTGTCCTTCGAGCCTCGAAACGCCTTCCCCGAGACCTCATTGACGGCGCTTTCCAGACCCCGTGGGCAAAAAAGGGCAAATATGAGTACTGTCACCTTTTTAGTAACAGCCAAAACCACCTCAAACGACCTCTTTGCGGCCCCTATACGCCTTTGAATTAATCAAAACGCCCGTTAGCAGGCTTCTGTCTGCCAACGTTAATGAACATATTTATCACTTTGTCTATTATCTCGCTAGACGGATATGTTACTAGGTGAGCAACAGTACTCATATTTGGCATTTTTTGCCCACGGAGTGTTTCCTGGGGAACCGGCAACAGCCTTAGGGTTCCGCGTGGCGCAGCTCCCTCCCGGCATCCGCCGACGTTTGCCCAGATAAAACCTGCCAAAATAAACCTGTCCCTTTTTGGCAGGTTTCGGGGTGACAAGGACTTGCACTTTAGCGTGCGACAGCGGATAATGCCGAGCATTCGACAATGTTCTCATTGCCATCAATTGATTGAGGAGGCCCCTATGGCCATGGAATTCAAACGCAGGCTGCCGATCCCCATGGAGATCCGCGAGGAGATGCCGCTTTCCGCCGAGCTTACTGCCAAAAAGCAGGCATTTGACGCCGAGGTCGCCAAAGTCTTTACCGGCGAGGACGCGCGCAAGGTACTCATCATCGGCCCGTGCTCTGCCGACCGCGAGGATTCGGTGCTTGAGTACATGAACCGACTGGCCAAGGTCGCCGAAGAGGTCAAGGACAAGCTCATCATCATTCCGCGCGTCTACACCAATAAGCCGCGCACCAAGGGCACCGGCTACAAGGGTCTTCTGCACAACCCCAACCCCGAGGCTCCCGACGACCTGCTCGAGGGCGTCAAGGCCATCCGCCACATGCACCTGCGCGTCATCGAGGAGACCGGCTTCTTTACCGCCGATGAGATGCTCTACCCGTCCAACTACCAATACCTCGTCGACCTGCTGAGCTATGTTGCCGTGGGCGCACGCTCGGTCGAGAACCAGGAGCATCGCCTGGTGTCGAGCGGCATTTCGGTACCCGTCGGCATGAAGAATCCCACTGCCGGCTCTACCACCGTTATGCTCAACTCCATTTACGCCGCGCAGGCGCACCAGAGCTTCATCTTCCGCAACTGGGAGGTCGAGTGCGACGGCAATCCGCTCGCGCACGCCGTTATGCGTGGCTACATCGGTCTCGACGGTCGCACCTACCCCAACTACCACTACGAGCACCTGGAGCGCCTGGCCGAACGCTATACCGAGCATGCCGGCTATGCCAATCCGGCAGCGGTCATCGACTGCAACCACGACAACTCGGGCAAGCGTCCGCTGGAGCAGTATCGCATTTGCAAGGAGGTGCTCGACAGCTGCCGCCGCAACGAGTCCATCTCCAAGCTGGTCAAGGGCTTTATGATCGAGTCCTACCTGGAGGATGGCAACCAGCCGGTCGACGGCGGTGTCTTTGGCAAGTCGATCACCGACCCGTGCCTGGGCTGGGAAAAGACCGACTACCTCATCCACGAGATCGCAGAGCGTATTTAGTTACGCGGTTTGCCAAACCGCGTAACGGCTCGACGCTGCAAACGCCCCTAAGCGGCAACCTGACGTTCAATCGTCGGTCGCGTACCGAAGTACGCTTCCCTCCTCTTTCACGTCACCTTGCTCGCCTAGGGGCGTTTTCGCTGACTTATGCTCAACCTACGATAAATCCGAGCTGAACGAGCTACTCGCTGTAGCGGGTGGCTATGGCAGCTTGCACCATTCCGGCGCTCATGAGGTAGGTCACCAGGAAGTATCCGCCATAGGCTGCCAGGAAGATTGCACAGGTGAGGCCCACGGTGCCGCCGATGCTCATATTTCCGAATATGCTCACCAGCTCGATGATCACCTTAAGTGCCACAAAGGAGTGCGCCAGGCCCACTGCCAGAGGGAACAGGAAGAACACTGCTTGCTGCGCCATCACCGAATGGCGAATCTGGCGGTCCTCACAGCCGATCTGTGCCAGCACACGATAGCTGCGGCTGCCGTCGGCCACGTTGGAGAGTTGCTGGATCGACAGAATCGCCGCGCATGCAACGACCAATACAAAGCCGATGTAGATGGCTAGGTAGCTAATAAGACCGTTCATTTGCGCTGCTTGCGCGTACATCTCGGAGCGTGTGATGAAGGTTCCCCACGACCCCGGCTCCTTGCCGTCAACGAGCAGATTGTCGAGCACAGTGTATTTAATACTCTCGTCTGCCTCGGTCGTATCCATCCCCTGTTTGTAGTTAACGAGCAGGCTACTGGAATACGGCTGCAGATTAAGTTGGGACAACAGCTCGTCGGCAACGACGACGGTACCCGGATTACTGCCCATCGCCGAGTTGGCGATGGCCGCCGCATCTTCGTCCGACTTATCGGTTGCGGGCTTGAGCGTATGCCCGCCCAAGGTAAGGGCATGGCCGCCAGCCATATACTTGGTGTACAGGTCGACCAGCTCGCCGCCCATATCACACGTGAGCAGATACTGGTCGTGACCGATGTGCACCGGCTCCTCGCCCATCATCTGACGCAGTTTGTTGTACTGGCTCGCCGGCGTCACAAACAGACCCATCGTATCGGCATTGCTACCCCCGAACGCCTTGGGAAGCTTTTCGCCCATGGCCTTGCACATTTCACTTGGAGTCACCGAAGGATCCGAACCGCCAAGCGGGTAACTCAGATACGAATCGATCTGCACATGCTCACCGGCAACATCGGCAATATTGACCTTCTTGCCGGTCTCGTCGTTGTTGTCCGCCGACTTGCCCTTACGATCGCCGTGCCATGGATCGCCGTGCCATGCGGAGTACAAATCGACCGTACTATCGGCCAGCACCATGCGATCGGCTTCAGACGGATTGATGTACTCTTTGTAGTAGTCGAGCGTATCGGGCGTGTAATAGACATACGTCTGTGACACGTCAACAGGGTTATAGCGCTCCAGGTTTTCGTTCATCACATTGGCAATCGACATACCGCACGTCACCGAGGTGATGGCCAAAAACAGGAGCATCGCGATGACGCCCATCGAAAAGCACACCGTGTTGACCTTGGCCGCAAGCTGGCGCACGGTAAACATGTTGAGGCCGCGCCAATACACGCCGCGCAGGCTCTGCAGCAGCTTGATGAGCATGCCCGAGAGTCCCCAGAACAGGGCAAAGGTGCCCACTGTAACCATAGCGGTCGTAATGCCAAACTGGTTCATGGCCTCTTGCAGCTTGCTGTCCGTCGCGGTTAGCGGGAACCCATCACGTAGCAGACGGTAATAGGCCACGCCCACAAGCACCACGCCCACGGCAAAGATGGCAATCGCAATCCAGGGGTTGCGCGTCTTGATGCTCTCGTTGCGACGCTCGGCACCCATAAGCTCGATGAGTTTGGTGCGACGCACGGCGCGAAGGTTCAGCAGTAGCGTGAGCACAAACATTACGAGCATGCAGGCAAGGGTCAGATTGAACGCATGCATCGAGAAAAAGAAGTGGAAATTGGCGATCTGTGTCTTAAAGAGCGAGGCCGTAAAGAACGTCATGAGCTGGGAGAGTCCCACACCCAGCACAATGCCGGCGACAAAGGCCACGACCGATACTATCACGGTCTCGAGCGCCATGATCGTGGCGACGCGCCCGCGCCCCATGCCGAGCACCTGGTACAGGCCAAACTCCTTCTTGCGGCGTTTCATGATGAAGTTATTGGCATACACCATCAAAAAGGCCATGACACCGGCCAAAAAGTACGTTAGGTCGCCGAGTATGCTGCCCATAACCTGCGCCAAGCCCTCTTCATCGATGCCGGCGATGTCGACCTGCATCGAGATGGTGTTAAAGGCATAGAAGACCGTGACGCCCAGGGTGAGCGTCAGCAAGTAGACGAGGTAGTCGCGGCCGGCGCGGCGGACGTTGCCCCAAGCGAGTTTACAGAGCATCGGAGCCCTCACCGCCCATCATGGCAACGACCTCCATAATGCGGTCGAAGAACTCTCGGCGGTCGATGTCGCCGCGGCGCAGCTCGGTGAAGATCTTGCCGTCGCGAATAAACAGCACACGGCTCGTGTAGCTGGCGGCAAAGCTGTCGTGCGTGACCATGAGCACGGTGGCGCGTAGGCGGCGGTTAAGGGCCTCTAGGCTCTCGAGCAACAGGCGGGCGCTTTTGGAGTCGAGGGCGCCGGTAGGCTCGTCGGCCATGATCATGGTGGGGTCGGTGACGAGCGCGCGAGCCGCGGCAACGCGCTGCTGCTGACCGCCGGACATCTGGTAGGGATACTTGTCGAGCACCTGGCTGATGGACAGGCGCGCTGCCACATCCTGCACGCGAGTCGAGATCTCTGCCGAGTTTGTGCGGGCGATGGTGAGCGGCAGAGCGATGTTCTCGCGTGCCGTGAGCGTATCGAGCAGGTTGGAGTCCTGGAAGATAAAGCCGAGCTCCTCGCGGCGGAACTGCGAGAGTTTGGCCTGCTTCATGCGCGTCACGTCCTGGCCGTTAATGCGGATCGTGCCGCTCGTGGCGCTATCGATGGTCGACACGCAGTTGAGCAACGTCGACTTGCCCGAGCCCGAAGCGCCCATGATGCCAACAAATTCACCGCGGTTGACGGTAAAGCTGACGTCGTTGAGCGCGCGGGTCACGTTGCCCAGCGCTCCGTATACCTTTTCGAGATGCGCGACCTCCAGTACCGGGGTCGCCATGTGCGTGGTTTGCATACCGAGTCCTTTCTTGCAATTAGTCTACGGCATCTATAGTCGCAAGAAGACGAGTCGGCTACCATCGATATGGCTTACGCTTGCCTTACCGTTGTGTAAGGTACGCGTAGCTACCCTGCCACGCGTTGATGTTGAGAGAGGACTCCTGTTGAAGACTGTTCATGTTGCCGCTGGGATCATTCGCAAGGATGGATCTGATGAGCTGCTTGCCGTGCAGCGCGGCTATGGCGACATGCAGGGACTTTGGGAGTTCCCCGGTGGCAAGCTCATGCGCGGCGAGACGCCCGAGGACGCCGTACGCCGCGAGCTTATGGAAGAGCTGCAGGTAAAAGTCACCAACCTGCGCGATTTCTACACCGTTGAGTATGACTACCCCGATTTCCATCTCTCCATGGAGTGCTACTACTGCTCGCTCGCCGATGAATCCGATGAGCCTCAGAAGCACGACCGCCAGCTCGATATCCGCTGGATTCCGCGCACCTCGCTTGCCACGGTGGAATGGATGCCCGCCGACAAGGGGCTTATTAATGCCCTGATTGAGCTGAAGGAAGACCGGCTTGAGGCAAGCGCCGCCGATGACGCCGAGGCCGCCATGGCCGACGAGTCTGCCGCCAAACCCAAGCGCGCACCTAAGCACCGTAGCAAAAAGCGCCCCAAGCCCGGCCTGCTGGACGGCATCGATACCTCGGACCTTTCTGCCGACGAGCGTGAGCTCGTGCGCCGTCGCGCCGCTATAAAAAAGTCCATGAAGGGCAACAAGCGTGCGAACACCAAACCTGAGCTGCTCGTTCGCCAGCGCCTGCGCGCCGCAGGCCTTACGGGATACCGTCTGGAATGGAAGGTGCCCGGAAAACCCGACATCGCCTTTCCCGGGCGCAAGATCGCCATCTTCGTCAACGGCTGCTTTTGGCATCGCTGCCCCAAATGCAACCCAAGTCAGCCCAAGCGCAATGTTGAGTTTTGGGAGGCAAAGTTCCGCCGCAACGTCGAGCGCGACCGAGCCGCCGTGGCAGCACTCACTCAAATGGGCTGGACACCCATAACCATCTGGGAATGTGAGCTCAAAAAGGACCGCATCGACGCCACGATGGAAAAGGTCATCGAGCAGGTGCGCACCGCAGAGCTGCAGCGCTAGGAACGAGCCGTCCACACGCCCCGCACGTCCGCGCCACATCCACGTCACAAACCTTAGAAAGCTCTTAAGCCCAAAACCTTTCAAGAGTGTTACTCGATAGCTTTTACCTGCGGTTTCATCGTAACACCAAACCAGGTTAAGCCTTTCTTTAGCGCTTCTTTGCGACGTCCGCGGCATAATACTGCCAACGCACGGGATCTAGCAGCACACCCCGTGCGCAAACTTTTGGTGGACATCGAGGAGGCCGCATAAGCATGCATTCTTCCAATGACGCAGCACAGCAGCCATCCCTAAATCATGCGAACCTTTTCTCCTTCCCCCCGACACAGAGAAACGGCTTCCTCGACTCCCCCACCACAAAAGCCAAACGCTCAACCGACCAGAGCCACAACTTGCGAGCATCGTTCGAAAAGCTCCAAGCATCCCTAGACAAGGCGTTCCCCGAACAGGCAAGAGCAATCTAAGCCCATCGCGCTTTATACTGATGCCATGCGAAACATGGATCACATAGAATTGCACCGCGGAGGACGCGAGGAAGCGTTTCCCGAGACCGGCGAAGACTGGCCCTATATTGCCGAACGCGCAGAATTCGCTCGCTATCCGGGCAATTCCGTCCCCTGGCACTGGCATTCCGAAGTTGAGCTTTTCTACATGGAGCAGGGAGCGATTGACTATCGAACGCGCGCGGCTCATGAGCACGTACGCTTTGAGGAAGGGTCCGCCGGCTTTATCAACGGCGGCGTTTTGCACAGCACGCTGCAATCACCCAATTCGGCACCAGCCATTCAAATGTTGCATATCTTTCAGCCGTCGATGCTCGGCGATCCCGCGGGACGCCTTCAAAAGCGCTATATCAATCCTTTGCTGCAATGTCGAGGCGTCGATGTGCTCAAATGGTCGCCCACCAACCCCGACGATATGCCCTTTATCGATTTGCTAAAGAGTTCCTTTAACCACGACCTTCAACGGCCGCAGAACGAGATGGCGCTTCGAAATAGTTTGTCAGAGCTCTGGATTCAGATTTACGCCAAGGCCGAACCGCTCTTTTCCTCCGACAACACCTCTTGGATGACCAACCGCGACGTACAGTTCAAGGCAATCCTGGACTATATCCGCGCAAACTATGCAGCCGCTATAGATGTGCCCCAGATGGCATCTGCATCCGGCGTAAGCGAAAGAGAGTGTTACCGCATTATCGAAGCTTGCGCAGGAACGACCCCGGCGGCATATCTGCGCGCATACCGCGTAAACCGTGCTTGCGAACTTTTGGCACACACCACGCGAACGGTCCAGACAGTCGCGCGCCAATGCGGCTTTGCGACAGCAAGCCATCTTGGCCAGGTATTTAAAGAACAAATGGGATGCACTCCTTCGAGCTATCGAGCAGCGAGGCAGAATCTCGATAGTACCAGGCAGAAATCCCGCTAGCCCTTTTTCTGTCACTGCATCAAACTTGCAGGCAAACAACAGAGAGGAGCAATCATATGAAGCACTTTGACCATATCGTGTTTGACGTTGATGGGACATTGGCAGATACAGAAGAAAGCGTGCTGTCATCGCTTGGCCAGATTGTCCAAGAAGAAACCGGCAAAACGCTCCCCCGACACGAGCTTGAATTTGCCCTCGGCATACCCGGCAAGAACGCCCTTGAGAAACTTGGGATCTACTCACAGGCAACGCTGGATCGCTGGTGCCAAGTTGCCGCCAGCTTTAAAAGCACCATCAGCGTGTTTCCCGGCTTGCACCAAGTTATCGCAACACTCTCCGACAATGGCTGCAAACTTGGCATCGTCTCCTCACGTGCGCGCGACGAATACGCAGAAGAAATTGCACCCCTTGGCTTCGATAAGTATTTTGAGCACATCATCCTTGTCGAAGACACAACCGAACATAAACCCGCACCCGCTCCCATGCTCGAATATCTCCGGCGTACGGGCGCGAATCCTGGCAACGTCGTCTACGTTGGCGACACCGTCTACGACGAACAATGCGCAACTTCGGCAGGGGTCAGTTTTGCCCGAGCAGCATGGGGATCACACCAAGATATCCCAAACGCCACCTACAACCTCAAAACCCCCAACGACCTACTAACCCTAACAACCAAATAACCCACGCGTCCCACCCTTTCAGCCCCAACGCCACAAGGGCGATTGAGCAGGACGGTTTGGGCGGGTCCCGTACTTAGTTTCCAAAATCATTCCGCAGCGCGAAGGCCCCCGTTGTCAACGCTTCGAAGAAGCGAGACAACGGGGGCCTTCATGCGCGAGGACGTTTTGGAAACTAAGTACGGGACCCGCCCAAACCGTCCGGTGGGATCAGAGTACCCTTGCTGTTACTCTGCTTTGCCCACAGAGTTGAGGTTAGTCATGCGGATCTTAACCAGCTCGGTGATCTCGCGCATGCCCTCCTTGGCCGGCTTCTTGGGATCGAAGCAGGCGGGGTTCTCGGCCATGTAGGCCATGAAGCCCTTGGTGTAGGCCTGACGCAGCTCGGTGGCGTAGTTGACCTTGCAGATGCCGTTCTTCACGGCCTCGGCGACCTGCTCATCGGGCACACCGGAGGTGCCGTGCAGAACCAGCGGCACGTCGACGGCGTCGCGGATGGCCTTGACCACAGACTGCTCGATGTGCGGATCGCTCGTATACACGCCGTGGCTGGTGCCAACGCCAATGGCCAGCGAGGTGCAGCCAGTGCGCTCGACGAACTCCTTGGCCTCGGCCGGATCGGTGTAGGGGCTCTCGCCCTCAACCGCGGGACCGTCGTCCTCCTTGCCGCCAACCTTGCCAAGCTCGGCCTCGACGGGCACACCCATGGCGCGGCCAGCGTCGGCGACGGACTTGGTCAGGGCGATGTTGTCCTCGAAGGACTCGTGCGAACCGTCGATCATGACAGAGGTGTAGCCAGTGCGGAAAGCCTGCATGCAGCGGTCATAGCCATCGCCGTGATCGAGGTGCAGAGCGACGGGCACGGAAGCGCGCTCGGCGGCAGCCTTGACCATGCCGTAGAAGTAGTCCAGACCAGCGGTCTTGATGGTGCCCGGGGTGGTCTGCATGATGACGGGGGACTTGGTCTCCTCGGCAGCGGCCAGAACGGCCATAACAAACTCGAGGTTCTCGACGTTGAACGCGCCGACGGCGTAGTGGCCGGCCTGAGCGTCCTTGAGCATCTTTTCGGTGGTAACAAGTGCCATGAGCGTTTGCTCCTCTCCCTCGCCCGCATCTGGACATCGGGCGTACGTGTCCGCAAGGCGTTTTACCTTGCGTTTTGCTGCTTCCATTGTATGAAATTCAGCGGCTTTGCATGTGCGAGATATTGAGCCCATGCAGGTCAATACAGTCGTTTTTGAAAAGTAAACGGAAGGAATTGGAGCCGAGTGGGCGTATTCGATATTGAATTTTGGGCGTTCAGCGTCTTTCTTTTATAGAAAAGATAAGTAATCGAAAGGCGTTTTCTTACTCAAAAAGAAAATGAACGAAAATAGACTCAACACAATTCCTACAAATTTAGCCGAGAATGGAGCAAACATGGCCCACGCAACAACCCGAGCTTTCGCCGATGAGCGTCGTTCCGCCATCATGGAGATGCTCGAGCATAATGCCTCGGTGCAGGTAGCGGAAATCGCCCAGACCTTTGGCGTGTCCTCCGTCACCGCCCGCGCCGACCTGGACGCGCTCGCCGAAGCAGGCAAGCTGCGCCGCACGCACGGCGGTGCCGTCTCGCTCCACAAACGCCTGACCGTCTCCACGCAGGATCGCCGCATCAATGTCAACGTCGCTGCCAAGCAGGCCATCGCGCAAAGCGCCATCGAGCTCGTCAATGACGGCGACACGCTGCTCGTCGACTCGGGCACCACGGCGCTCGAGTTTGTCCGGCTCCTCGACCAGCGCAACGGCATCACCGTTATCACGGCCGACATTACCATTGCCGATTACATCGACGAGAGCATGCCCTCGGTCGATGTCGTCATGCTGGGCGGGGCACTGCGCAAAGGCCATCGTTATTTGTACGGACCGCTCACTATGCAGGCGCTCCAAATGGTCCATGCCGATCTGGCCGTCATGTGCCCCGGCGCCTTTGTCCCCAGCTGCGGCTTTACGACCGACTTTCCCCAGATGGCCGAGACCAAAACGGCTATGATCGCCGCGGCCCATCAAAGCGTCGCCCTCATGGACGCCAGCAAGGTTAACGGACGCGGCATGTACCGCTTTGCCGAGCTTGCCGATGTCGACTCCATCGTGATGGACCGTGACCCCGACCATGCCGTCGCCACCTCGATCGCCGTGGCCACTGACAGCTCACGTCCAGCCCTCGTCATCGCCGGCGCTTAAACAAAAACCACCACAAAGGTCTCCTTTGTGGTGGTTGAGCATCAGAAGTGAATGTGTCGCTACTTGGACAGCTCGTCGGCGAGAACCTCGATCTGAGCGCGCGAGGCGTCGTTGAGCGAGCCCAGCACGGTCACCTTGTTCTGCGCCAGGGTGATGTCCTTCATGCCCTCGAGCTCCTTGGTCATAACCTTGGCAGCGGTGGGCGCCCAGGAGCCGGCCTCAACGAGCGCCACCGTACGGTTCTGATAGGCGTGCTCGGCAAGCGTGTGGATAAAGGTGCTCATGAACGGGAAGATCTCGCCCTGATAGGTGATGGAGGCGAGCACCAGACGGTCATAGCGGAACGCATCCTCAACGGCCTCGGCCATGTCGTCGCGAGCCAGGTCAAAGACGGAGACCTTCTGACCGCGAGCCTCAAGCGCTGCGGCGAGCTCCTCGACGGCAGCTTTCAGATGCCCATACACACTCGCATAGGCGATCGTGATGCCCTCGTCCTCGGGCTGGTAGCTCGACCAGGTGTTATAGGTGTCGAGGTAATAGCCCAGGTTCTCGGTCAGTACGGGGCCGTGGAGCGGACAGATAATCTGGATATCCAGGTCGGCGGCCTTCTTGAGCACGGTCTGCACAAACTTGCCGAACTTACCGACGATGCCAAAGTAGTAGCGGCGCGCTTCGCAAGCCCAGCCTTCCGGGTCCTCGATGTCGTTGGCGCCGAACTTGCCAAAGCCGTCGGCACTAAAGAGCACCTTGTCGGTGGACTCGTAGGAGAAGATCACCTCGGGCCAGTGCACGTTGGGGGCGCCGACAAACGTTAGGCTGTGGCCACCCAGGTCGAGCACGTCGCCCTCTTTGACGACCATCTTGCGCTCGGGGAAGTCGGTGCCAAAGTAGTTGACCATCATGCGGAAAGCGCCCATGCTTGCCACGATCTGGGCCTGGGGGTAGCGCTCCATAAAAGCGGCGATACCGGCGGAGTGATCGGGCTCCATGTGATGGACGACCAGGTAGTCGGGCGTACGGCCATCGAGCACGGCTTCGATGTTACCGAGCCACTCATCAACAAAGCCGCCGTCGACTGAATCGGCGACAGCGATCTTTTCGCCCAAGATAACGTAGCTGTTGTATGCCATACCGTTCTCGGACACATCGTACTGGCCCTCGAACAGGTCAATGTCGTGATCGTCGACGCCAACGTAGCGGATATCCTTGGTGATCTCCATCAGGCAAAGCCTCCTAGATAGACAAAAGAGCCCGTCTATCATAGCACTCGGCTACATCCCAACAGCTATCTACCGACATCCTTACCGATTGTTATTGAAATGCGATAAATCGCCGTTTACCTGCACAAACTATGCATGCGGTATCGCCGTACTATGTCGAATGATGAGTTGGCCGGGAATACGAATGGCAACGGTTTTGCCCGCCGTACCCGCCTCGGGAACCGCATGCTCAAACACCTCGCGTCCGCGCTGATGCAGATCGAATCGCACGGTCGTGAGCTCGTTGTGTGCCACAAAATCATCGAGCGAATCGTCGACGCCCACCACGCTCACGTCCTCGGGCACACGCAGGCCGCTATCGCGCAGCGCCGCAATTGCGCCGTTTGCCATCTGGTCGTTTGCCGCGTAAATCGCCGTCATGGTGTGATCGTGCTCGGCCAGGTGCCTGCCGGCCTCGTAGCCGCTGTTGGCAGACCAGTCGCCCTCGAGCGGCTCTGCCGGCTCGATGTGTTTACGCTCGAGTACATCCTGCCAACCGGCGCGACGAAATTGTTCGTCGACTGAGAACGACGGGCCGCCAATATAGCGAATCTGCTCGTGCCCTAGCTCAAACAGGTGATCCATAAGCAAGAGCGAGCAGCCGTAATGATCGGAGTCGACCGTGGTCACCCGCGGGTGCGCGTACATGGTGACGATAACCGTGCCAATGCCCGGCAGTGGATCAAACGTCTCAAAATCGGGCGCCATGCGGCTCATGCCGATGATGATGCCGTCCACCGGCAATGCGGCCATACGACGCGTGGCCTCGGCAAGCGAAAACTCCTCGGTCTTGGACATCTCGACCAGCGTGATGGCACAATTATGCTCGCGAGCAGCGCTGGCGATGCCGTCGATCATTGAGAGGTTGCCAAACTTGGTGACATCGTTGACGCATAGGCCAACCGAATGGTATCGACCGTCGCGCAGCGAGCGACCGGCATAACTCGGACGAAAGCCGAGCTCTCGCATAGCGGACTGCACGCGCTGGCGCGTCTGCTCGTTAACGTTGGGCAAGCCGTTGGCGACGCGCGAAACCGTCTGCTGCGAAACGCCAGCAGCGCGAGCGACGTCGGCCATGGAGACCGGACGCGTACCTGTATCGTTGGACGGGCGCCTTGCCACAGGATCACCTTCACCCTTGCGAGATCTGAATAGCGTGAATGCCGGCCCGGGCAGGAGTTTAGCCCGCGCCGAGGCCCGCTATCGTCGGACGCATGTTAACGTACTCTACTTTTTCAATCCGCATCTCTTCTGCTTTATAAGTCCATACGACAATACCGTTCACGGCTGAATTTCTACCGATTACCAGATTCTCAAAAAGTGACAAGAGTTGTGTTATGAGTACGTTAACATAGCCCGTAACGTGCGGTATCGTGAACACTTGGTTCACGCCGCTTCAAGTTGTTAACGTACTCATAACGACGCAAAACTCGCCCGTGCGCACCAAGGAAAGGACTCCTATGACCACCCCCGACGAAAAGACATTCGCCACGCTCACCAAACTGTTTGAGGAGGAGTTTGGCCCCATCGGCGACCGCCAGGTGCTCTATGTGCACGCGCCCGGCCGTTCCGAGATCAGTGGCAACCACACCGACCACGAGGGCGGCCACGTCATCGCCGGCTCGCTCGATGTCGCCGTTGACGGCATTGCCGTAGCGACCGACACCAACAAGATTCGCGTCGCCGACGAGGGCTATCCCACGTTTGAGATCACGCTCGACACGCTGGGTATTCAAGAGTCCGAGAAGGGCACGTCCGCGAGCCTCGTCCGCGGCATGGCCCACGAAATCGCTGCTCTGGGCGTTGAGCCCCAGGGCTTCGACTTCGCCTTCACCTGCTCTGTCCCCTCGGGCGGCGGCCTTTCGAGCTCTGCTGCTGTCGAGGCGGCATACGGTCGCGCCATGGAGACGCTCTGGGGCGCACCCGCCATCGAGCCCGTCGCGCTCGCCCAGATGAGCCAGCGCACCGAGAACAACTACTATGGCAAGCCCTGCGGTCTGATGGACCAGGCCGCTGTGTGCCTGGGCGGCCTTGCCTACATGGACTTTGAGGACCAGGCTCAGCCTAAAACCCAGAAGCTCGAACTCAACTTTGAGGATCACGGCTATGCGCTCGTGCTCGTTAAGGTTGGTGCCGACCACGTGGCCGCCACCGACGATTACGCTGCCGTTCCGCGCGAGATGCAAGACGTCGCCGCCGAGTTTGGCAAGGCACGCCTGTGCGAGGTCGATGTTGCCGACTTTGACGCCAAGCTCCCCGAGCTGCGCGCCAAGCTGGGCGACCGCGCCTGCCTGCGCGCCGTTCACTACTGGTACGAGAACGGCCTGGTCGATAAGCGCTGGGCAGCCCTGAACGCCGGCGACATCGATCAGTTCCTGGTCCTGACGCGCGAGTCCGGCGCCAGCTCTGCCATGTACCTGCAGAATGTCGTTGCCAAGCTGGGCTCCGAGCAGCCTTCGATGTATGCCCTGGCGCTGGCCGAGCACGTGCTCGACGGCCGCGGCGCCGTTCGTATCCACGGTGGCGGCTTTGGTGGCACCATCCAGGCCTTCGTGCCGCTCGACCTGGTCGACACCTTCATCGCCAAGATGAACGGCTGGCTGGGCGAGGGCTCTGCCCGCCACTACGCAATTTCTGACAAGGGGGCTTACGCGGCATGGCTGTAATGACTGACGTGCGCGAAGCCGCGCAGAACCTGATCGAGTACGCCATCCACCGATCGATGATCGGCCAGGACGATCGCATCTGGGCGTATAACACCATTCTCGAGTGCATCGGTGCTACGGGCCCGGCGCTCGACATGGCCTGGGCGCTCCAGGTCGAGAAACTCTCGCTCTTGCACCCCGATACCCTGCCCAACTTTGACCTGGAGGGCACGCTCGCCGCGCTTGCCGAGGCCGCCATTGCCAACGGCGCCGCCGAGGACACGGCATCGGGCCGCGACCGCATCGCCATGCGCATCATGGGCGCGCTCATGCCGAGGCCTTCGGTTGTAAACGAGGAATTCAACGGCCGCATGGGCGTCAACGAGCCCCGCGCCGCGACCGACTGGTTCTACGGCCTGTGCTGTGACGCCGGTTACGTGCGCCGCGCCGCCATCGCGCGCAACATCAAATGGAGCACTTCCACCAACTGGGGTGACCTGGAGATCACCATCAACCTGTCAAAGCCCGAAAAGGACCCGCGCGATATTGCCGCGGCCGGTGCCACCAAAAACACGGGCGAGAAGTATCCCGCCTGCCAGCTCTGCATCGAAAACGAGGGCTACCCTGGACGCTCCGCTGCAGCCGACGGCGGCGCCCATCCCGCCCGCCAGAATCTGCGCGTTATCCCCATTAAGCTCGACGGCGAGCGCTGGGGCTTCCAATACAGCCCGTACGCGTACTTTAACGAGCACTGCATTGCCATGAGCTCCGAGCATCGTCCGATGCACGTCGACCGCAAGGGGCTGACCTGCCTGCTCGACTTTGTCGACCTGTTCCCGCACTACTTTATTGGCTCCAACGCCGACCTGCCCATCGTGGGCGGCTCGATTCTGTCGCACGACCACTTCCAGGGCGGCGCGCACGAGTTCCCCATGATGCACGCCGCCGAGGTCACGCAGTTTAGCGTGCCCGGCTTTGACCAGGTCAGCGGTACCGTGTTGCAGTGGCCGCTTTCGGTGCTGCGGCTGCGCTCGCACGACCGCGCCCAGCTGCTCGACGCCGCCGAGAAGATTATCCTCGCCTGGCGCGAGTGGACCGATGAGTCGGTGGGCGTCATCGCGCACACAGCCGACGGCGTGGCGCACAACACCGTGACGCCCGTCATCCGCCGCGTCGACTCCCGCGGCAATGCCGGCGGCGAAATCTACGAGGCCTACCTGGCGCTTCGCTGCAACATCACGACCGACGAGCATCCGCTGGGCGTATTCCACCCGCATGCTGAGTACCACCACATCAAGAAGGAGAACATCGGCCTGATCGAGGTCATGGGCCTGGCCATTCTTCCGCCGCGCCTGGTTCCCGAGCTCGGCGCTGTCCGCGAGCACCTGCTGGCGGCCAAGGTCGATGCCAGCTACGACCTTGCTAGCGCGCTCGAGGGCGATGATCTATGCCGCAGCCACGCCGCATGGGCCGAAGACGTTTTTGCCCGCCGCGCCGACGAGCTTACGGCAGACAACGCCATCGATATCCTGCACGAGGAGGTCGGCGTGGTGTTTGGCCACGTGCTCGACAACGCCGGCGTCTTTAAGTGGGACGAAGCCGGCCGCGCCGCCCAGCAGCGCTTTATCGACTCGCTGTAGAGCACAGACCCGGACGCTCAACGGCAGCCCCCACGACATAGCCACCTACACGACAACGGCGCCCGCCGGCAACATCGCCGGCGGGCGCCGTTTTCTCTGATGCAAGGGTAGCTAATTTGCACCAAAACAAGGAGTGTCCCAAACTGCCGGCAGAAAAAGAACGTCCCCAGGTGCCGACCTAAACCCCCACATTATTCGATGGAAAAACGTGGTTCATTCCCACATTTTTCGATGGAAAGACCAACACGGTCTTATACTAACCATGATCGTTAGGAGGCAGTATGCAGCGACAGCTAATGGACGAACTCATCGCTTGGAAATCTAGGGCAAACCGCAAGCCCCTCCTGCTTAAGGGGGCCCGCCAGACAGGAAAAACCTGGCTTCTCAACGAATTCGCAGGCCAGCAGTATCAAAACGTCATCCGTTTTGACTTTATGCTCGAACCGGGCGCACGCTCGCTGTTCGACGGAAGCCTTGACCCCAAACGCATCATCTCCCAGATAGAGCTCCTGCGCGGCCAGACCATAACGCCGACAGACACACTCATCATCTTCGACGAAATCCAAGAGGCACCGCGTGGCATCACCTCGCTCAAATACTTCAACGAGCTGGCGCCGGAATACCATATCGTGGCAGCCGGCTCCTATATGGGGCTCGCGCTCCGACGCGAAAACGAGTCGTTCCCCGTCGGCAAGATTGACCAGCTTACCATGCGCCCCATGGGGTTTGTCGAGTTCGTTCGCGCCGTCGATGGCGATCCGCTCGCAGATGCCATCCTTGCCGCAGACATGGACCTGCTGGCAAACGTTTCCGAAAAGCTCGAGCGCCTGCTCAAGGAATACCTCGTTGTCGGTGGCATGCCAGAAGTTGTCTCCGCTTTCGCCGCCTCCCACGATTTCATCGAGGCCCGCAGGCTTCAGCAGCAAATCATCGAAGCCTACGAATCCGATTTTGGCAAGCATGCGCCAGCCCGCATCGTCGAGCGCATGAGGCTGGTTTGGAAATCCCTTCCCGGCCAGCTCGCAAAGGAAAACAAGAAGTTCGTCTACGGTGCGCTCCGTCCCGGGGCGCGCGCACGCGATTTTGAGGAAAGCCTCCAGTGGCTCATGGACTATGGAATCGTTCATAAGGTACCACGTGTTTCCGCCCTAAGAGCACCGCTCACAAGCTACGAGGATCTCTCGGGCTTCAAGCTGTTCTGCATCGACACCGGCATCCTCGGAGCACTCTCCGGCCTCTCGCCAGCCATTGTTCTGAACGGGCCCGCTGTTTTTACGGAGTTCAAAGGCTCGCTGACCGAGCAATACGTCGCACAGGAGCTTTTGCTCCAAGGCAAAACTCCCGCGTATTGGTCATCCTCCTCCGGCAATGCAGAGACTGACTTTGCCATCGACCATGCGGGGACCGTGCTTCCGCTCGAGGTCAAGGCGGCAGAGAACCTCAAAGCAAAGAGCCTGAGGATTGCCTGCGAGAAGTTCAAGCTCGAGCGCTGCGTGAGAACATCGTTAGCGGCATATAGAGACGAGGGCACGCTCGTCAACATTCCGCTCTGGGAGATTGGGCAAATCGACAAGCTGGCATAGGCGCTGTGGAGGGGGTGTCCCGTAAGGAGTGTCCCAAACTGCCAGCAGAAAAGGAACGTCCCTATCTGCCGCAGTCATTTAAGAACGTCCCCAATGACCACGCCGATGTTTTGGCAACGACAGCGAAAACCCGCCAGAGCGAGCAAGGTGCCTTGAAACAAGGCGGCATTGACCTTCTGGTCATGCCGCCGCAGTTGAAAGGCAGATTGCCGCTCTGGCGGGTTTGCAGCGTCGGCCGGTTACGCGGTTTGGTAAAACCGCGTAACTCTACAGCTCCGTTACTTCAACGTTGTTGAAGATCTCATCCCAGCGGTCCATGACCAGGTGACCGGTCTTGGGATCCATGGCGTTGAGCTTGCCGCAGGTATTGGCGGTCTTGAGCACCGTGACGTCGTCGGCGCCGGCAGCAATGGCATGCGCAAAGCCGGCGATGGTCGAGTCGCCGGAACCCGTCGCGTTCACAGCCGCAATCGCGGGCGTCTTGGCGCGGAACGCGCGGCCCTCATGGAAGCCCACCGAACCGGCAGCGCCCATCGAAACGACGACCCAGGGGATACCGGCAAAGCGGTCATCGGCGGCAAGCGCCTCGCGCAGGGCATCGACATCATCGGTCGTAAAGGACGTACCCAGCAGACCGTTAATCTCGGTCAGGTTGGGCTTTACGAGCTCAGGCTTAGCGTCGGACTCCAGCGCGGCCTCCAGCGATGCACCCGAAGTGTCGAGCAGCACCTTGGCGCCCGCCTCTTCGGCGATCTTAACGAGCTCGGCATAATAGCCGGCATCGACGCCGCGCGGCAGCGAGCCCGAAAGCGTCACAACGTCCGCCTTCGCTGCAAGCTCGGCGAACTTGGCCGTAAAGGCCTCGAGCTCGGCCGGGGCGATCTGCGGGCCGCTCTCCAGCAGCTCGGTCTGATTACCCTCGTGCAGAATATTCAGGCAAATGCGCGTCTCACCGGCGATGGGCACAAAGTCGTTCTTGACGCCGTCGGCATCCATAAGCTCGGCCATATAGGCACCCATGTGGCCGCCGAGCAGACCGGTCGCGAGCACGTCGTCGCCCAACTGCAGCAGCACGCGGCTCACGTTGAGGCCCTTGCCGCCAGCGGTCTTTTCGGGCGTAACACGGTTAACATCGTCGATGATCAGCTTGTCGAGCTGATAGCGCGTATCAATCGACGGGTTCATGGTAACGGTCAGAATCATGTTGAACTCCTGTTCCGGGGCGGCATAACCCGCCCCAAACATACGATAACTCGTTAAAGGATCTCAATCTCAAAGCCGCGAGTGACGGTCTCTCCCGGCTTGGCCACCAGGCAGCCACGCTTGTGCTCCAGAATATCGTCCTCGTCGGAGCAGGTGGACAGGCCGCCCCACGGTTCAACAGCCACAAAGTCGCCCTCGGGCTTGCTCCACACAATCAGGTATGGCATATCGGGGAACGTCAGGCGCACGCCCTTGTCCTCAGTTTTCTTGGTCAGCGTAACCACGCGGCTCTCAAGCACGTCAAAGATGGTCTCCGCGAAGTCGAAGAGTTCGTGGGTAAGCGGCAAGTCGTGGCCGACCATCGGGTTCTTGCTGCGATGCTCAACATCAATCAGGCCCGTCGAGGGAACGGCAGTACACAGCTCGTCGGCCTCGCGCTGCTCAAAACGGAGCTCATAGTCGTCATAGGACTCACCCTCGTCGAGCGGGCACTTAAAGCCGGGGTGACCGCCCACAAAGAATGGCATGTCCTCGGTGCCCCCATTGGTCACCTCGTAGGACACGTTCACCTTTTCCGAATCGATCGTGTAACGAGCAACGATCTTAAACGGATACGGGTACTGCTCGAGCAACTCGGCATGGTCGGCAGAGCTTAGGCTCAGCGCAACCATGTTGTCGCTCTGTTCCTCGAGCTTCCACTCCTGCTTGCGCGCAAAACCGTGGCGGGCGAGCTTTACCTCGCGGCCGCCCATGGTCATTGCGTGACCGTCACGAAGGCCGCCGCAGATCGGGAAGCAAATGGGTGCCTGGCCCGACCAGACCGCCGGGTCGCCCTGCCACAGGTACTCGCGACCGTTGGCTTTAATCGAAGTGAACGATCCGCCAGCCGTGCTCAGTGCCACACGAATAGAACCGTTATCAAGAACAAACTCCATAGGAGCCTTCCCTTTCTTACGACAGCCCGCCAAGTCAATAGGGCTGATAGAAAACCGGCCCTCGCCCCCTCACAGAAACGCGAGCCGTCAATTGAAAAGCTGCAAATCGCCAAGTACAGCCAAGAGCGAAGCACTCAAGCCAAGCAAGCAAACGTGTTATCGGAGCAGCTCGCCGTACCAGAACACTTCGCAACAACAGGGGCGATCTCGCAGGTCACTCAAACGTCAGCGAGCGGCGCTCAGGTGCCCCAGGTCGCCGCGAAAGAGGAGCGACGCGTACTTCATGTACGCGAGCGCCGGTTTGAGCGGCGAGATGGGGTGCCTGAGCGCCGCGCAGCGTCGACCGGTCCGGCGTTCGGCAGAACGCCGGAACCTAATTAGTCGTGATATTCGCCGCGGTCCCACTTCTCGAGGAACTCGTCAAAGAAGTGCGGGTCGGCCTGAGCCTCGGCGTCGGCCTTGTTGCAGGCATCGATCTTGGCGATCAGGGCATCGTGCTCGGGAGTCTTCTCGTAGGGCTCCTCCAGGAAGGCAAGCATGATATCGGCCATCAGGAACTCGCCGGTGATCTTGCCGCCAAAGCCCACGATGTTGGCGTTGAGCTCGCGACGGGCATACAGGGCAGAGGTCATGTCGCGGACCAGGGCGCAGCGGGCGCCGGGAACCTTGTTGACGGCGTTGGTGATGCCGATGCCGGTGCCGCACAGGGCCACGCCAAAGTCGGCCTTGCCGCTGGCAACAGCCTCGCCCACAGCCTTACCGTAGATGGGATAGTGCGTACGGGTGTGGCTGTAGGTGCCGCAGTCGAGCACCTTGTAGCCAGCCTGCTCCAGGCGGTCGGCCAGATAGATCTTCTCGTCCGTAACGATATGGTCGCAACCGATTGCGATGGTCTTCTTCATCAGAACGTCCTTTCGTCTGAATTCACAAGTTGAGGTAGAAGTTCGAGTTCTCGGTGGCTCTCGTTAGGCCATCTTGTTGAGCATGTCGACACGGATCTGGTGACGGCCGCCGGCGTACTGCGCGCGCAGGAACTCGCGGGCGATCTTCTTGGCGACCTCGGTGCCCACAACGCCCGGGCCCATGGTGACCATGCGCGAGCCGTTGTGCTCGCGGGTCATGTAGGCGGAACGCTCGTCGGAAATGTTGGCGACGACCATGCCCTTAATCTTGACGGCGGCCATATAGGAGCCGACGCCGTACTTATCGAATGCGAAGCCCTGGGAATCCTTGTGCTCCAGCAGGTCCTTGGCAACGGCGGTCGCGGAATCGACAAAGTCCGCGGCAGGGGTCTCGGAATAGTCGACGACCTCGTGACCGTCGGCGATGAGCATCTCCTTGATGGACTCCTTCATCGACATACCGTCGGCATCGGAAGCGATTACAACCCTCATGACATCCTCCTTGAGAGATACGCAGGTGCGTAGTTTCTGTTTGGAAGTGTTGAATCGCGTTCAGGTCCGGGCATCTGAATGTGCGGTTCTTCACTGTTCATGTTTATTTGAACACATTCGAACAGTAACTGCAACAACTATTTGTTTATCTTTGTTCTTTTTTGAACAAATACCGTTCACGGATGATTGCTGACCGTTTGAGCCGGGCGCGGACGCAGCGACCATGTGTTCAACAAACAAAAGGGCGACCGAGAACGCGTCTCGGCCGCCCTTCGGCGGTATTCCCCGGTATATACAGCTGTTTTAGCTACTCGGACTGCCCGCCCTTTTTGGCGTGCTTGGAAGGAGCACTCAAGAAACGGCCCGTCAAATAGTTCGCCGGGCCGGAAATATCGATCCCCAGCAGCACGTGTCCTAGCCATAGGAACGCCACGAGCACCAGCAGCGGGATAACGCACGAGGTCACGATCATCACGATGACGCCTTCAATCAGATCGGTCACCTGCCGCACGATCTCATCGGTCATCTGCTTGGCGCCGCTGGTCACCGACGTAACAAGGCTCGATGCCCCATCAGTCAACTGCTCGAACACGTTTTTGGACTCCGTGGCCTCGGATTTTTTCTTGTTCGATTTTGAGCTGGTCTCGGCTGACTTGTCCGTGGTGTCGGCCGCGTCCGCAGCCTTTTGCTCAGCTTGCTCAATACTTACGCGATACGTTTCATCGACCTTTTGCGACACCCATACGCTCGCGGGCACGAGCGCCATGCCGATCACGGCAACCACCAGCACGCGTGTCGCCACACGGCGCAGGACAGTGCTCGTGCTCCAGCGCCCGTGAATGCCGAGCGACACCGCAAAGAGCACCAACGCAAACGGGATTAAGATGCCCAGGCCGACCGACCACAAAATGGTTAGCAGGTATTTCTCTAGGTAGAGCACGGCAAGCACGATACCAAGGTTGCCTGAAAGCTGCGCGAGCTGCTCGGCAACCGGCGTTCCCGTATCGCCCGGCAGCGCGGTAATGCCCGCAGACAGCGCCACGCACGAGGTCGTGAGCGCCAGTACGTTACCCTTCTTTTGGTCGATGACCTCGATGGTGGAGTCCCAAGTTTTGGTATCGGCGAAATGCGGACGAGCCACAAAGCCCGACAGCAGCGCCAGGACCACAAGCGCAACGATAAAGCCAATCTGCAGCTTTTTGTTTGCGCACACGACATCGGACAGGCTGGGCTGCAGCTCGGTTACCGTCGTGTGCTCGGTTATCTGGACAGGACGCCCATGAGCCATCTCGTGCGCGTCTCTTTTTTGTATTGACCCGTTATCCGGCATTTGGATACCTCCTCAGTCCGGCGTTTAATGCGAAAGGAAGTATACCCACCGAGCAAAAATCGAACGGGAGGACGAACGGAGCGCACCAAGACTGTCCCCAATGACCAGTCGTTTAAGAACGTCCCCAATGACTATCTCGGGATGAGTTGCGGTGGAATAGGGATTGTTTTGCGCCCGCCGGCCCCTATTCAGTCCCTATTTCACCGCAACTTGGAGGAGGACAGAAAAAGCCCTGCCGCGGGTAGCGGCAGAGCTTTTGGAAGGGGACTTGGTTGTGAGGGCTCGTTAGGCGAGCTTGGCCTCGAGCTCGGCAATGCGCTTGTAGGCATCGATGGTAAAGCGGGCCTGCTTCTCCAGGATCATAGTGGTCATGAGAGTGTCCTGAGCGTGAGCCATGATGAAGGTCATCTCCATCTCGCCACCGCCGGCCTCCTGCGAAAGCAGCTTGGTCTGCGTGTCGTGGGCACCGATGAGCGCATCGCTGGCATCCTTGTGCAGCTGCTCGGCCTTCTCAAAGTCACCCTCGCGAGCAGCATCGAGCGCTGCAAGCAGATCGGTCTGGGCGTCACCTGCGTATGCGACGATCTCGAATCCAACCATCGAGATTTCTTCTTTGGTTGCCATGTTGCGTTCCTTTCACATATGAACCAATGGAGAGCATCGCGTCCGGGCATACGCGCTGCGTTGTGTATGACAGAAACAATAACATTCAAACAAAAAAGAACAGCGCAAAACGTAATTTCGAGCTATGAACGGTCACTTTTCGACCCTGAACGGTTTTTAAACCAATTTAAACAATATCGAACACAATTAGCGGAAACCCAAACAGACCCGCGCCCTAGCGTACATCGCGCACCGTATCGCCCTCGACGAGCACGCCCGGAAACAGCATGTGCTCCACACCGGGTTCAACGCCCTCGGCGCCGGCAATCTTGTCAACCGCCCACATGCCGACGCGCTTGTTGTCAAAGCGCACCGTGGTCAAGCGACAATCGGGCACGATATCGCCCAGGCTGTCATCAACACCCACCACGCTCACGTCCTGGGGCACGCACTTCCCGCGCGACTCGAGCCCACGGATGCAGCCATATGCCATGGCATCGTTGGAGGCATAAATGGCCGTGCAGGTCGGATCATCCGCAAGCGCCTGGCCGGCAGCATATCCACTCTGCGCCGTCCAGTCGCCACGCACGAGCTGCGGGGGCTCAATGCCATGCGCACGCAATGTCTCACGCCAGCCTTCCTCGCGCCGCATGCCCGAAAGCGAGCGCTCGGGACACGAGATAAAGTGCACAGTCTTGTGTCCCTGCCCCAGCAAATACTCGACCACCTGGCGCGAACAATCGAACTGGTCGTTATCGACCGTTGAACAGAGCGGGTGCTCCAACATCGTAACGAGCACCGTCTGCATGCCGGGCAGCGGCTCGAAGGTTCCAAAGTCCGCCGGCATGCGGTTCATAATCACAACCATGCCATCCACCGGCAGTGCGCTCATGCGCGACGATGCGCTCTCGAGGGTATACGGATGCCCGTCTACTTTAGTGAGGGTGATGGCATAGCCATGTTTGTCGGCCGCTGCGGCAAAGCCCTCCATACGGTCGAGATTGCCGGTGCCGGTAATGTTGAACATGGCGACGCCGACGGTCTTAAACTTGCCACGGCGCAACGATCGACCGGCAAAATTGGGGCGATACCCCAGCTCGCGCATGGCGGCACGCACGCGTTCCTTGGTCTCGGGGCGCACGCTGGGCGAATCGTGCACCGTACGCGAGACTGTCTGCTCCGAGACGCCCGCGAGGCGCGCTACGTCTTTGACGGATACCGATTTTTTAACAGCGGCCATAGGTCGATCTTTCTATGTCAACGATGCCATTGGTGGCACCTTGCGCAGTCAAATGAAACGTCTTCAAGTATATCCAACGCCTCCCCCACCATACGCTCACCACCCAAAACCTACCGTTCACCGACATTTTTGCTTCCCCGAACGGCTTTTGTCTACCAAATGTTAACGTTGCCATTGTGCAAACACAGAGCCACCGGGCGGCTCAAACGTTTACGCGTAAGGAATCGACGGTTCGCAGGCACAGGAATCACCGGTTCGCGTCTTTTTTTTGTGTCGCAAAATGGCAACGTCAACATTTTGGCAACCGGACGCCAAAAGCTACCATCGTTGCTAACCCACCGACTCTTAGGAGCATTGCATGGAGCAACTCATCGCCATCATCGAAAAGGGCCAGCCCTTTTTCAACGCGATCGCCCGCAACAAGTACCTCAAGGCGATCCGCGACGGTTTTATCTCCGTCATCCCCATCATCATCTTCTCGTCCATCTTCTGCCTGGTAGCCTCGGTTCCCAATATCTGGGGTTTCTACTGGCCCGATGACATCAACAACGCCCTATGGAAGTGCTACAACTACTCCATGGGCATCCTGGCCATCGCCTGTGCCGCCACCACGGCCAAGCACTTCGCCGACGCTCAGAACCGCGATCTGCCCAAGAACAACCAGATCAACTTCATCTCGTGCATGTGCGCGGCCATCATCGGCTTCTTGCTCCTTTCGAGCGACACGATCGCCACGGACGCTGCCAGCGGCTTCAACACCACCTACCTTGGTTCCAAAGGCCTGCTGACCGCCTTTATCGCTGCGTTTGTGACCGGCATCATCTACAAGTTCTTCATTAAGCGCAACATCACCGTCAAGATGCCCGAGCAGGTTCCGCCCAACATCTCGCAGACCTTTAAGGACATCATCCCCTTCTCCGTCTGCATCACCGTCTTTTGGGTCTTTGACATCGCCTTCCGCGCTGCTTTTGGCTTCTGCTTTGCCCAGGGCGTCATCCAGGTGTTCCAGCCCCTGTTCACCGCTGCCGACGGCTACATCGGCCTCGCTGTGATCTACGGCGCTATGAGCCTCTTCTGGTTCGTGGGCGTCCACGGCCCCTCGATCGTCGAGCCCGCCATCGCCGCCGCCCTCGTTGCCAACATGACCGACAACCTGGCTGCGTTCCAGGCCGGCCAGCACGCTTCCGCTGTCCTGACCCAGGGTGCCCAGTACTTCGTCGTCTGCATGGGCGGCACCGGCGCCACGCTCGTCCTGGTCTTTATGTTCTGCTTCCTGGCCAAGTCTCAGGAGATGCGCGCCGTCGGTAAGGCCGCCATCGTCCCCGTCTGCTTTGCCGTCAACGAGCCGCTGCTGTTCGCCGCGCCCATCGTGCTCAACCCCGTCTTCTTTGTCCCGTTTGTCTTTGCCCCGATCGCCAACATCTGGATCCTCAAGATCTTTATCGACTTCTTGGGCATGAACGGCTTTATGTACACCCTGCCTTGGACCGTCCCCGGCCCCATCGGCACCATCATGGGCCTGGGCTTCCAGCCGCTCGCTTTTGTGATGCTCGCCCTTATCCTGGTCGTCGACTTCGTTCTGTACTACCCGTTCTTCCGTGCCTATGACGCCCAGAAGTGCGCCGAGGAGGCCGAGATCTCCCAGGAGGAGCTCGCCGCCAAGAACGCCGAGAAGGCCGCCAAGCTCAACGATGCCTTCCAGGGCAAGGCTGACGCCAAGAGCGTTGCCGCCGGCGCTGCTGCCGAGGCCGTGAAGGCCGACTCCCCCGCCGCTTCCGCAGCACCCGCTGCCGAGACAACGACCGCCAGCGACCTCAACGGCAAGCGCGTGCTCGTGCTCTGCCAGGGCGGCGGAACCTCGGGCCTGCTCGCCAACGCGCTGGCCAAGGCCGCCAAGGAGCGCGGCATTAACCTCGAGACCGCTGCCGAGGCCTATGGCAACCACGTGGACATGCTCCCCGACTTTGACCTGGTCGTCCTGGCCCCGCAGGCCGCAAGCTACCTGGCCGACCTGCAGAAGGACTGTGAGCGCGTGGGCAACAAGTGCGTCGCCTGCCGTGGCAAGCAGTACATCGAGCTCTCCCAGAACGGCGACAAGTCTCTCGCCTTCGTGAGTGAGCAACTTTCGAAGTAAGTAACGCCCAGGGCCAGCCGACCATCCAAGACCGGCTGGCCCTTCGATTTAGACGATTGGATCATCATGTCCGTTAATCCTGCTAGCGTCACCAACCCGCCCGCGCAGTTTCCCGAGGACTTTGTCTTTGGCGGCGCCACCGCTGCCTACCAGGTAGAGGGCGAGACCCGCACTCACGGTAAGGGCAAGGTTGCCTGGGACGACTTTCTGGAGGCCCAGGGGCGCTTCTCCCCCGATCCCGCTTCGGACTTCTACAACCAGTACCCTGTCGACCTGGAGCTGTGCGAGGAGTTCGGCATCAACGGCATTCGCCTCTCCATCGCCTGGAGCCGCATCTTCCCCAACGGCACCGGCGAAATCAACCCCGAGGGCGTCCAGTTCTACCACGATCTCTTCGCCGAGTGCCACAAGCACCACGTTGAGCCGTTCGTCACGCTGCATCACTTTGACACGCCGCTTCCCCTCTTTGAGAAGGGCGACTTCCTCAACCGCGAGACCATCGACGCCTTTGTGGACTTTGCCACCTTCTGCTTTAAGGAGTACGCCGACCAGGTGACCTACTGGTTCACCTTTAACGAGATCTGGGCCGACGCCTCCAACACCTACATCGAGGGCACCTTCCCCGGTGGCGTCAAAGCTCATCTGGCCGAGGCCTTCCAGTGCGAGCACAACATGATGCTCGCCCACGCCAAGGCTGTGCTGGCCTTCCACAACGGCGGCTTTAAGGGCAAGATCGGCGTCATTCAGTCGCTGGAGTTTAAGTACCCGCTCAACGAGAACGACCCCGCCGACATCAAGGCCGCCAACAACGAGCACGTGCTGCAGAACCAGTTTTTGCTCGACGCCACCTTCCGCGGCGACTATGCCCCCGACACCCTCGAGTGCGCCAACCGCCTGGCTGCAGTCTCCGGCGGCACCATCGAGATCTTGGACGAGGACCTCGAGATTATGCGCGAGGCAGCGCTCCACAACGACTACCTGGGCGTTAACAACTATCAGTGCCGTTTTTTGAAGGCTTACGATGGCGAGAACGACCTGCACCACAACGGTACGGGCGAGAAGGGCACCGGTCGCTGGCGCGTCAAGGGCATTGGCGAGCATGTGAACAAGCCCGGCATCCCCACCACCGACTGGGACTGGATCATCTATCCCGAGGGTCTGTTCGATCTGCTCGTCTACATTAAGCAGCGCTACCCCAACTACAAGCAGATCTTCATCACCGAGAACGGCATGGGCTACAAGGACCCCTACAAGAACGGTTTTGTGGACGACCAGCCGCGCATCGACTACATCGAGCAGCACCTGCGTTGGCTGCTCAAGGCCATGGAGGTGGGCGTCAACGTGGGCGGCTACTTCCTGTGGAGCCTGCAGGATCAATTCTCCTGGACCAATGGCTACAACAAGCGTTACGGCTTCTTTTACGTTGACTTTGAAACCCAGAAGCGCACGCCCAAGGCAAGCGCCTACTGGTACAAGCACGTGGCGCAGACCCGTCGTCTGGACTAGTGGCTGGCGGGGTTGCCCGCTCACACAACCTGTCCCCATTTCTCAGCCGGGGGCGGCACGTCACACGGCGCGCCGCCCCCGGTCTTTTTGTTTTTTGGCTGGTCGGGAGCCGTTTGTCTCGATCTGTAACATCTAGCCGAGTTTTTTGGTCCTAGCTGTTACAGATTGAGACGAACAGGATTGCTCTTTCCGAAGAATCTAAATCTGTAACACGTAGCCCGCTTTTGACCGTCTACCTGTTACAAATCGAGACAAACGGAGTAGGACCTAACCCCGTATGTCCCTAACAGTCGAGCGTTCGACCAGCGTACTCGGCACATGAATCGCCTCGATAGACGAGCTCTCTCCAATCGCCGCCTCAAACGCAAGCTTACCGACACCGCGCAAATCAAATCGCAGCGTCGTCAGCCGATTGTGAGGAACAAGTCCCTCGAGTGCGTCGTCGATACCAACCACGCTCACGTCGTCGGGCACGGACAGGCCCGCGTTCTCGAGCGCGGCGATAACGCCCAGCGCCATCTGGTCATTTGCCGCAAGCACGGCAGTCGGCGCCTGCGACCCGCCGGCAAGCACCTCGGCCGCAATCCGCTCGCCCATGGCGTACCCACTGTCCGCACTCCAATCGCCACGCAGCATCGGAGCGGCATCGACATGAGCACGACCCAGCGTATCGCGCCAACCGGCCTCACGAAAACGCGAGGAAATCGAGTTTTCCGGACCCGCCACAAACCGCATATTCGAGTGACCATGTTCCAGCAGATAATTGGTCAACAGCTCGCACGAACCATACTGGTCGGAGTCGATCGTCGTGCAGCGCGGATGCGCATACATGGACAGGATGACCGTTCGCACTCCCGGCTGGGGAACAAACTCCTCAAAATCGGGAGCCATGCGGTTCATGTTGAGAATCATGCCGTCGACGGGTCGCTCGACCATGCGGCGCGAGGCATCGGCAAGTGTATAGGGCTTGTCGCCGCCCATCTCGATCATAGTGACGGCAAAATCGTGCTCGCGCGCCGCTTGCATGATACCCTCGAGCGTCGCCAGGTTACCGACACGTGTGATGTTGTACATGCACAGGCCAATAGAACGATACGACCCGCCGCGCAACGCCGCTCCAGCAAAATTGGGACGAAAGCCCAGCTCTTCCATGGCGGCCAGCACACGCTTGCGCGTCTTTTCCGTCACGTTGGGCATACCGTTGACCACGCGAGACACAGTCTGGCGGCTCACGCCAGCGAGCGCCGCAACCTCTGCCGCGCTCGCCGAATGACCATTCCTTGTCTGCTGAGCCATGCCTTCCACGCTAACCTGCTTCCCAACTATTCCCCGCGCCCATGGCGCATCGTACATACATTGATAACGTGCTCATGATACCCGAGCCATATACCACAACATGAAAACTTCTGTCAATCAAAACCGCTTACCGAACAAATACAACCGTTCGCGGCTGTTTGAAGTTGTTTTGTTTCTATACATCCCAGCCGGATGTTAACGTGCTCATTGTCAAATATTCACGTGCTCATTTTGGTTCTAATCATTTTAAGATAGTGTTTATCGGGCTTTTTCACCGCTGAACGCTAACCAGGGAGCCTCCTGAGCGCAAACGCACAATATCGAACAGCGAGACGAGAGGGTGTATGCATATGTCTTTGCTAAACCGCGTACAGCAGCTGCCGAAGGGCTTTGTTTGGGGCGCCGCAACCGCCGCGTACCAAACGGAAGGTTCCACGAAGGTGGCAGGCAAGGGTAAGACCATGTGGGACGATTACCTTGTCGCCCAGGGTCGCTTTTTGCCCGACCCGGCCAGTGATTTCTACAACCGCTACGAGGAGGATATCCGCCTTTCTGCCGAGCATGGACTCAACGCCATTCGTGTGTCCATCGCCTGGACCCGCATCTTCCCCAACGGCGACGATGCCGAACCCCTCGCCGAGGGCGTTAAGCACTACCACGAGCTGTTCGCCTGCTGCAAAAAGCATGGCGTCGAGCCCTATGTGTCCCTGCATCACTTTGACTCCCCCGCCGCCCTGTTCAACCAGGGCGACTGGCTCAACCGCAAGACCGTCGACGCCTATGTGCGCTATGCCGAGTTCTGCTTCCGCGAGTTCCGCGAGGTCAAGAATTGGTTCACCATCAACGAGCTCATCAGCCTCTCGCACTCCCAATACATCCAAGGCAACTTCCCGCCCAACCATCACTTTGATGTGACGAGCGGCATCCAGAGCCAGCACAACGAGCTCGTTGCCCACGCCCGCGCCGTCAACCTGTATAAGGATCTTGACGAGACCGAGCACCTGGGCGGCCGCATTGGCATGGTCAACGTCCTGACGCCGGCATATCCTGCCACCGACTCGCCCGCCGACCAGCACGCCGCCGACCTGTACAACGCCTTCTACACCGACTTCATCATGGACGGCGCCTTCCTGGGCCACTACTCCGCGCGCACCCTCTCACTCATCAACGAGATTCTGCGTGCCAACAACGCCACGCTTACGGTTGAGGACAGCGACATGGAGGAGCTCGCCAAGGCGGCGCCCCGCAACGATATGTTCGGCCTCAACTACTATCAGTCGGCGTTTATCGCCGCCTACGATGGCGAGTCCACCAACAGCTTTAACGGCACCGGAGACAAGGGCACCTCGTGCTTTAAGTTTAAGGGCGTCGGGCAGCAGGTCGATATGCCGGGTATCCCCACCACCGACTGGGATTGGCTCATCTACCCGCAAGGCCTCTACGACACGCTCAAGCACATCAGCGCCACCTATCCCAACCTCCCCGTCATCTATATCACCGAAAACGGCCTGGGCCACAAGGACCCCGAGCCCGACGCAAACGGCATCGTCGCCGATCCCGAGCGCATCGACTTTGTCGACCAGCACATGGAGAAGGTGCTCCAGGCGCGCGCCGAGGGCGTCGACGTCCAGGGCTACTTTATCTGGAGCCTGCAGGACCAGTTCTCGTGGGCCAATGGCTATAACAAGCGCTACGGCCTGTTCTACATCGACTTCGACACGCAAAAACGCTACATCAAGCAGTCGGCACTCTGGTACAAGGAGCTCGCCGACACTATGGCGGACGCGCAGTAGCGCATCGCCTCGCTTTCCCCCGAGAAGGGAGCGGCCCTATGCGATACAAACCCAGCCGCTCCCCTCTCTCCCCCTGGGACCGACCCCGCCTGCACCCGGGCTTTTAGCAAGCGGGAGACCATATAGGTTTTCAACGTCCATGCCATTAAGATTTCATGCAAAGAGGAGCGTGAACTATGGAATCGATCGTTAAGTTCTTGGAGAAAGGTCAGCCGTACTTCGACAAGGTCTCTAAGAACATCTACCTTCAGGCCATTAAAGACGGCTTTTTGGCAGCAATGCCCATCATCCTGTCTTCTTCTGTCTTCCTGCTTATTTCGACCCTGCCGGGCGTTGTCGCCACGGTCGGCGGCTTTACGCTGCCCGACTGGTGGAACGTCGACGTCGTGAACTTCTGCAACAAGGTTTACAACTTCACGATGGGCGTCGTGGGCATCATGGTCGCCGGCACCACCGCAAGCGCGCTGACCGGCTCCAAGAACCGCCGCATGCCTGCCGGCAAGGCCATCAACGCCACGAGCACCATGGTCGCCGCCATGTGCGCTATGCTCATCTTGGCCGTTACCCAGACGAGTGCCAAGATCGACGGTGCCGATGTCTCGGTGTTCTTTACCGACAACATGGGCACCAAGGGCCTACTGAGCTCCTTTGTCGCCGCATTTGCCACGGTCAACATCTATGCCTTCTGCATTAAGCGAGACATCACCATCAAGCTGCCCAAAGAAGTCCCCGGCGCCATCGCCCAGAACTTCCGCGACATCTTCGCCTTCAGCTTCTCCATCCTGTTTGTCGCCGTCATCGACGTTATCTGCCGCACCTGCTTGGCCGTCCCGTTTGCCAACGTCATCTCCACGCTGGTGAGCCCGCTGTTCGCCGCTGCCGATTCCTACGCCGGCCTCGCCCTCATCTGGTTCATGATCCCGCTGTTCTGGTTCATGGGCATCCACGGCCCCTCGGTCGTTAAGCCTGCCCTCAACGCCGCGCTGTTTGGCAACATCACCACCAACCTCGCCACGCTGCAGGCCGGCGGTCACCCCGCCCTCGCCCTGACCGAGAACTTCGGTAACTACATCGGCGAACTCGGCGGCACCGGCGCCACGTTCATTGTCCCGATCATCTTCCTGCTCTTTATGCGCTCCAAGCAGCTCAAGGCCGTCGGCAAAGCCTCTGTCGTACCCGTGATGTTCGCCGTCAACGAACCGCTGCTGTTCGCCGCGCCCATCATCCTCAACCCGTACTTCCTGATCCCGTTCCTGTTTGCCCCCGTGGCCAACGTCCTCATTGGTAAGTTCTTCATCGACTTTTTGGGCATGAACGGCTTTATCTATGCCATGCCGTGGGCACTCCCCGGACCGATCGGCACCTTCATCGACACCAACTTCCAGCCGATCTCTCTGGTCCTGGTTGTCGTCCTGCTGGTCGTTGACTTCTTAATCTACTACCCGTTCTGCAAGGCCTACGACAACGTCCTGTGCAAGCAGGAGGCCGAGACCCTGGCCGAAGAAGAGGCCGAGGAGACCAAGGCCGTCAAGACCGCTGCCGCCCCCGCCGTTGAGGCTCCTGTTGTCGAGACCGCTTCTGCCACTGAGGCCTCCGCAGCTCCGTCCGCCCTTAAGGGCAAGGATCTGAGGGTTCTGGTTCTGTGCGCTGGCGCCGGCACCTCTGCACTGCTCGCCAACGCGCTTAAGGAAGGCGCCGACGAGCTGGGCATCGACATTACCGCCAACGCCGGTGCCTACGGCAGCCACTACGCCATCATGGACCAGTACAACGTCATCGTCCTGGCTCCGCAGGTTCGCACCTATTACAACGAGATGAAGGCCGACACCGACCGCCTGGGCATCACGCTGCTGTCGCCCAAGGGCAAACAGTACATCGACCTCACTAAGGACCCCAAGGGTGCCGTCGCCTGGATCGAGGAAAACCTCGAGGCATAAGACGCTGACGCCACCTGCCGCTCGCAGAAAAAAAATGGCCCGTGCATCGATGCGTGATGCGCGGGCCATTTTGTTTAGACCGCACCCGTCCTCCTGTTCATCTCAATCTGTAACATCTAGCCGAGTTTTTCGGTCCTAGCTGTTACAGATCGAAATGAACGCACAGGCCAAGCCGAAAATCTCAATCTGTAACATGTAGACCACTTTTGACCGTCTAGTTGTTACAGATCGAGACAAACGGAATAGGCCGAGCACGTCTACGCCCGCAAGTCCTTTACGCTGGAACGCTCGACCAACACGCCCGAGACGAGCGTACGGCTTCTGGAGCTCGGAGCTTCCAGACCCGCGACGACCTCGTTGAGCGCACGGACGCCCAGCTCGCGGTGGCGAAACTTCACCGACGTCAGAATCGAGTTGGGAATCGTCTTATAGAGCTCATCGTCGAAGCCGATCACGGACACATCATTGGGCACACTGAGCCCTTTGTCACGTAGAGCCATCATCACGCCGTTTGCCATGCAGTCGTTAGCAGCGAGGACCGCCGTGCAATCGGGCTTATCGGCAAGCACAAGGCCCGCGGCATAGCCACTATCCGCATTCCAATCGCCTTGCAGAGGCTCGGGCGGCTCAATGCCACGCGCCTCGAGTGCCGCACGCCAACCTTTCATACGGCACTGGCTCGACAACGACTCTTTCTTACCAGAGACGAAGTACACGTTTTTATGCCCGTGGTTCAAGAAGTACTCGCACGCCATGCGCGCGCCGCCCTCTTGGTCGTCACTGACGGTGGAGCAGGTAGGATGTTCCATCGGTGTGATAATCACCGTCTTGAGGTCTTTCGGTGCCTCAAAAGTATCAAAGTCATCGACCATCTGACGCAGGTTGAAGATCATGCCATCAACAGGCAGCTGCGACATCCTACGCGCCGCTTCGGCAAGGGTCATCTTCTCCCCCGCCCGCTTTTTGATCATCGTGAGCGCAAAGCCGCGTTCTTCGGCGGCATCTGCGATACCGTCAATCATGTCCACGGCACCGCCCGACAAGTGGAACAGCACCACGCCAATGCACCCGTAACGGCCCAACTTGAGCGAACGCGCGGCAAAGTTGGTTCGAAACCCGAGCGCCTCCATTGCGGAATGAACCTTATCGCGTGTCGACTCTCGCACGCTATCGGGCTCGTTGATCACACGCGAAACCGTCTTGAGAGAAACACCCGCAGCAATCGCCACATCGTTCATTGAGACATTTTTCTTGTCCATCGTTGCCACTACTTCTCCAGTCGGTTTTGCATCGCTTGCTTTTTGCGTTCTAGCATACACTACCTGCCCGACTGACAAATCAACCGTTTACCGGACAATATCGACCGCTCACCCGTATATCCTTGTTGCTCTTCCAAAAATGTCTTACGTTGTCATTAACGAAATGACAACGTTGTCATTTCGCAATGCCTTCCTTAAGCAGGAAGGTTTCCGGGCAGTCCTGACCATCCATCGACGACCAGTTCCATCCACATGCATCGCGCATCAAGTAGCAAAGGAGCTCTATGGACGCCATCGTAAAGATGCTCGAAAAGCATCAACCGTTCTTCGAGAAGATCTCGAGAAACATCTACCTCCAGGCCATCAAAGACGGATTCCTTGGGTGCATGCCCATCGTCCTTACCTCTTCGATCTTTCTGCTAATCGCCACCCTTCCCGGCGTAGTTGGAATCACGTTGCCCCAGCCGCTCATCGACTGGTGCAACAAGCTGTACAACTTCACCATGGGCGTCATGGGCATCATGGTTGCCGGCACCACCGCCAAGAACTTTACGGCTTCCATGAACCGTCGCATGCCCGCCGGCAAGGTGCTCAACGACGGCTCCACCATGGTTGCCGCCCAGTGCAGCATGCTGCTGCTCGCTGTTACGCAGTTCACCACCAAGTTCAACGGCTCCGAGCTTTCGGTCTTCGATTGCACCAGCATGGGTACGCGCGGTCTGTTCTCGGCCTATATCGCCGCGTTCATTACCGTGTGGGTCTATAAGTTCTGCGTCTCGCGCGATCTGACCATTAAGCTGCCCAAGGAGGTTCCGGGCGCCATCGCACAGAACTTCCGCGACATCATCCCCTTCGGTGGCGCTGTCATCATTTGCGGCATCATCGATGTGGTTGTGCGCAACCTCATGGGCGTTCCGTTCTCCGAGCTGCTTATCAAACTGCTCTCCCCGCTCTTCACTGCGGCAGAGACCTACCCCGGACTCATCCTTATTCAGGCAGCCACCGCGTTCTTCTGGTTCATCGGTGTCCACGGCCCTTCGATTGTCCAGCCGGGCATCGACCCCATCCGTCTTGCCAACCAGGCCGAGAACCTGCAGGTTCTGCTGGCCGGTGGCCACCCCGCCCACTCCCTCACCTTTAACATGTCGCTCGTGGGTGAGTTCGGCGGCACCGGCGCCACGTTCATCGTTCCGCTTCTGCTGATTCTCTTTATGAAGTCCAAGCAGCTCAAAGCCGTCGGTAAGGCCTCGATTGTTCCTGTTGCCTTCGCCGTCAACGAACCGCTGCTCTTTGGCGCGCCCATGATCCTCAACCCCTACATGCTCATCCCCTTTGTTGCCGCCGGCTGCGTCAACGTAAGTGTTGCCAAGTTCTTTATCGACAACGTGGGCATGAACGGCTTCTCCTTCGTGGTGCCTTGGGCTACCCCTGCCCCCATCGGCATCTTCATCACCACGAACTTCCAGCTTATCGCCCTGGTATTTGTCGCGATCATCATCTTGCTGGACGCCATCATCTACCTGCCGTTCTTGAAGGCATACGATAAGCTGCTCTGCGACCAGGAAGCCGAGCGCGCCGCCGAGCTGGGTCTCGAGTCCGATGGTGCTGCCACCATCGCCGCCAGCACCTCTGCGCCCGCTGTCGAGCAGGCCACCGCTGCCGTCGAGCCGACCGCCGCTGCCGCTGACAGCAAGCCTGTCGCCGATCAGCCCGAGCCCGCTGCCGATGCATCCGCTAAGAAGGATGTCGACGGTCTGAAGGTCCTCGTCCTGTGCGCCGGCGCCGGCACCTCTGCCATGCTTGCCAACGCCATCAAGGAAGGTGCCGCGCAGACCGGAGAGAACATCGCTTCCTCCGCAGGCGCCTATGGCCAGCACACTGCCATCATGGATCAGTACGACGTTATCGTGCTTGCCCCGCAGGTCCGTAGCTACTACAACGACATGAAGGCCGACACCGATCGTCTGGGCATTAAGCTGCTCGCCCCGCGCGGTAAGGAATATATCGACCTTACTCGCGACCCCGCTGGCGCCATCAAGTGGCTCCGCGAGAACCTCGACTAGTTCCTCCCTCTGTTGGTGCCCGGATCCCCAGTTCGGGCACCTCTCCCTATTCGTATCCCACAGAAAGGATGACTCATGACCAACCCCATGCAGTTCCCCGACGGCTTTGTGTTTGGCGGCGCCACCGCCGCTTACCAGGTTGAGGGTGAGACCCGCACGCACGGCAAGGGCAAAGTGCCCTGGGACGATTTCCTGGCTGCTCAGGGTCGCTTCTCCCCCGACCCCGCAAGCGACTTCTACAACAAATATCCGGTCGATATCGACTTGTGCCAGCGCTTCGGCATTAACGGCATTCGCGTCTCCATCGCTTGGAGCCGCATCTTCCCCAGTGGCACCGGCGAGATTAACCCCGAGGGTGTCGCTTTCTATCACGAGCTTTTCGCCACCTGCAACAAAGCTGGCGTTATCCCCTATGTCACGCTCGATCACTTCGATACGCCCGAGGCCTTTTACCAGAACGGCGGCGAGGGTTTCCTGACGCGCACGACCATCGACGCCTTCGTCGAGTACGCCAAGTTCTGCTTTGCCGAGTTCACCGAGGTCAAGCACTGGTTTACCTTTAACGAGATTCCCGCAACCGCCGAGGGCAGCTTTATCGTCGGCAACTGGCCGCACGGCGAGAAGTACCGCCTGGACAAGGCCTTCCAGCTCATGCACAACATGATGGTGGCCCACGCCAAGGCTGTCGTCGCCTTCCATGAGGGCGGCTTTGAGGGCGAGATCGGCATTGTCCAGAACCTGGAGCCCAAGTATCCCCTCGATCCCAACAGCGCTGCCGACTGCGAGGCGGCTCGTATGGCCGACGTCATCAACAACCGCTGGGTACTCGACGCCACCTTCCGCGGCCACTATGCAGCCGACACCATGGAGGCCGCGACCAAGCTGGCCCATATCGCCGGCGGCGAGCTCGACGTCCGCGACGAGGACATCGCCGCGCTGACCGCCGCGCTCCCCTACAACGATTGCCTGGGCGTCAACACCTACAAGTGCCAGTTCCTGCGTGCCGCCGAGGGCGAAAACGACATCAACCACAATGGCACTGGCGACAAGGGCTCCTCGCGCTGGTTCCTCAAGGGCGTGGGCGAGTCATGCGTGCGCGAAGGCGTACCCACCACCGATTGGGACTGGATCATCTATCCCGAGGGCCTCTACGACCTGCTGCTCCGCATTAAGAACGATTACCCCAACTACAAGAAGATCTACATCACCGAGAACGGCATGGGCTATAAGGACGACTTCGAGGACGGCTTTATCGACGACGCCCCTCGCATCGACTACATGCGCCAGCATCTCGCATGGATCCTCAAGGCAATCGACGGCGGCGTAAACGTCGACGGTTACTTTGTGTGGTCGCTGCAGGACCAGTTCTCCTGGACCAACGGCTACAACAAGCGCTACGGCCTGTTCTACATCGACTTCGAGACCCAGAAGCGCTATCCCAAGGCGAGCGCGTACTGGTACAAGAACGTCGCGGAGACCGGCCTGCTCATGGCCTAATTCAAGCCGCATACCCCCTGTCGGCCGCATGCGAATCCCTCCACGGGTTCGCATGCGGCTTTTTTGTTTTGGCTCGACCCGAGCAGGCCGTTTGTCTCGATTTGTAACATCTAGCAGGGATTTTCGGCCCCAATTGTTACAGATTGAGATGAACGGGGGCACCCGGTTCGAAATATCTAGATCTGTAATACCTAAGCTAGCAGATGACCTGCGTGTGTTCCTCGATGGCGGCGCGATCCTCGGCGGCGATACTCGGCTCGCACACCACGGCGTCCAAATTATCCAGACGACAGAAGGTGTAGAAGTCGCGCTTGCCGATCTTGCTGGAGTCGGCGATCAGATAGCGCGAGTCGGCCTTGCTAAAGGCGAGCTGCTGGATACGGCCCTCGTCCATGTTGGACGTAGACACGTCGCCATCCAGAATGCCGTTGGCGCCGATAAACGCCGCATCGATGCCCAGCGCACGCAGGGTATCCTCGGCCGTTGGTCCCACAAAAGCGGCGGTGCGGCGACGGTACATACCGCCCACGAGACACAGGTCGCAGTCTTCGCGCGCCTCGAGCAGGTTAAACACCGAAAGCGAATTGGTCACAATGCGCAGGCGGCACGCCGGCAGCATCGAGGCCATCTGCTCAACCGTAGTGCCCGTACCCAAAAAGATGGTCGAGCCCTCCTCGATAAGCTCCACGGCGCGGCGCGCGATCTGCAGCTTTTCCTCGGCATGCTTGGTGCGCTTTTCGCTGTGCGAATACTCATGGCGTAGCATAGCGTGGGGACGGCCCTGTGCACTGCGGGCTCCGCCGTGCACGCGCTCAATCTCGCCCAGGCTCGCAAGTTCCTCAAGGTCGCGGCGGATCGTCATGTCCGAGACGCCTAACGCATCTGAGATCTCCTTAACCGAGACCGTGCCCTGCTCTTCGAGCAGCTGACGAACCCTATCCTGTCGCTCTGCCTTAATCACGATGAATCCTCGCCGTTCTTTGCGCACATATCATTCAAACAGTAACGAACAAATTGTATCAGACTCGTGCGCGTCAAAAATGAACGCCCGCACAGCTCCAATCATCACTTTTTTGAGAAAAATACCCCCTACTTTAGTGGGGTGTAGTGATAATCTCGCCTGTTCGCGCTACAGTTTGTCGGAAATACCTCGATGTTAGGAACCAAATGATCACTTCCGAGCTTTTCGGCACCGCGCCGTGCGGTACCCCCGTTCATCGTTACACCCTCAACGGGCCCGAGATCTGCGTTCGCATTATGGACTATGGCGCCACCGTGCTGGGTATCGATGTGCCCGACATTCCCGGCAACGTGCGCGATGTGGTGCTGGGCTTCGATAAGCTCGAGGATTACTTTGACAACCCCGCCTGCTTTGGCGCGACCATCGGCCCCGTGGCAAACCGCACCGCGGGCGCCACAATCACCATCGACGGCACGGACTGGCATTTGCCGGCCAACGAAGGCGTCAACAACCTGCACAGCGATCTTGAGCACGGCCTGCACAAGCGCGTATGGGATGTTGAGCTCGACGAGGTCCACAATGCCGTGCGCATGACCACCTCGCTTGAGGATGGCGAGCTGGGCCTACCCGGCAACCGCACCTTTACGGCCGTGTTTACCGTGACGCGCACCGGCGTCTTTCGTGTCGAGTATGGCTGCGAGAGCGACCGCGCCACCTACGTGTCCATGACCAACCACACGTACTTTAACCTTGCCGGCCATAACGCCGGCATGGACTGCGAGCACTTCTTTGTCGCCAACGCTACCCATTACCTGCCCATTAACGAGCAGAACATCCCCACCGGCGAGATCGCTCCGGTCGAGGGCACGCCGTTTGACTTCCGCGAGCTGCGTCCCGTCGCTCCCGGCATGGAGGCCGACGATCCGCAGATTAAGCAGGCCCGTGGCTACGATCACTGTCTGTGCATCGATGGCTATCAGTACGGCCGTAATCTGCGCCGCGCGATGCATGTCGAGGAGATGTGGACCGGTCGTGAGCTGGACTACTACACCACCGCCCCGGGCGTGCAACTCTACACCGGCAACTGGCTGGGCGACGAGCACGCCAAGGACGATGCCAACTATGGCTGGGGCGCCGGCTTTGCCCTCGAGGCCGAGATGTACCCCGACACGCCGCACCAGCCGCTGTTCCCGCAGGGCATTGTGGGTCCGGGTCACCCCTACAGCAATATGATCGAATACCACTTTATGAGGCACTAGGCCCACAACGCGACATCTCGCACAGCAACGCCCGCCGGCACCACCGCCGACGGGCGCTGCTTCATGCCTAAATCCTTCTTTTCGATGCCACCGAATTGGTGACATAACAAAACTATGCCGAATTACTACGATGAACCCACTATGTCCGACCACGCGCTGGTTTATAAAAAATTAGCAACTCGTCTACCTGCGGTTTTATTCTCTGCAAATTTGGCATGCTCGGCGATAAGCAATTCATCGTAGTAAACCGGCATAGTTTTGGCGGACAGCGCCACACAGATCCCCTACGAAGGCAAAATGATCCGTTTTCCTCCGTCCCCAAGGGATCAGTTGAACAGATTGCCGATGGGGTCGGGGGCGGAACTGGGGAGATAGCGGATTTCTAGTTCTATGCCGAGCTTTTGCAGCTCTCTGAGAACAGCGACGTCTGTGTCGTCTACGGCAACTGCGGGCGTTGCGGGACGCTTGCCCTCCCCTGCCTGCATATGACCAATGCTGATCTTGGTGATCGGCACACCGCCCTTAACCAGCGCGAGCGCATCGGAGGGTGAGGCCACCATGATCAGAATCAATTGGCGAGGCGTTGCGGTATGAATGACGTCGATGGTCCTTTGCACCGAGAAAAACCGCGTCCAAACGCCTTCTGGCGCCGCCACCCTCATGGGTGCCCATTGGCGCGAATCTGCCGCGATCTCATCGTTGACGATTAGGACAAGGTTGGAACCCACGGCTTCGTTCCACAGCTCAACGTCTTGTCCGTAAATGAAACGGTCGTCGATGCGTGCGAGAAGAATCTTGGGTTGAGTCATCGCTGCCCCATTCTGTTTGAGACCCGTAAGAGCAAGACATCGCGTCTCCAATATTAGTGCATTTAAAGTGAGAAAAGCCGTCAGAACACTTGCGCGGATTTGCGATGTCCCGTATCATAGACAGCCGTTGACGCCTCAGTTGCGCCATCACATGGCCGCCAGCGTAGCTCAGTTGGTAGAGCACCGCTCTCGTAAAGCGGGGGTCACCGGTTCGAGCCCGGTCGCTGGCTCCATTGCATTAGTGCAGCTCAGAAGCATAATTGCTTCTGAGCTTTTTTGTTTTCTAGACTCCGCGACACTCCGCAAAGGGGTGAAAAAGGGGTGAAATATTTTTCTAAGTTTTTTTCACCCCCAACCATCTTCATGTAACCTTCATCAGTTAACGGCCCCGTACCTTGAACATCTTGCGTCCAAGGTACGGGGCCGTCACAAATAATAGAATTATACGAAGTAGCTTCGATTAGAGGAGAGCTGTCATGTCAGAGGCCCAGGCAAAAGCCAACGAGAAGTACCGCAAGGCCAACGTCAAATCTTTCAACGTCAAGTTCTTCCCGGCCGATGCCGACGTCCTGGCGTACTTCCAGGCCAAAGAGAACCGCAACCAGTACATCAAGGACCTCATCCGCAAAGATATGGAACGTTCAACGACCGACCGGCAAGATGAGTAAACCCAAAATGGCAACAAGCACCTTTTGAAGCGCAATTTATATTTTCGCCCCCATCCGCCCACAACAATTATTCATTACTGAGCTATATAGGTGAGTCACCGGACTTCCCTCCCCTACAATCGAAAGCGATGGATTTCGATACAAGGAGGCCAGATGGCCGGTAAAAAATCTGACGCGGAGTCATTCGCCAGCAGGTGGGCGAACAAGGGAAATGAGAACCAGGACACCCAGCGGTTCTGGATCGACTTCTATCAGAACGTCCTGGGCGTTGAGGATGCAGTCTCGAGGCTCGAGTTCGAAAAGCCCGTCTCCACCGACGCGAGCACGCATGAGGGCTATATCGACGTCTTCATACCATCAGCCAAAGCCCTTGTCGAACAGAAGTCGCTGGGAATCGACCTCGCCAAGGAGGAGACGCGCCAGAGCCGCAAGGTGACGCCCGCGAAGCAGGGCAACGCCTACGCTCAGGGCATGCCCCTCTCCCAACAGCCGCGCTACATCATCGCTTGCAATTTTGCCGAGTTTTGGGTCTTCGACCGCGAGCGGGACTCGCTATGCCGGGAGCCTCTTTTCAAGTTGCCGCTCGCCGAGCTCCCCAAGAACCTCGCGGCCATTCAGTTCCTCAAGGGCGGGGCGGAGGCCCCAGCCACGATCTCCCGCGCCGTTTCCGTCGAGGCCGGCAAGATCATGTCGAAACTCCATGACCAGGTCGCCGAGGCGTTCGATGATCCCGACACGCCCGAGAATCACCATGCGCTCTCTGTGCTCATGACGCGTCTCATGTTCCTCATGTTCTGCGAGGACTCGGGGCTCGTGGCCCCCAACGCTTTCCGCGACTACGTCGCCCACTTCTCGGCAGGCGATCTCAGGCGCGGCCTCAAGGACCTTTTCGTTTGGCTCGACACCAAGGACGAGGAACGCGACAAGTACGCCGAGTCCTGGCTGAAGAAACTGCCCTACATGAACGGCGGCCTCTTCCGGGAGAAGACGGAGATTCCGCCCCTGTCCGACAACTTCCGCCATACGCTCATCGTCGAGGGGTGCCAGGAGTTTGATTGGTCGGGCGTGAGCCCCACGGTCTTCGGCTCCATCTTCGAGGGCGCGCTGTCCCACGACCACCGCCGCGCGAACGGGCAGCACTTCACGAGTCCCGAGAACATCCACAAGGTCATAGACCCGCTCTTTCTCGACGGCCTCAAAGCCGAGTTCGATGATGCCTGCGCCAAGCCCGTCGCGGGCGGCGCGAGGACCCGTGCGCTCAAGGACCTGCATAAGAAGATCGGCAGCATCTCCATCCTCGACCCGGCCGCAGGTTCCGGCAACTTCCTCACCGAAAGCTATCTCTGCCTGAGACGGCTGGAGAACCGCATACTTTTCGAGCTTCAGGGCGATCAGGCATCGTTCAGCTTCGAGGACTCGGGAGACCGCGACGTGCTCGTGAGCCTGAGGAACTTCCACGGCATCGAGCTGGAGGACTTCGCTTGCTGCGTCGCCCGCACGGCACTCTGGATCGCCGAGAAGCAGGCAGACGCCGACACGGCAAAGGTGACACAACGTGTCTACCAGGAACTGCCGCTTACCGACTATGAAGGCATCGTCAACGCCAACGCCCTCCGCATCGATTGGAACGACGTCGTTCCGGCCGACGAGGTCGACTATGTCCTCGGAAACCCGCCGTTCATCGGGTATTCGAACCTCAACGAGGAGCAAAAGGCCGACCGCGCCGACATATTTGGCAAAACGGGCGGCGTGCTCGACTACGTGGCTTGTTGGTATCGCAAAGCGGCTGACTACACGCGCGAGACGCAGGCGCGCTGCGCGTTCGTATCAACCAACTCCATATGCCAGGGGCAGCAGGTCGAACCGTTGTGGAAACCACTTTTTGAAGACAAGGTCAATATTAACTTCGCCCACAAGTCCTTCGTATGGAACTCCCAAGCCGCCGACGAAGCTCATGTGCACGTGGTCATTGTTGGTTTCTCCCGGGTTAATGGCACTAAAAAAGACTTATTCGATCGCAGTGACAGCAAGAGTGAGGTAACACGCATCAACGCATATCTTGCAGCCGCACCGGATGCTTTCGTTTCAAGGAGGGCAAAGCCACTTTGCGATGTCCCTGCAATGATGGCGGGTGGTAAGCCGACCGATGGTGGAAACCTTCTTCTCACGCAGGAGGAACGCGACGAGCTGCTGTGCCGCGAACCAGATGCCGCCCCATATATCAAGCCATTTTCAATGGGTGCCGAATACATCAACGGCATACCGCGCTACTGCATCTGGCTAGATGGCGTCGACCCGGCGGTACTGACAAAGCTCCCGCTGGTCCGCAGCCACGTCCAGGCCGTAAGGGAATTTCGATTAGCATCAAAGAAGGCAACAACACAGAAGAAAGCCGCAACCCCATGGCTCTTCGACGAGGTGCGTCCGCCCAAGGGTAAGAGTTATATCGCGGTTCCCAAGGTTTCTTCCGGTCGCCGAAAGTACGTTCCCATGGGCTTTGTGACCAACGGGATGATCCCAGGAGACATGCTTTTTTCGGTTTCGAATGCCGGTCTTTATGAATTCGGCATCCTAGAAAGCCAGTTCCATAACGCTTGGATGCGACAGGTCGCCGGCCGTTTAAAGAGTGATTATCGTTATACGAACACCATCGTCTATAACAACTTCGTCTGGCCTGATGCCTCGACCGAACAGCACGGATATATCGAGTCCTGCGCACAGGAGGTTCTAGACGCCCGCGCAGAGCACCCCGATGCGACCCTTGCGGACATGTACAATCCGGACAACGAATTCCTCTTTCCGGATCTTATGAAGGCGCATGCGGAGCTTGATGCGGCGGTTGAGTCGGCATATGGCGTCGACTTCAATGGCGACGAAAACAAGATCGTTGCCCATCTGTTCAATCTCTATGCCGAAAAGGTCGGTGAGTAGCAATGACGATGCCCAAATGGCATGAGACCATGCGGCCCATCCTTGAAGCGCTGACGCATGTCGATGGATATCTGGCAGGCACCGACCTCCAGGATGCCGTGGCGATCGAATTCGACATGACCGATGACGAACGGGCCGAGCGTCTCAAGAGCGGCCAGTCGAGACTCTACAACCGCGTGTACTGGGGTATCACCGATTTGGAGAAGGCTAAGCTTCTGGAATACGGCGAGAAGAAGGGAACCTACCGTATCACCGATGCCGGTAGGACGTACCTCTCTGATTATCCCGGACCCATTACAGCCAAGGGTCTCTATGAGAACTGCACGGCATTCAAGAAGTGGAAAGACGGCTATCAGGCCGCAAGCAAGGCAAAAAACGCTTCAGAGCCCGAGGGCGTTTCGACGCTGGAGGACCAGGAGTCCCCTCAGGAGGCGATGGAGTCTGCCTACGGCGAGATTCGCGACGCGCTCGCCGACGACCTCATTTCGATCATCATGGGAAAAGATCCGTATTTCTTCGAGCACCTGGTCGGAAAGCTGCTCGTGGCGATGGGTTACGGCGAGAGCCTGGACTCCCGTGCCGACGTCACCAAAAAGAGTGGTGACGAGGGGATAGACGGCGTCGTCCGTGAGGACCGACTCGGATTTGGAACCATCTGCTACCAGGCTAAGCGGTGGGATCCACAAAGGACGGTCGGACGGCCGGAGGTTCAGGCATTCGTCGGGGCGCTTTCCGGAAAGGGCGTATCGAAGGGCCTTTTCATCACCACGGCTCGCTTCTCCAAGGATGCCCGCAAATATGCTGAGGGCCTCCTGGGGCAGACGGTCGTGCTCGTCGACGGCCCAGCGCTCGCCGGCCTCATGATCGACTACGGCGTCGGCGTGAGCACGAGACAGGTCTACGAGATCAAGGCCGTTGACACCGATTTCTTCGACGAATAGCGCGTGTCTGCAACGCGCCGCTACCGCGCGCCCTTCCGCCCGTTGCATTTCGAGCAGAGCACCTGCAGGTTGGATGGAACGGTCTTGCCGCCCTTCGCGACCGGCACGATATGGTCGACGTGCAGGCCCACGCCGTCCGGCATGTATTTCCCGCATATCTGGCAGGTGTAGTTGTCCCGGCGGGCGATCTGCTCGCGCAGCTGCTTCGTCATCAGCCTTCGCTGGTTCTTGGCGTGATAGTCCCTGAGCGTCGCCTCGTCGTTGATAGCGGCGAGGCGGCTGCGGCGCTCGACGATCCACTCCCAGTTCACGTCAAGCTCGGAATCATCCATCGACACCTTGTAGGACGTCTTCACGTAGTTGGCCTGCTTGTACCTCGTCTGGTCGCGGCAGGTGATGAACCTAAAGGCCCTGTCATCGTCGACCGCCTCGGCGTACTGACGCTCGCGCCGGCTGCGGAGCCGGCAGGTTTTCAGATACTCTTCTTGCTCGTGCTTCCAGTTCTGGATGTATGCCCTATGGGCGACGATGGCGTCCCAACTGGCCGGGTCCATCAGGTGACGGTCGATGTAGTCCTCGATCCTCACGTTGCGCCTGCCAGACACATTGAAGCGGGCCACGTAGTAGGGATACCTAAAGGGGCTCGCCAGAATCCTGCGAACCAGGACCGCGATTGCACAGACCAGGGCTATGACCAGCACGCCGAGAACGAAATAGGGCGTCAGGTCGACTATATAGTGGTACCCGTCTATCTCATAGAGCTGAGTCATGGCATTCTTCCTTCCCCAAGGATGGCAAAATGATACCAAGACGCGGGTCTTCCGGATCGCGGGCGCTTTCCACGCGATACATCCATGCCCCTCCGTCCGGACACCGCACACCGAACCCCCACACCACGTTCGCTTTACAATCAAGAACATTCGTTCGACAATGAAGCCCGTGAGATACAAACGGATGTTCGGGGGTACGCGCATGATCATGAAAAAGCACTCGCTTGCGGGAACCTGCGGCATACCCACCGATGCACAGCGCATCTACATCCCCGTGGACGCCAACGGCGCGGACGACCCCGACCACGGCCCGTCCGATCCCGTCACCATCCACTGGCCGGACGGCCGCAGTTGGAAGGTTGAGAGCATCTACGCCCGCCAGGAGTTCGGCCGCGCCATCTTCGGTAACCTCTGTGTGCGTTACGACGTCTGCATCGCGAGGCAGCGCAAAACGGTCTGGTGGGAGCACGGCGACTGGTTCGTCGAGCGCGGTGGCGGCATGGCGGTGATGCCCGGGTGATGGGCCACACAAAGGACTTCGGCGGCGGCATCACCGTTCGCGCCAACGGCGACAAGCCCGGCAGACGCGTCCATAAGCAGTACGTAGACGTCTACGCCCGCACTAACGCCGACGGAACGACGGTGCCTGTCCGCGTCTGCTGGCCGGACGGCCGCGGCTTCACGATCGACCAAATCATTCGAATAGACCCCTTCGGCGCGGTCATCCACGACGCGCAGACGGCGGTCTACACGGTGCGCTTCGGCGGCTGGACCACTCAGCTCATGCTGGAGCACTACCACAGGGAGGACCCCATTCACGGGGCAGATGACCGCCTGCGATGGTGGGTCTGGGCGTTCGAGAACACCCGCTCGAAGAACGACGTTTCCGCACCGCCTGCCGACACGCACGTCCGGTGAACGCGGGTTGGGTCGTCATGCGGAACGCAGAGGGTGACGTCGGCTAGAGCCAAGCTCCGGTCCACTCGCTCCGGTTCCTCGTCGCCGCGAGGAGCGCACCGCATGCCGCGAGCAGTTCGTAGTCCGCGATCCTGATCCCGACCGACATGGCCTCGGCGAGGACTTCAATCCTTCTGCCATAATCCTCGATCTCGGAGAATACCCCGATACCGTCCATGAGCCGCTGGGCGGCTTCGCTCGGTCCGTCCCCCGTCGTGACATGACGTTCTTCCATGCCGAAACAATCCTCTCTATGCGAGAAAGGCGATGATAGCAGGTGCTGTCCGGGCCAACATAAACAGCGTTTTACGTTTTACGGCATCCGCCGACGGCGGCCACGGCTCCGCGGCCGGGTGGCACCTCCGCTACGCCGCGTCAAGGGGGCCCATGAGACCCCGCACAAACCTCCGCTCCGCTCCGGTTGGTGGAGGTCGTCATGGACCTCCCTTGACCCGTCTTCGCTCCGGTGCGGCTTTGCAGGGAGCAAAGCCGACGACGACGCGCGGCGTCGCCATTCGGCTTTGCCCGCAGGGGCGAGATGTTGAGGGCAGGGTGCCCGGAACGGAGGAAGACATGCAGCAGCTGATGACCGAGGAAATCGCCAAGACGGTGCCGAGGCTCTATGGGCAGGACGGGGCGGAGGACCCCATCGTCCACGTCCACTACTTCTCGTGCGTGAACGGATGGGACTGGTGGCTGCTCGAGTTCGACGGCACGGACGAGGCTTTCGGCCTCGTCGAGGGCTACGACGACGAGCTCGGCTACTTCAGCATCAAGGAGATGGCCGAGCTGAACCGCCAGATGGGGTTCGCCGCCGTCGAGCGCGACGAGCGCTTCTCCCCGAAGCCGCTCAGCGCCGTCAGGAGGAGGTAGACACATGGTCACGGTCGAGTTCGACTCCATGGGCGAGGCGGTCCGCCTCGCCCTCGTGGCCGGGGAGTACGCGGGCGGCGGCCTGGCCGTCCTCCTCCTCGACGCCACGGACCCGCGCTCCGATGGCTACATGGCCGGGTGGGGCGTGCTCACGGCGAACGTGCCGTCGGCGGCCGAGTGGTGCCGCGGGCGCGGCAACATCGCCATCGACGCCGACGTGCCCGCGGCGCTCCTCGGGGCGCTCGAGGCCGCCGGCTTGCTCCGCATGGCCGGCCGCTCGGCGGCGTCCGGGATGGCCCGCTACCCGCTTGTCACGGTCGCCGGGCACGCCCTCGACGGCATGGGCGGCCTGCCCGAGACCCTCGAGGAGGCTCTCGGCTCGACGGTCGTCGTCGAGTACGAGTCGGGCGGCGACGGCGGCGCGTTCGAGGTGGGGACCGCGCCGGCCGGATCGGCCGAGCTCGAGCGACTCATCGCCGCCGCGAGGTCCGAGGCCGACGCGTTGGCGGTCGCCGGCGGATGGGCGGCCGTCCGGGTCGGTTTCGGGGACGCCGAGACCATCGACTGCGAGACGGGCCGGACGGTCTACGAAGGCGGGGCGGAATAGCCCCGGGCCGTCGCCCGCACGGGCATGCCGGCGACGGCGTGCCCGCCGCGGCGTTTCGCGGGGATGCCTCGCGCCATCCCCGGACCCCTGCGCGCCAAAGGGACAAGTCCCCTTGGGACCCCAGACGACCGCCGGCAGGCCGTGAACGGCAGGCCAATCACTCGGCTTCAACTCGCGATCGCACCGCCGTGTCACGGCCCGCCGGCTCTCGCTCCGGCTCCGTTCGATGGCTCCCCTAGGTCGCCATCACTGCGCCTCCGCTCGCCTGCCCCGTTGCACTCCGGCCGGTTCGGCCTACGCTTCTCGGGACATGCAAGATATGTATTCCGTGCAACGGAATATCTTGCCCGGCAGAAGCCGGGATGTGCGAACCGCTCCGAAGTCGCTCCCGCAGAACCGTGCAACAGCTTTGCCAGCTGTTGCACGGACCCCAGATATGGAAGTCAGTCCCGGCCTCTTCCGTCATCTGTGCTCTCGCGGGCAAGCTCCCAGGCGGCCCGCATGGCGAGGTCGATCCCCCTTGCCGTGAACCTCATGATCCGCCCGGTCGAGCGGTTGACGGCGTAGCCGAGCCTCGCGCCGTTGATCTTCCTCGTCTTGCCGAGGGACTCCGAGTGATAGCGGTATTGCAGCGCCCCCCGCTTGGAGCGGGCGACCTCAATCCCATCGGATTCCAACCGCCTTGCAAACTCCCCGAAGCGGTCGGGGCAGCTTTTGAGCCTCCCGACCTCCTCCGCCCTCTGGGCGATAATCGCTCGGACCCTTGCGTTCTCGGACTTGTCGGATCGCCCCTTCTTTGCCATCTCGCGCTCCTCGCGACCGGGCTGGCGCGCGTGCACCTTTGAGTTCGAGAGGCCCCTTTCGAGTTGCTTCAGACCGTACTCTGCGTCAAGGTCCTTCACCGTTCTCACACGGGATTTCGCCGCCGCCCTCGCCGGCCCGTCGTTCAGGCGTCGCCCCGTCTCGAGGTCCGTCCTATTGATGGCGAGGTGAGCGGCGAATCGGGCCGATCCATCCGACCTGCACCTCTCCTCATGCAGCACGATCACGATCTCCTGGTTGGGATAGCGCTTGGCGATGTAGTCCCTCGCGTACTCCATGCAACGCGAGGGCGTCATCGGCCCGCCGTTGCAGGAGCACTCGTCCGGGTTGAAGCCGATCACCTGATGCTGCATGTACGTGCACCTTGCGCCCTGTTTCCCGGGCCGGTTGTGCCCGGCCGCCTCCCGGGTAGCGTCCATTTCCTCGAACCAGCGGTCCTCATTGATGATGTGCTGGGTATCGTGCTCCAGCACTTTCTCCCTATCCCAATCGAAATACCGCTTGAGGTTTTGGAGGTGCTCCCTGCTCATGACGCTCGTCTGCTTGATTGCGGTCATTTTCCAACTCCCTTCAAAAGCCGCCGTCAGTCGACGAAGAGGCCGGACCATCCATCGGCGGCAGGTGACTCCGCGGCTTCTTCCTCGAATCCGGGAGTCCAGAGATCGACGCCGTCCGCCCGACCTGCTCGCCTTGATGTCAGCCTGGCCTGGTATTCCATTCTCTTGGCCGTTTCATGCTCGCGCGTGCCCAGATCGAAATGCCCTTTCGTCGGCATCCGCGTGCAATCGCAGACGGGAGCCCGGAAGCACCCCGCATGTTCCCTGCCCACACCGTTCTCCGCGGTCTTCACCACGATGACGCCGTCCTTGTCGGGGGACATCTCCGTCCACTCCCAGGTGTGGATCAGGTCGTCGGCATGCTCGCTATAGGATGTCGACCCTGTGCCGCCCGAGGGCCCCCTGCTCGAGCTGGTTCCCATGGTGTGGCGCGTCGTCTTCCCGGCCAGCTCGGTGAAATACTGGCGATCCTCGGCCTCGCCCAGCTTCATGGCGACCTTGACGCCGCAGTTTGCCAGGATCTTCTTCCGTCCGTCACGCTCGCCGTACTTGTTCAATTGAGAGATATTCTGAACCGCACCCATCCAGAATAGGCCATACGAACGTCCAAGGCTTAGAAGGCTCGGCAGGCACTCAACCTTCGGCAGGTTCCCCCATTCGTCACCGAGAATGGACACCGGCCTCGGCAGCTTTCCGCCAGTTGCGTCCGCGATGGAATATACGGCGGCATAAAGCTGCTCGAACAGGACCGCCGCGATCGCGTTGTAGGGGGATCCCTCGTCCATCACATGGAGGAACAGCGCGGTCTTCTCGCTCAAGATTCTCCTCGGATCAATATCATCCCCTGAGGTCATGCGGGCAATCGGCGCCGAAGCGTAAATCCTCAGGTTGACCTTCAGCGTGGAGACGATGCTCCTCAGCTCGTTACCGCCACTCGAGATGAACTGCGAGGCACGCGAGCGCGCCGGATGCTCCTGTGGCAGGGAGCGGAACAGGCCTTTCAGCGGCTCGCATGGGTCTTCGCCGGTCCCCTCCGTCCCCGAGCATATGATGTGATAGACCGTCGCAAGATGCTTGCAGCTCTGTGAGCAGCCCTCGTCCAGTACGACCAGAAGGATCGTCGCCGCGAGCAGCGATCGCGCGGATTCCGTCCAGTGGTTCGCCTTCGCATCGTTCTCCCCGACGACGAGCGTACGGGCGACGGCGTCCGCGGCCTGCTCCGCCTCCGACAAATCTCCCCCGTTCGCAAGTCTATCGACCAGCTCCAGGGGATTGAACGTGTCGCTCCTTTCGGGATGTTGAGCATCCAGCAGAAGCACCCGGTATCCGCGGCGCTCCAGCTCGTCGCCCGTTAACTCGATGAGTTCACTCTTCACGTCAGACACGATGATGGTCTGCGGGCTTGATTCCCCGTCATCCGCCCCATACGTCAGCAGATCGATTGTTGGAATCAGAAGTGCCCTGGATTTTCCAGCGCCCGTTGAGCCGTCGAGAAACATATGTCGCCTCGGCTCGAACAGATACTTGGAGCCGAACAACGTCTTCTCAAAACCGTACACGAATCCCCTGTTTTTCGGCTGTCCGTGCCCATCCCAAATCTCCGAGCCTTGGATGGTCTCAGGCCCCGATTTCACCCGCGCCTCTCCGAGCACGCCTCCATCGGCGGCCCGCTCCTTCGAGGAAGCCGATAGCTGCATGAGCATGAATACCAACAAGAACAGGGCAAACGAGGCAAGGCAGCCCGGGATGCAGTGAGGTGCCACGTTGGCCCACCACCAGATGATGCTATCCACGCTCAGGGCGAATCCGATTGAGCTGAGCTCGATCGGAAGTCCGAGGACCACGCAATCGAGGGGGATGGCGACAAGAGGCGCAAACCCCGCGGTAAGCAGCGCCGCGAAAACCAGCGCCATGACCAGCTTCTGCTTCACGTGAATCACCTAACCCCTTGCGCGGGCGAGCAGGTCGTTGACCCAGCCCACCGCGGTCGAGACGATTGAAGTCGCCCGGTTGAGGTTGTTGAGGACCACCGGGTCGGGGCCGTAGGTATTGAGGGCACGGACCGCCTGGTTGAGATTCGTGCCGATCTTCTTCAGCTCGGTCCTGATGCCGGCAAGCTCCCCCGTATCGGCGACCCTTACCGGCTTCTCGCCGCAGAGCAGGGCGGCGTCGCGCATGAAGGAAGACGCCGGCATATTCATGGCTGCCGCCTTCTCCTCGATCGCCTTACGCTGCGCCTCATTCATTCGCACGTTGATGTGCGTATTCATGGAAGTCATAACCATCCAATCTGGACGGGGCCGGCACAGCGGCCCCGTCTCCTTTATTTAGTTGACATTGTTTGAAGCAACTGGCCGATGCGCCCAATCCTTGCCCGCGCCCATACATCAAAGGGAACTCCTGGCAATGTTCCGAGATGTAAACGGTATGGACGCCATTGCTCGCTGTAGACATCAAGAGCATCGAGCAGGCGTTTCCGTTCCCAGATGAGCTCCGCGGCCGAAAGCAATGGAAGGTCTCTGTTCTCGGCTCGAGCGAGCTCATCAGAAGACAAGCATGGGCTGGGCACCCGGTACCCACCGATGCAGGGCCCGGGTTCCATGATTATTTGACCTCGCAAAATGTTGCCGCTGGGGCATCAAACTCGAACTCCACAACACCGCATGAGCCATATCGATTTTTCGTAACCGATGCAATCACGGGGCGTTTTTTTAAAATCATATTGGAGTTCCGCTCTTCGGTCCTATTTCCTTTAATCGATAGAGACATAACGATATCAGCAGAGTACTCGAACATATTGCACCCCCCAATTGCCTGTAAACCAGTAGTTTGTTTGTCGTAGTTCGTCCGGTTAATCGAGGATATAGCGAAGAGCGGGCAATGAGTCTCGTCCACAATTCTGCGAAGCTCGGAAGCGACAAGCTTGAGCCCAATACGTTCATCGACAGTTCGGAGATCTTGAGGAAGCGCGACAATTTGAGCGTAGTCGACAATCACCAACGGAGGTTCGCCGTATTTAGCTGCAACTTTCTCGATGGGCTGGCGCATCCCGTCTTTCTCGATTTCACCGGACACTATAAACATACGGTCGGCGATACTGCCGGCATAAACTTCGACCATCTTGTCAAAAAGCTCGCGTTTGTCCGCGGACATATCGCCACCATACATATCATCATAGGTGAGTTCGCCGCCCGAAATACGAGTCAAGCTCTTCGCCAGCATGCTGGCACGACTGAGCTCGCCCTCGAAAACGATAACCGGGTGTCCCCCCATGGCCCAACGGTCGGCTATTTGGTGCATGAATGTGGTTTTACCGGTACCGGGCCCTCCGGGCACAATGCACAGGTACTGGCGTATTCCGCCGAGAATCGTATCTAGGCCTTGGTGTTCGATATGGCCGAGCGGCTTATTCCTCAAGATGTCAAGTGCGGTTTCATCAAGCCCGATGCTCATCGAATCTACAGCTTGCACGGCTCGCTCACCTCCAATTCACGAAGGTAAGAAAAGAAACTCGATTCGAGAATATAGATGCGGCGATGGAGCGCGATGGCACGTCCGCTCTCCTTCATAAGCTTTGACGCCGTAACCGGGCTGAGACCGGTTATCTTACACACTTCCGCGATACCCAAAAGGCGCTCATGGCCCAAGCTGGGACTGAAAGAATCCGCAGGTGAAGCCTGTACGGCAGCGTACGGCTCATTCGATTCAACCGGCATGGTAGAATCCTTTCTGGCTGGCTCGCCCCTCCCCTCGGTCTGCAAACTTTGATGGGAAGGGCGGGCGGCTATTAAATTGCGACCAAGTTAATACTCCAAACGTCGGGCTGGTCAGGCGTTTACTTGAAAATCAGTTTAATGCTTTTAATTCTTAGTTTTCAATCTTTTTTCAATCTTTCTTCGCTTTTCTTTTGAACTAACATGGACATACCTTCTTACCTGCGTTAACATCATGAAAAACGACAGGAGGAAATATGCCACGTCTCCCAGTATCAGGCATGAAGATGAAAAAGGTTAAAGTCGGAACAACTGTTCAGGTCCAAACCGCTGACGAAATCGACTCCCTTCGCAACACGAAATCGGATTCTATTAGAACCCCCGGCGAGGCAATCGATTTCGTCTTTAAGCTCATCATGAGACTTGACCCCGAGGTTGCGCGCTCTCTAGATAAGACCTGTGTCCAAGGCATCTCTTCGATTGACGATGAGCTGAGTCGCCTACGCCATGACGGTTCCGAGAATATGGCCGTCGCATCAAAGCGGCTTCAACAGGAGCAGTTTTCCGCACTCCACGAACATCTATCCAATCTGTACGAAGATGATGAGGTCGCCATGGGCATGAGACGAGTAGATCTTCTTGGTGACGATTTTGCCGTCTTCCCCTCCGATTGGGTCCTCCTGGAACCCGAAAGCGCTGCAAAGGCATGCAGCCAGGTTAGCGTTATCGAAATTCACGGCGGAGCCGAATACTGCGCCCCTCATTTCGTCTTTTTCCATAACGGCGAGTACGACAAGAACGATAAGCTCGAGAAAGCGACCGAATTATGGCCGCAAATGAAAGACGTCCGTCGAGATGAAGTGAAGCTCGTGGCGGACGATAACGGCAAGTACCTCAACATGAAGGAACATCTTGCCGCACCGATTATTTGCTACTTTAACCTTCTCGACGCTTCGTACTATCAGTCGGTCGAAATGACACCTCCGTATAATGCCGTAATCAATCGAATCCGTTAAAACGGTAGGGCCCCAATTGGGGCCCTATCGTTTTAACTTTTTAGGAGATCGTCCAGTACTGAAGCAGCCTTCTGGTCGTTTGCCTCGATGAAATGGCTATAGATAGACAGTGTTGTCGATGGGCTGGCATGGCCCAGACGCGCTTGTATCGTCTTAATATCCGCATTGGCTCCAACGAGCAAAGTTGCTTGAGTATGTCTCAGCTCATGAGGCTTCAGCCCGCTATAACCCGTATAGCGGGTACGTTTGACGCCGTCACTCCCAATGACTTCCCTGCTCTCCTCAAAAGTACCGAAGCCGTTTTTCGCCGCAAACAGCCTAAACGCCCTTGAATAGTTATGTCCATCCATCCGGGTCACAAGAGCCCGTTTGCCGTTAGCGGCGTCAACGACCCCAATGGAATGGACAATGGGCGTTTCTCCAGTCTGCCCCACTGCAAAGGAATCGAACTCACTCCGCTGAATGACTTTCCACCTGTCCAGATAATCGGCAAGTTCATTTCCAACCGAGATCTTACGCCTGCTCATCTTTGATTTAGGCGGCCTTAACGTCCTGTCATTCGTGTACTGCTTTACTACCCTTAGCGTCCTGGCTTCAGGGTCATAGTCTTCCCATGAAAGACCCAGGGCTTCCCCCTTCCTCAAACCGCAGAGAAGCAGAAGCATTGTGCATGTGATAAAGGAAGATGGCTTCTCCTCCAAAAGGACGGCAAGAAGCCTTGCCGCCTCATCGGCGCTCAGCGCCTTACGAGCCTCGACATTCTGCTTGGGCAGCTTCACTCCCCTACAAGGGTTTTTGCCCACAAGGTCGTTATCGACGGCATCCTCCATTATCTGTTTGAGCTTGATGTGGATGCGGCGAATTTCACTTTCGCTGAATCGGCCTTCTTTTCTAGCCTTGGCATAAGCAGTGCGAACGTCATCCGATTTAAGCCGAGTGAGATCGGGATTGCCGAACAGCTCGCGTATGTGACGAATGTCCAAACCTTCACGCTCGTAAGCAAGAGGTGATCCCATGGTCGACTCCCTGTTCGCGTGAAACCTGTCCGCATAATCCGATAGGCCCAGAGGACCATTGCCACGGTTGGAAGCGCCCTCAAGCTCAGCTCTATAGGCCTCCAGCGCCTTGGTGACTTCACTCGGCCAGTTTTTCGGGTTCTTGCTTCTGCAGTGAACCCTGCGTGACGGACTACGGCGGTACCGTCCTGTCTCCGGGTCTTTTCCCAGGGAGAAATAAATCCGATAGACGCCTTTGCTCTTATCGATACATTCCGATGTGCCGCGAGCGGTCTTTTTTATCAATCCCTGCAATCATATCCCTCGTTAGATTTTCGATTAGGCTTGCTGGCAAAGCTTTAAAGGCTTTGCCAGCAAGCCTAATCGAAACTTTTCACACTTTCAAGTCTCACTAAGTGTGAAAAGAGTGGGAAATCCGATTCTAATAGCTAGCTCGGTATTTGCTATTTACCTATATTTACCTGCATTTATTTTAAATTCAGTGAAATTGGTCTTATCTCGGTAAATGCAAAAGTCCCGTACTCGTAAAGCGGGGGTCACCGGTTCGAGCCCGGTCGCTGGCTCCATTGCACAAGATAGCCGCCTTCGGGCGGCTTTTTTGTTGCTGATTTCGGGCGCGCTTCCGCCAATCCAAGCACAACGCCGCCGGAAACTCTCCTACTCAACAAAAGCCCCGCCAACCGCAATCCCCAAAGGAACCGCGTTCAGCGGGGCCCAAGCGAGCTCCCCCAAGGGATAACGCTCGCAACACGAACAGCTCAGCCGAGCAGTTCGCTACTCCTCCCAGTAAGCATCTGCAAGCAGCTTAAAGCAAATCTTCTTGACCGGCTGTGCGCCATCGCCCGGGAACTCGAGCGTGGGCATGTGAGGCTCGCCGGCAACGAACAGTGCAAACTTATCGTCGGCAAGATCGCCGGCGATCGAAGCGTCGGAATCGACCAGATCGTAGTCGTCCTTCTCGTCAAACTCCTGAACCAGCGTCAGGCTGCCCGTGGCGACCTTAAAGGCCTCGCGACCCTCGACGTCGATCTGCAGGTCGTGATAGCGCTGATGCGTCTCATAGTGAGCCTCGGCCTCGGGACGCGTCGTGGGAGACATGACGTTCGCAAAGACCTTCTCACCCAAAATCGGATGGCTGCCGACCTCGAGCTGTGCCGGGTCGTTCTCCTCGAGCCAGTCGATCAGCACGTCGAGGCCCTTGAGCATTCCGCGGTACTCCTCGATATCGCCCAATGCACCGTAAATCATCTAAATCCCCTCTCGGATCGCTTCTTTGGCGGCTAATCGGCAAACGCGTTACCGATGCTGTTGCCACCCACATACGCCTCGACCAGGGTAAGGTCGGGATTGAACACGACAAACTCGGCGTCGCGCCCCAGCATAATGCTACCGCACTTGTCGTCGACATGAGCTAGCAAGCAATGCCGGGGCCGACGCCCAGGCTTTTACAGCTCGGTCACGACAACGCCGTTGTAGACCTCGTCCCAACGGTCCATGACCAGATGGCCGGTCATGGGATCCATGGCATTGAGCTTGCCGCAGGTGTTGGCGGTACGCAGCACCGTCTCGTCATCCGCGCCAGCAGCAATCGCATGCGCGAAGCCGGCAATGGTCGAATCGCCAGAGCCCGTAGCGTTAACGGCGGGGATATCGGGGGTCTTGGCGCGGAATGCACGGCCATTATGGAAGCCCACGGAGCCGGCAGCGCCCATGGACACGACGACCCAGGGGATATCGGAGAAGCGGGCATCAGAGGCGAGCGCGGCGCGGAGCTCGTCCACATCGTCGGTGGTAAAGCTCGTGCCCAGAAGGCCGTTAATCTCGGTCAGGTTAGGCTTGACCAGCTCGGGCTTAATTTCGGACTTAAGGGCGGCCTCGAGCGAAGCACCCGAGGTATCGAGCAGCACCTTGGCGCCGGCGTTCTCGGCAATACCCGTGATCTTGGCGTAGTAGCCCGCCTCGACACCACGGGGCAGCGAACCCGAGATGGTAACGACAGCGGCCTTGCTCGCAAGCTCGGCGAACTTGGCGGTAAAGGCATCGAGCTCCTCGGGGGCAATCGTCGGGCCGCTCTCGAGTAGCTCGGTCTGGTTGCCGGCGTGGAGGATGTTAAGGCAAATGCGAGTCTCGCCCTTGATGGGTACAAAATCATTCTTAATGCCGTTGGCATCCATGAGCTCGGCCATGTAGGCGCCCATGTGGCCGCCGAGTAGACCGGTTGCCACAACGTCGTCGCCCAGCTGACCCAGTACACGGGCCACGTTGAGACCCTTGCCGCCGGCGGTCTTTTCGGGCGTCACACGGTTAACGTCGTCGATAATGAGCTCATCGAGCTGATAGCGTGTATCGACGGACGGGTTCATCGTAACGGTGAGGATCATTTTTAGCTCCTTATCTCGCAGGCTCCTTGTGCCTTGCAAAACGAATTGGCTACATGCGACTACAGAATCTCGATTGTGAACGAGCGCACGATGGTTTCTTTGGGCTTGGCGATAAGGCAGCCGCGCTTGTGCTCAAGCACGTCGTCCTCATCGGAGCAGGTCGAAAGACCGCCCCAGGGCTCAACTGCCACAAAATCACCCTCGGGCTTGCTCCACACAATGAGGTACGGGAAGCCCTCAAAGCTCAGGCGAACACCCTTGTCCTCGCCCTTTTTGGAAAGCGTGACCTGACGGCTCTCGAGCACGTCAAAGATGGTCTCCGCAAAATCGAAGAGCTCATGTGACAGAGGCAGCGTCTTTCCCACCATGGGGTTCTTGGAGCGGTTGGTCACGTCAATCAAGCCAGTCGAGGGGACGGCAGCGCAAAGCTCAGCAGCCTCGTCTTTCTCAAAACGCAACTCGTAGTCCGTATAGGCCTCGCCCTCATCGAGCGGGCACCTAAAGCCGGGGTGTCCACCGATAAAGAAAGGCATGTCCTCGGTGCCCTCGTTGGTAACCTCATAGGAGACGCGCACGGCGGCGTCCTCGAGCGTATAGCGGGCGACAAGCTTAAACGGATACGGATAATCGCTCAGCAGCGCGGCGTTATCCTCCGAAGCCAGGCACATCGCCAGCTCGTTCTCGCTCTGGCTCAGCAGCTTCCACTCCTGTTTGCGCGCAAACCCATGGCGGGCGAGCTTCACATGATGTCCGGCAAACGTCATGGCGCTGTTATCGCGCAAACCTCCGCAAATCGGGAAGCAAATCGGTGCCTGGCCGGACCACACGGCGGGATCGCCCTGCCACAAGTACTCGCGACCTCCAGCCTCAATCGAGGTAAACGAACCACCGGCCGTGGAGACCTTGATAGAAATCGAATCGTTGGAGAGAGCGTATTCCATTGTCCATCCTTTCGAACAACTGCTTTTTGCTCGCAAGAACCCGTCTCGGCCCTGACCAAAGGACAAACCCGCACGTTCATCGATGCGTCCGGTTTCCCAGCCATGCAACGGGGTACCATACAGACATTGATGCAATTACAGCTGAAAGGCCTTCTTATGCGAACCATCATCCTTTATGCCTCACACCACCACGGCAATACGAAAAAGCTCGTGGACGCCATCGTCGAGGCGCACCCCGAGATCGATACCCTCGACGTGAAGTCACTCGGTAAAAACGAGTACCCCGACCTGCACGAATACCATCTGATCGGTGTCGCCACGGGCATCTATTACTCCGAGATCGACAAGGACATGGCACGCGTGCTCACGAACGTGCTGCAGCCGCAGGACAAGGTGTTTGGCCTTATGACCTACGGTGGCAAAAACAAGTGGTACGGCAAGGATATCGATGGCATCTGCCGCATGAGGCAGGCCATCTTTATGGGCGTCTACGGCTGTCCCGGCTTTGATACGTGGGGGCCGTTCAAACTCACCGGCGGCGTCCAGAAGGGACACCCGACCGCTGAGGAAATTAAGGGCGCCGTCGACTTCTTCGACAAGATCGAAGACGAGTATGGCGACATCATCGTCGAAGAGTACGCCAAGCGCGAGAAGCGTCTAGCATACGAAAAGGAGCATCCCGCGGGGGGTCTTGTGGCCGGCGTCAAGCGCACGGCAAAGAAGATCGTTAACAAGCTGTAACTGTTAAGGTGCTTTTGAGCGTTTAACCCATACGGCGGGTCCGAGCAGATTCGGGCCCGCCGTCTTTTTCTATCGTTAATCGGTAAAGGCGTTGCCGACGCTCTGGCCGCCAACATACGTCTCGACGAGGGTGAGCTCATGGTCGAACACGACAAAGTCGGCGTCGCGACCCGGCATGATGCTGCCGCACTTATCCTCGATGTGCGCAGAGCGAGCCGGCACCTCGGTTGCCATGCGAATGGCGATATCAGCGCTGGCGATGCCCCAATCGACAATGTTCTTGACGCCCTGGGCAAGCGTGAGCACCGAGCCGGCAATGCTTTTGCCGTCGGCGAGCCAGCACAGGTTGTCCTTCATGATGACGTCCATGCCACCACTGGTGTAGCTGCCCTCGGGCATGCCGCCGCAGCCCAGGCAGTCGGTGATGAGCACCGTGTGCTGCCAGCCCTTTGCCTGCAGCAGTGCCTTGATGGCGGCAGGGTTTACGTGCTTGCCGTCACAGATGATCTCGGCGTAGGTCTCGGGCGTGGACATGGCAGCACCCACGACACCGGGCTCACGGTGATGCAGACCGCGCTGGCCGTTATAGGTATGCGTAAAGCAGCTGGCACCGGCATTGATAGCGGCGATGCACTCATCGTAGGTGGCGTCGGAGTGACCGATGCTGGTCACCACGCCCTTGGCGTTCAGAGCAGCCGCATAAGCAGCGGCACCGTCGCGCTCGGCGGCCATGGCGCTCTTAACGATGCGACCGCCCGCAGCCTCCTGCCACTGGTCGAAAACCTCCTCGGAGGGGTCAATCAGGTAAGCGGGGTTCTGCGCGCCCACGTGCTTCATGGTAAAGAAGGGGCCCTCCAGGTAGATGCCCTGAATGCGGGCACCGCAGAAGTCGGGGCCGCGGCCCTCGTCCGCCTTGGCGATAGCAGCGCAGGCGTCCTTGATCTGTTCGACGCCATCGGTGAACGTCGTGGGCAGCCAGCTGGTGGTACCGCGACGGGCGAGCTCGGTTGAGCTGATATCGATGCCCTCGGGATCGTTATCGGTAGTTGAGTGGTTGTAGAAGCCATGGATGTGAGTATCGACCATACCCGGTGCGATCCACGATCCCGTGTAGTCCTTAATCTCGCAAGAGGGCTCGTCGGCCTGCCAGGCGCCAAAAACGCCATCCTCGACCATAAGATAGCCGCCCAGTTGCGGGCCTGCCGGCAAGAAGAACTTGTCAGCCTTAATTGCGTACGTGCTCATATGCACTCCTCGCTTCTAAAGCAGTTGACTGTGGTAATGCTTATACCCAGCTCACGTAAAACAAAAAGCGCCCGCCCGCCGTTATGAGCGGACGGGCGCCCTTACAGGGGGACGCGATTAAGCGGTGAAGGGGTGAATCGTCACGCCCTTAACCACGCGGTTGACCGTGCCGGTGGGGCTCGGCGTATCGGGCGTGTTGCCCACGCGGACGGAGTTGAGCAGGCTGATAGCCTGGGCAAACATCACGAACGGCAGAGCAAGGTAACCCTCGGGAAGTGCCTCGTAGCCCTTAAAGGTGAAGGACTCACCCTCATAGACGGTGGCACCTTCCTGCTGAACGGCGATGGTGTGCTGAGCGATCTCGTCGCCACCGATCTCGTTGAGGATGTCGATGTCGTACTGACGGGTGTAGGCGTCGTTGTTGACGAACACGAAGACGAGCGTCTTATCGTCGACGAAGGACTTAGGTCCGTGACGATAGCCCATGGAGGTGTCGTAGGAAGTAGCGACCAGACCGTGAGCGAGCTCGAGGATCTTGAGCTGGCTCTCCTGAGCAAGGCCACCGAAGGAGCCAGAACCCAAGTAGGTCACGCGGTTGAAATCGCCAGCCAGGTAATCGGCGATCTCGGGCTCACGGGAGATGACCTCCTCGCCCATCTTGGCAATCGTCTCGACCCACTCGGCCTTCTGCTCGTCAGAGGCAGTGTCGAAAATAAGGGTGGAGAGCAGGGTCATGCAGGAATAAGAACCGGTCATGGCGAAGCCCTTGTCGTTGGCGCGCGGAATGAGCAGCGTCAGCGCATTGGGATCATCGGCAGACTCGACGGCAAGCTTGCCCTCGGGAGCGCAGGTGATGTTGAGGAACTTGACGTTGCGGACGAGCTCCTTGGCAACGGCAACGGCGGCAAGGCTCTCGGGGCTGTTGCCAGAGCGGGCAAAGGAAACCACGAGCGTGGGATCCTCGGCGCGCAGGAAGTCGCGCGGGGCGCTCACGATGTCGGTCGTGGCGATGGGCTTAAAGTCGTAGAGATCAGTGTTGCCAGCGTGACGCAGGTACGGGGCGCAGGTATCGCCAACGTAGTCGGACGTACCGGCACCGGTGAAGACAACGGACAGACGACCCTCGCCCATAGCGCGAGCCTCGGCCAGGAAGGCCTCGATGGCCTCCTTGTTCTCGCGATAGATGTTGAGCGTATCACGCCAAAGCTCGGGCTGCTGAGCAATCTCGGCCGTGGTGATCTGGGCGCCGAGCTCGGTGAGCTCCTCGACACTCTTCTCGAACATTTCTAATACCTCTCTCTAGAAGTAATCCTCTGACGTGCAATTATACACTTCGGTTGGTTATCTGGTAGTAACCAGTTAAATGCAAAGAATCACCATATGGAAACGATGCGAGCACTAGTTACTGCGCTGGTGGTAAACCTTGTATTTAAACTGATCGGCACGAGCAACCGAAAGTGTGTACTCCACTACCTCGTTTGACTCGTTATACGTAGTCCTGACCAAATCGAGCACAGGCGAGCCCTCGACAATTCCCAAAAGGTGGGCATCGGTGGGACGGGCTATGCTCGCATAGAACTCCTCTTCGGCCACGCGAATCTTTTGCTGAAAGTCCTGCTCAATCACATCGTAAAGCGGCTTACGCTCCAGCAGCGGTCGCTTTAGGGACAGAAATTGACGAACCGGTAGATAGCTGCGTTCGACCATCATGGGCATGTTGTCGGCAGAGCGAAGACGCTTGAGCTTAAAAATGCGATCACCGATGCGCAATCCCATATGCTCGGCCAGATTCTTATCGGCCTCCATCTCGCAAAACTCGAGAATCGTGGTCTCGGGTTCTCGACCCATCGCGCGCATCTGCTCGGTAAAGCTGTAGGACTGCATAAGATTGGTTGCTTTTGCCGAACGGTCGGTCACAAAGGTACCGCGACCGTGCTGCCGAACCACCAGTCCTAAACGCTCCAGTTCCTGCAGAGCCAGGCGTACCGTAGTGCGCGAGAGACCATAGCGCTCCGAAAGTTCGCGCTCGGAAGGAATCATGTCACCGGCGCGATATTCATGGTCAATCTTTTCGGTCAGAATATCGACCAGCTGATCGTACAGCGGTTGCTTACGCGCTCCGATCGCCATCCTATCCTCCCTTTTGCTCGAATTCGGCTAACTACCTAGGGTGTTATGCATTATCTGTCTGCCACACCCGAATCATTAAGAAAACAAAAGCCGCGCGCTCTTTCGAGCACGCGGCTTTTAACATACACATGGCTTAAGGGGTCGGGGTGTGAGCCGCGTAGGGACACACCCCTCAAGCTAGAGCCTTACCAGATGCTCGGCCAGAGACCAAGCGGGCCAGCGCCCAGGATGCCAAGGACGAAGAGCAGGAGAATGCCCTTGGTCGGGGTCCAGCTGTGCTTAGCGAACATGTAGTAAAGCAGCAGCGTAAGCATAAGCGGGACGAGCTTCGGGACGATGGTGTTGAGGGTGTCGGCAACAGAGAAGTTGACCGGATCCTCGGTAACGGTGCCGTAGGTCACGGACTCCATGCCGTTACCCAGATCGGTGACGCCGCACTCGACAGCGTTGCCGTCGGCATCGGAAGCGGTAAGGGCGTTGCCGTCCTTATCGGTCATGGCGATGGTACCGGCCTCAGCGGTCTCGGTATCGATGCCCTCCATACCGGTGAAGTTCTCGGCCTCCTTCTCGGAGACGATCACGGTAGTAGCGGAGAGACCACGGGTGGTGCCGTTGGGGATCTGGAGGTTGATCTGGGTGCCACCCATGGTGACGACCAGGCAACCGACGACGAAGACGCCCATGATGGAAGCGGCACGCGTGAAGGCCTGCATGTTGGCGGTCAGAGCGTCAATAGCGCTGGTGCCAAGCTTGTAGGACCAGTTCATGAGCCAGAAGCGCAGAGCGAACTGGACGACGTTGAAGATCACCAGGAAGATGATCGGTGCAGCGGCGTTGCCGTTGATGGCCATGTTGGAGGTGATGCCGGCCGTGATAGGCACGAGCGTCAGCCAGAACAGGGCGTCACCGATACCACCGAGCGGGCCCATTGCGGCGACGCGGACGGCGCGGATCGTGGGGATGTCAACCTTGTTCTGCTCGAGCGAAAGCACGATGCCCATAACAAAGGTGACAAGGAACGGGTGGGTGTTGAAGAACTCCAGGTTGTGGCTCATGGAAGCCGCGAGGTCGTTCTTGTTGGTGTGGATCTTCTCCAGACCGGGGATGATGGAGTAAAGCCAGCCAGCGGCCTGCATGCGCTCGTAGTTGAACGATGCCTGCAGGAAGCAGGAGCGCCAAGCCATCTTGTTGAGGGTCTTCTGGTCGAGCTGCGGAGCAGGAGTGAGATCCTCGTAGTGCTCCGGGATCACATACTCATTAGATGCCATCTTCGAAGTCACCTCCGTCAGAAACAGCTGCACCCTTCAGCTCGGTCTGCTGCTGGAAGTCCCAGAAAGCGATGCCGAAGCCGATGAGAGCGAGGATGAGCAGAGCAGGGGTTGCCAGCGAATCGTTGGCAACGGTGATGAGCGCGAGGCCAAAGCCCATGAGGAAGAAGCCCCACATATCGCGGTTCATCATAACCTTGAGCAGGACGGCGAAGCCGACGAAGCGCATCATGCCGCCTGCAGCGGAGAGACCGGTCTGCAGCCAAGTCGGGATGGCAGAAGCGATGGTCTGACCGATGGTAGCGCCAGCGATGAAGAACAGGGTGACGACGACAGCGAAGATCAGGCCGAGCAGAGCCATGGCGAAGTAGTTCAGGCGCTCGATGCCCTTGGTGTCCGCGTTGTGAGCCATGTTATCGGCCGTGGACATAAGCGGGGACATAAGCGTGAAGACCAGGGTAACGCCAAGCTGGCCAAGCAGAGCGAACGGAATGGCGAGGCCGACTGCCGCGTTGGGCTCGAGGCCCGTGGCGATAGCGAGAATGGCTGCCATGATGCCGCCGATGACGGCGTTAGGCGGCTGAGCGCCTCCGATCGGCATGTTGCCGATCGTCATGAGCTGATAGGTACCACCCACGAGAAGACCGGTGTTAAGGTCGCCAAGGATAAGACCGATGACGGCGCCGGTGACGATGGGCTGATAGAGAGACTCGAGGAAGTCAAACTGGTCGATTGCCGCGATGAACGTGACGACGAAGACCAGAGCGATCTGGATGATCGAGTATTCCATCTTGCTCCTCCTTTCAAAATGTATGTACGCACTTTGGATTTCACGTACAGAACGTCAGGGTTTCACTCCTGACAACGTGGATCACGAGGATTACGAGAAGAGCTTGCTCGTGTCCTCAACAGGCGTGCTCGGAACGCGCCTGATCTCCAACTCCACCCCCAATTCCTGCAGCTCTTTAAACGCAGCGACATCCTCGTCGTTAACTGCGACGGAGGTGGCGACTTGGCGCTTTCCTTCCGACATGTGCATGTTGCCGATGTTTACCTTCTTTATAGGCACACCGCCCTTGACGAGCGTAAGCACGTCTTCCGGTGTTTCGGCCACGATGAAGATCTTCTGGCGCGGGCTCGCCTTGCCAATGACGTCGATGGTCTTCTGCAGAGAGAAGAAACGCGTAGCGACGCCGGCGGGAGCGGCCATCTTCATGAGGTTCTGGCGCATGGTGTTGGACGCCACGTCGTCGTTGGCGACGAGGATGAGGTTGGAGCCCAGGGTGGAGTTCCACTGGGTGGCAACCTGACCATGAACCAGTCGGTTATCGATGCGGGTAAGAAGAATGTTGGGTTCTGCCATGTTGATCAGCTTCCTTTCGTTATTTGCTGGCGACAGTTACTTGATCTCCTGAATCGCGTAACGCGAAACATCTACGACGGCTCCGGATCGGACTTTGATCTGGACCTTCTCGCCTTCGATGCCTTTGACGGTTCCGTAGATACCGCCGGCGAAAAGAACCTCTTGACCCGGCTTGAGCTCGGTGTGCAGCTCCTTGAAGTACTTCTGCTTCTTCTTCATGTTGATTTGCGACCAGATGGTGTAAATCAAGCCCATGATGACAAGCAGGCCTAAAAGGGCGACCGAGGAGCTCAGGACGTTGGCTCCGAAATCGGCCATTAGATGCCGTCCTCGTCGCCGAAGATATCCTCTTCCTCGGAGCCGGCAACGGATGCGACCGTCTGGGCGGTGACGCCCGTCTGTCCAACGGTCACGGCCTGCTCGCCAAGCTCGGCGAGCGTGGCATTGCCTCGGAGGAACAGAAGCTCAATAACCATGGGAAGGTTGGTGCCAGTCAGAACCTCGACGTTGTCGACATCCTGGGCAATCATCATCGACTGGTTGAACGGGGTGCCGCCAAGCAGGTCGGTAAAGACGAGCACGCCATCGCACTCCTCGCGCATGGCGGTAATAGCGGCGCGGAGATCCTCACCGTAGGATGCGGCCTGGTCGCCCTCAAAAGGAACGACGGTAAAAGCAGGCTGGTCGCCGGCAACCATCGCGATAGCGCTTGCAAGGCCGGGTGCGAACTGTCCATGACCGGTAAGAATAAAGCCAACCATTCAAATTTCCCTTCCGAAGGTGTGTACAATCTGAGTCCGATGATTTTCGGAAGCCAGCGGGCGCTCGCCCTTAAAGCTTCTTGGAAAGCGTTCTTTGAAGACCAGTGGTTTCTAAACTGGTAGTAACCACGTGACGTGTTGTTGTCACTATATCACCCCAGAAGAGGTCGCTTTCCTTGATTCATACGGTAAAACGTTTTTGCACCGCTCACGGTGATAAATCGACCGTTTACCGGTCGTTAACACTTCTACCTGCGGTTTTGAAACCGTTTCGAAATGCTTTGGCAAAAGATCGGATCTTTTCCTGTGTCTAAACAACGCAGGGCGGCTAAAAATAGCGTGAAGAAAAATTGCAGGTCATTGTGAAGATATGTGAATTGGTCTTTTTGACTTAATACCAGTTAGAACCAGTTTTGAGATTATCGGTGAACGGTAGTTTTCGACCGTTCACCGGTTACTTGCAATCGTTTGCAGTTGTTTTCCCAGATGAATTAGGGAAGCGCGATGGAGCGCTTGCGCGATCACGGGAAGTTTTTGGCATTTGTCCTCATCCCCCGAACGCCAAACTCCGGCATCCAAAATGAGCTAATAGCTCACGCTAATCGTTTTCAATCATTACTTACTCAGTATACGTAATTATTTATCGTTTATCGTTAATTTTGATATGATACAAGTATCATCCAAAACGCCGATTGGAGAGGTTATGGTCCACCGAAACGCATCTATATCGAATGAAACCATCAGCCGCGAACAGACGATAGCCAAACTGAGGAAGCTCGCTCGCATCTGCAAATGGGCCACAATCTGCATTACCACAGCGCTCGCTCTGGGACTCCTCGCAGTCATTGCGATTGACCTTCTACTTATATTGCCCGGCCTCTCCCAAGGGTCGTGCCTCCAATCCGTAGAACTTCAAGCCGGCGAAGGGCCGTGCCTGGCTATTGTCGGTACCGATGCGCAGGCCCCACTTATGCTCGTCGCACACGATGGCCACACTGCCATAGGGAGCCTCTTGATAACATGCCTCGCGCTTACCATCGCGATAAGCGTGCGCAGGCTTTTCTTCAACATTGAAAAGGAAGGCAGGCCCTTTGACCTTGAATGTAACCAGACACTTCGTCGAGTAGGACATTTATTCCTTATCGGCGGCGTTGCCGTGAGGCTTCTTGGTGCCGTAATCACGGGAATGATACTCTTAGGATTTGGCGGCAGCTTTACGGATGCGTTCGCCGGCCAGTTATTCGAGCCCTCCATGCTCTTTGCAGGCCTGATTATTTGCCTGATTGCCAGCATCTTCCGCTACGGGTATATCCTGCAAAAACAAGATGACGAGTTGCTCTAGGAGGAATCCATGATTATTCTGCGGCTTGACCGCATGCTCGCCGAACGCAAGATCTCATCCAAAGAGCTTGCGGAACGCGTGGGCATCTCCCAGGTCAATATGTCACGCATTAAGACGGGCAAGGTTTCTGCCATACGTTTTTCAACTCTTGACGCGATATGTCGGGCACTCGACTGCCAACCGGGCGATGTACTGGAATATATGCCTGACGATGAAGCCGATAACCTTTTTGGACGTAAAGATTGATAGGCATAATTTAGCCACCAGCGCCTAAACGCAAATAGCCCGCTAGAACAACATCCGTTCTAGCGGGCTTATTCAGATATTTCGGTTACGCGCTCGGCGGCTCAGACAGATCTTTATGCAAACAGACCATAGATGCTGATGTTGGCCTTGGCATACAGGCCGTTAGCATACTCGGTCCACTTGGAGCTGGCGCTCGAAGCCTGCGAAGAGTACTGCTGGTAGGCGGTGTAATAGGCGGTCATGGCCTGCTTGTAGGTAGCGCTATCAGCCGTAAAGGCATCGTCAGCGAAGGCCTTAGCGTAGGTGCTATCGGCGTCCTTCCAGGTGCCCTTTTCGCTATCCCACTCGTCGCCGGCAAGTTTGATGATGTAATCGGCGTAGTCCTTGCTCGCGGTCTCCTCGTTGCCGTCAGCAGGCTCGGTCGGGGCGGTCGGCATGCTTGCGGAGCTATCGCCCACCTTCTTCTTGTAGAGCTTCTGCAGCGTCGCGGACTGGCGGACGATCTGCTTGGCCTGGTCCTTGGACACGCCATACTGCGTGGCCATGGTCTTGTAGTCGGAGGTGCCGATGGAATCCTCGGCGTACTTCTTCATCTCCTTAGAAGAGACGGTGATGCCCTCTTCCTCGGCAGCATCGAGCAGAATCTTGTTGCGCACGTAGGACAGGATGACGTCGGCAGAGGGAGCGGTGTAGTTGCCATCGCCATCCTTGACGGTGTCGAGGCTGTACTGGCTCTCGATGGCCTCGCGCGCGGTGATGTCGCTCTTCTTGCCGTTGTAGCTGTAGCTTGCCACGGTCGAATCGAGCTGGTCCTCGGTGAGGGTCGCCGAGCCGACGCCCTTGCTGCCAAAACCACCGTTGCCGATAAAGAAGCCGACCACAGCAGCGATCACGATAGCGACCACAAAGGCGGCAATCATCGTCTTCTTGTGCTTGGATGCATGATCGCCGCCATCGGAGTCGTCGTCCTCGTCCTGCTCCTCGGGCATGAGGTTCTCGTCGGCAGCGTCCGCGGCGATCTTTGCCTCCAGGCGAGCGTCCTCCTCCTCGGCGGTCGTGCCGGCGGCAATATGTTCGGCAGACGTGCCGGCGACCAGGTCGATCTTCTTGTCCTCATCACCGTCGGGGCCTTCGCCGCGCTCGATGATCTGGATGCCGTCGATCTCGTCCTTCTCGTCCTTCTTTTGAATCAGACCCATATCAGTTACTCCTTGTTAGGAAACATAGTCCTCAATAGAATACGCCCGACGGAGCGCCGGGCGTATTGATTCTCAGGTTATACGCAAACACTTAAGTACTATTTAGGCGTTTGCAGTGTGCCTGCCTTAGGCCAGGTGAGCGATAACGGCGTCGGCAAAGGCCTGCGTGCCCACAGCGCCCTCAACGGAGCCGGTCTGGGCACGACGCACGTCACCGGTAACCTGCTCGCCTTCGTCGAGCGTGGCGGATACGGCGGCGCGAATGCGATTGGCAGCGTCGTTCTCGCCCAGGTGATCGAGCATCATCGCAGCAGAGAGGATCTCGGCCGTGGGGTTGGCGATATCCTGGCCGGCGATATCGGGCGCGGAGCCGTGCGTAGCCTCGAAAATGGCGCAGTCGGCACCGATGTTGGAGCCGGGGGCCATCCCTAAACCGCCCACGAGGCCGGCGCACAGGTCGCTCACGATGTCGCCGTACAGGTTGGGCAGCACCAGGACATCGAAGTCGTTGGGGTTCTGGACCAGGCCCATGCAGGTGGCGTCGACGATCTTGTCGTTGAACTCGATATCGGGATAGTTGGCGGCCACCTCGCGCGCAACGCGCAGGAACAGACCATCGGTCGCCTTCATGATGTTGGCCTTATGCACGGCCGTCACCTTTTTGCGGCCGCAGCGGCGGGCGTACTCAAAGGCGTACTCCACAATACGGCGGCTCTTGGCGATGGAAATCGGCTTAATTGAGATGGCGGAATCCGCAGCGAAGGTCTTCTGACCCGAGCGCTCGACGAGCTGCGAGAGCTCCTCGACCTCGGCAGCGCCCTCATCGAACTCGATGCCGGCGTAGAGGTCCTCGGTGTTCTCGCGCACGATGACCAGGTCGACGTCGCGGAAGCGCGAGCCGTCGCCCGGCTGCGACAGGCAAGGGCGCACGCAGGCATACAGGTCGAAGTGCTTTCGCAGGGCCACATTGACGCTGCGGAAACCCGTACCGACCGGCGTGGTGATGGGGCCCTTGATAGCAACCTTGGTCTCGGCGACCGCGTCGAGCACGTGCTGAGGCAGTGGCGTGCCAAACTCGTCCATGACGCCGGCACCGGCCTCTTGGACGTTCCAATTGATCTGGACACCGGTGGCCTCGACCACGCGGCGCATGGCCTGCGTAATCTCGGGACCGATACCGTCACCGGGGATCAGGACTACATCGTGCGCCATAATCTGTTACTCCTCGTCTTCGGCGTCGTCAGATTTTTTAACGCTAGCACGCTTCTTCTTTTTGGAGAGATCCAGGCCAAAACGTTTAACAAGCATTTCGCAAATCTCACTCGAACGGGCCTTGAGATAGCTGCCCTTGCCGTTCTCGGCGTCGAACTTAAGGCGCAGCGCGAGCTTCTCGGCGACCTCGGCGTCGATCTCGCCCTGGCCAAACTCGTACAGGCAACCGAGCATGTCGCGATACTCGAGGTCGCCGTGATAGCACTGGATGGCCTCGTCCAGGATGGGCCAAGCCTCGCGCGAACGCTCGACGCTCGTGGCACCCCACACGCACAGCAGGCGGAAGGCGGCATAGCGCAGCGTGGACGAAATCTCGTCGAACAGCGCGGTCTCGGCGCCCTCAAAGGCATCGCCCAGCTGCTCGGGGCAGGTGGTGGCGAGCGCCGCCAGGGCATCGAGAGCCTCCCAGCGGGTCTGAGCCTCGGGGCGGTCGAGCGCCTCGATCAGCGCGGGCACGCAGGGCACGACGCGCTGCGGATCGCGCTCGGCAAGCAGGTGCAGCACGCGGGCGGCAAACTGACGAATGCGGCGCGTGGGGCAGCCGAGCTCCTTGACCAGGCGGTCGACGGCGTTCTCGTTCTCCTCTGCCAGCTGAAGCTGTGCCAGCTCCTCGTCGGTGAGCTGTTCTTCCTTGTTTTCTGCCATAGTTACCTCTTCTTACTATTTCTTAGCGTGCTTGCCAGCACCCTTGCTGTCATCGGTGACCGAGATGAGCTGTCGGTCGGCCGCGCCATTGCGGCGTGCGCGGCGACGCTCCTCGGCATCGCCCGCGTCGGCGGCGGCGCGGTGAGCCTTGTTGACGTTAAAGACCTCGTCGTGCTTGCGCCACGGGCCGACGGACTCGCCAAAACTCATCTTAAGGCCGGCGATAAAGCCGCCGAGCCAGCCGATCGGCGCAAACTGCACCAGCGGGAACAGCGAAAACACCCAGGTTAGCAGGACGACTGCCGCCGCACCTGCAAAATTGGCGATCCAGTAGTCGCGCTTGGTGATGACGCGCTTTTCGCACGCCCACTGGCCGCATAAAAAGCCGATGTAGATCGCAAAGAGAAAGAGCACCAGCGCAAGCACCACGAACGTCCAGCTCATGGTCGCTACTCCTCGTGATGGTGGCCGCAGCAGCACTCGTGGCCGTCGTCATGGCCGTGGCCGCCGCAGCACTCGTGGTCCTCGCCGTGGTGGTGGCCGCAACCGCACTCGTGGTCGTCGCCGTGCTCGCCGCAACCGCAGCCGTCCTCGTGGGCACCATGCTCCTCGGGGCGATACTGCGACCAGTCCAGACCGGCGGCGATGGCGTCGGCCTCCTCCTTGTAGAGTACCGTGATGGCCTGGGTGCCCAGCTTGGCGCCGCCAATGGCGTCGAGCATATCGTAGAGCGTAAAGGCCACGTCGGCACCGGGCAGCGCGAGCTCGCGATCGTCGGCGTAAGCGAGCGCCAGGCGCAGGTCCTTAATGAAGTGCTCGACCATAAAGCCGGGCTTGTAGTCGCCGTCGAGCGCCTTGGGCGCCAGGCTCTCCATGGCGCCGGACTTGCCGGTACCGCCCAGGATCATCTGGCGGGTCTTCTCCAGGTCAAGGCCGCTCAGCTCGGCAAATGCCATGGCGTCCGCCATGCCGACCATGCAGGCGCCCAGCGACACCTGATTGGCGAGCTTGGCAGCCTGGCCCTTGCCGGCGCCGTCGAAGCAGCAGATGTTGGCCGCAAAGGTGGCAAGGATGTCGCGGACCGGCGCGATGTCGTTCTCGGTAGCGCCCACGATAGCCGTGAGCGTGCCGGCGATAGCGCCCGACTCGCCGCCGGTGACGGGGCAGTCAAACGCCATGCGACCAGAAACCTGGGCGGCCTCGGCAATGTCACGGGCGAGCTCGGGCGAGCTCGTAGTGAGGTCGATCAAGACCGCGCCCGGCTTAGTGCACGCGAGCAGGCCGTCGCCCGCCAGGTAGAGTTCCTCGACCTCGGAAGGATAACCCACCATGGTAAAGACGACATCGGCGTTCGCCGCGGCATCGGCCGGCGTATCGGCCCAGACGGCACCGCGCTCGATAAGCGCTGCAGCCTTGGACTCGGTACGGTTGTTGACCGTGACGGGATAGCCGGCATCCAGGATGTGGCCGGCGATGGGGGCACCCATGATTCCGGTGCCGATAAATGCGACAGAGAGCTTGTTTGCCATGAAACCTTTCCTTTTGGGTTGGGTGTTGTTACCAGGTTGAATACTCGGTGCCAGCGTTTGGGCTGTGACTTGAGGGCACTTGCAGCCGCAGCGCCTGTCTACTCACCGCGCACACGGCGCGCGATGCGGTCGGAAAGCGAGGCTTTCTCGGCACGGTTCTTGCCCCAAAACGCGCAGGCCACCATGCCGGGGCCCACGTGCGAGCCGATGGTGGGACCGACGGAACTACGGATGATGGTGACGTCGGCGCAGCCTTCCTCCTTGCGGATAGCGGCCTCGAGCCAATCACCGTCCTTCTCGGCATCGGCCGTCATGATGGCGATGGGCATGGTGCGATCGGGCACGTAGTTCTCGCGGAACGACTTGAGGATGGACTTGAGCGCCTTCTTGCGGCCGCGGTTGACGCCGATCAGCGACAGCGAGCCGGCAAGGTCGTAGGAGAGCTCGGGCTTGACATCGAGCTTTGCCGTGAGCTGTGCCGCCGCGGGCGGAATACGGCCGCCGGCGGCCAGTGCGTCAAAGCTCTCGAGCGTAAAGTAGCCGTGGACATAGGTCTTTGCCTCGTTTGCCCAATCGACCAGCTGTTTGGCGGTCAGTCCCGCCGAACGCTGGCGCACGGCCTCGAGCGCCAAGAGCGCGCCGGTCGCGCAGGGCAGAGCATTGTCGACCACGTAGAGCTCAAAATCGGGATACTCGGCGCGCACGGCGTCCGCCGCCTGGCACGCGGAGTTGTAGCTCGACGACAGCGCCGAGGTAAAGCACAGGTAGACCGTGGGCGTGCCCTCTTTGGCGCACTCGGTAAAGAACTCGATATAGCGACCGAGCGACACGGCGGAGGTAGACACGCGAGCGCCGGCGCGCATGCGGTCGTAGAACTCCTTAGGGCTCATGCTCGACCAGATATCGTCCGTGCGCTCCTCGCCATCGATAATGAAGGGGAAACCCAGGATATCGACATCGAGGTTCGCGGCGACCTCGGGGCTAAAGTCGCAGCAGGTATCGACGACGATGCGGCAGCGGTCAGAATGGCCGGTAGATGCAGCCTTGTCCATCAAAGCGACTCCTTACGTAAAAAGGCGGCCATCCGCATGGGATGGCCGCCAACCGTTAACTCATGCAAGTTAACGTATTTTACTCGTCAAGTGTTTCGATACGGGGCTTGATGATGCCATATCCACCATTCTTACGGTGATACACCACATTGATGAGGCCAGTCGTCGCGTTCTCGAACACGTAGAAGTCGTGGCCCAGCAGATCGGTCTGCACCAGCGCCTGCTCCTCAGTCATCGGGGTGACATCGATGACCTTCTCGCGGACGAGCAGGTCGTCCTCCTCCTCGGGCAGCAGCAGGTCGGCCAGATCCTCGACGCGCTCGACCGGCGCGACATCCGCTGCGCTGGCACCGCCCTGGCGGTTGTCCACGACCTTGGTCTTGAACTTGCGCAGCTGGCGGGTGACCTTATCGGCGGAGAGGTCGATGGCGGCGTACATATCCGCACCGTGCTCGGCAACGCGAATCACCGAACCGCGGGCACGAACCGTAACCTCGACGATTGCCGGGTTGGGGTTCGAGGGGTTCTTCTCATAGCGAAGTACAACGTCGACCGTCATGGGCTCGATATCGAAAACCTTGAGCGCCTCGCCGATCTTCTCATCCACATGCGCACGCAGAGCATCGGTTACCGTCGTCTTGCGTCCAGAAACCTTGATATCCATACGTGGCTCCAATCTGCCTCGGGGACTTACTGTACTGGCTATGTACCCATTGCCGTGCATTTAATCACGCGGATTCCTAAAGACCCGAATAACGATTGCTTGATACCGCATACCGAAGTCTCGCACTTTTCTGTGGCAAAGTGCGCTATAGGAGGGGGCCGGCGGCTTTGTATTTGGTCCCGAAAATTGGCTTTGACCTGCTGATTTTATTGGGATGAAAAAGCCGGGCTCCCCCATCGGGGAAGTCCGGCAGTGCGTGTTGAAACCGTGAAGAGGTGTCCTTTCCAACGTATAGGAGACACCACCCCTAGCAATAACTAGCTATTGAGTTTGTTAATGTCGTCGTCGGTGATGGTGCCTTCCTGGCTGGACGATTTGTCCTCGGAGGATGCGGTCTCATTGTTGGAATCGGAGGACTCGCTGCCGGAGGACGTGGTCTCACTGGACTCAGAGTCGCCCGGCTGCACGTTAGCGCCCGAAACCGTCTTAGTGGTGAGGTCGTAGGGCATCGTGCCATACCAGACAGAGTGGACCGCCTCGAGCGTGCCGTCGGCCGTAATACCGTCGAGGGCATCGCTCACGGCACGGCACAGTTCGTCATTGGACGAGAGGCCCGCAACACCAAGCGTCGAGGGCGCCTCGAGCGCACCGGCATAGGAGACCTCGCTCATCAGGCGTGCAAGGTAGCCGCCGGCCGTGGAGTCGCAGATCACATAGTCGACCTCGCCGGACTCGAGCGCCTCAAAGCACTCGTTGATGTTGGAGTAGGTCTTTTGGTTGGCGGTGATGCTCTGCTTAGCAAGCGCCTCCTGCGAGGCCGAGGACGTCTGAACGCCCAGGGTGGACGTGTTAAGGGTATCGGTGGAAACGCTTAGCGACCCACCATCGCTAGTTTTACCGAACACGGAAGTGGCATCGTACAGGCAGGTGCCGAGCGAGCTAATGTCCCCGTCCGTGGAGTTAATCTCGCCGATAAAGATATCGGCCTTTTTGTCGCCGAGCGCGGAATCTGCCGAAGACGCATCGACAAAGGCGACCTTAAGGCCCATGCGGCTTGCGAGAGCGCGGGCGGCGTCAACCGCATACCCCGTGAGCTCGCCATCGGCGTCCTGCATGGCCTGCGGCGCATCGGAAGTATCGAGGGCGACCGTCAGGGTTCCGGGAGTGACCAGGGCATCGTCCGACACCGCCGGCGTGACGGTCTCGTACTCGATCTGGTCGATCGTGGGAGTCGTGAACGTAGACAGCGGGTTGAACGCGCATCCGCTCAGGCCCAAAACGGCAATGACCGCTGCGGTCCCAGCACCCAACCGAGCCGCGTGCATCAAGCTGCCCCTCACCATGTCCACTACCCTGCCTTCTGTGTCGTATACAATCCGTGCGTTGCGCGGAATATCAGGTTGTTCCCACCAGCTGACCTGGTATTTGACCCCACACTTGCGCACCGGGGTGTTTGCTCGGGAGGCCGCAGCCACCTTCACGACTGACCCGCTCGCCCGCGAGGCGGTATTGCCCCAAAGAAAGTAGAACGGACGGTGCGGCTTACATCTAGGACGCGCCATGATCGCGCCGCGCGCACGCGGTCGCTTACGTGGATCCCTTTGACCGCGTCTGTCTTGGACTAGGACGGGCATTTCGTCCGTCCGCAACCACAGCCTGGTAGGAACGAAGCGCATTATAGCTAAGTTCAAGCTAAAGTTTAAGGTTAGGGGCGTCATTCGCATCTCGAGTACAGATTTTGCGGGTCGGAGCGGACCATTCGTGCCCCTATGAAGCCCGGAGCTCCCCTACGGGGAGCTCCGGGGCACCCGTCTCAGGGTGCCGTGTGCAAAAAACGGCAAATATGAGTACTGTTACCAATTTAGTAGCAGCGTATTACCGCCTCACGAGCCCTTTTTGAGTTCCGCACAGCCTGCTTGGCGCCAAGATATTCCACATTCGTTTATTATCTCTTCGCTGAATCCAGATTATCGGCCCAAGTTTCTTTGTTTTTGCTGTCACTAATCTAGTAACAGTACTCATATTTGCCGTTTTTTGCACAGAGCATATAAACAGACCCCCTATAAAGCCATAGTTTTACGCTGGTTTGAGCCCAAAGCACGCTCGGAGCGTATTCAGCAGAGCATCTTGCCTCTTTCGACGAGCCTCTACGCGATTCTGATATCGCTTACCCATACGCTGGTGGATGCGCCATGCGAGTGCTTCCATCGCTTCCATGTCACAGAGCATTTCGTTGTTGACCGTCGCGACCTCGATTCCCATAGTAATCAAGCCCGTGTTGCGCTTTTCATCATGGATACGTCCCCTCCGAGAAGAATGGCCCAGCTCACCGTTGTATTCCAGGTCAAACTGGGCTGCTTCCTGATACGCATCGCAAACTGCATGCGGCATCCCCGAGATTGCCTGCGCACGGTCATCGAACTCGATCTTGTAGTCGGTCTTAAAGGGACCGCAGGCAAATCCGCCATAGGAAAACGGAAGCGAAAACAGAGCGAGCATGATGCACTCCATGGGCGAGCGCAGATTTTCTGACAGGTAGGGACACAGGCGCAGCAGCTGTTTGGCCACATTCCCCTTGCATGCCGCGAGGTAATCTACCAGGCGATCGGGTGTCAGCACGGACTCGACCTCAAAGTAACCGACATCTGGCGGCTGGTCTTTGTCCTTTGCCAATTTGTTCACGACAGGCGAGGTGTAGGGAGGCAGATACTTCCCGCGGTCGCTCAGTGAAATCTTAGAGCACAGTTCCTGGGCCAGGGCAAACGCCTGGATGCAGCCGACCTCGCGCGCGATGGCAACACAAAGGGCCTCGGGAGATAGACTGTACACCCCCGGTTCCACCTCTAGAATCGAGCCGGCGGGCAACCCGGAACACACGGACCAGCTCACGCCAGGGATGCGGCGGCGCTGCGCCGCAGATCCCACCAGCAAGCACAGATCTTCTTGCACCTCGCCGCTTGCGGCCCCAATCCGCACCAAATCGGGAAGATAGATGTCCTCGGTCGAGGGCGACGACGTGCGCAGCACACGGCACTCCTCCTTGGGATCAAGGTCCTTCCAGCTTATGTAGCCCATCTGCCGGCGCTCGGCGCGCATCATGCGTAGCGCCGAGGCGCCTGTTAGGATTACGGAAGCCGCTAGCTGTTCGTCTGTCGGCTCGTTGCACCGCTCAATCTTTACTGCCACAAAACCACCCCTACCAAACGCGTGCGATAGCGAGGCCATCAACGGCCGTGGCGCCGGCGCGCTTGAGTTCCGCCGAAGCCGCGGCCATCGTCGCGCCCGTGGTGATAACGTCATCGATAAGCAGCAGGCGGCGGCCGTGCACGTCCTCAACCGTCTCATACATGCCTTGGGCACGCTCGCGGCGCTCCTCACGACCGAGTTCGCGCTGGTCGCCATGGCCGTACTTGACCAGGGCGTCCAGCAACGGCACGCCCGACAGCTCGCAAAATGGGCGCGCAATGGCCTCCATATGATCAAAACCACGCCGCCGAAACGCTACCGCCGTCGCAGGCACAAACACCACCGCATCCGCGCCGGACAGCACACCTCCTAAGCGTTCGGGCGCTACGACCTGGGCATGCAGGGCGGTGTCGTAGAGCAGCTCTGCCAGATACGGCGCCAGGCGTCGCTCACCCGCATCCTTGTACGCTTTAATGATGCGCGGCAGCGGATGCGCATAGACGGCGCACGCCAGGCAGCGGTCGAGCGCCTCCGCCATTGCCGAGGACGTGCCCTCGACCGAACACTCAGTGCACAGCAAATCCCCAAACGGGGCGCCGCATCGGGTGCAGCTATGACGTTGGTCGATGAGCGTGAGCGCGGCCAGGCAGTCTTGGCAAATAAGCGCACCGGCGCGCTCGCAGCCGGCACATCGTGTTGGCGACAATGCCTCGAGCGCCTCGCGTGCCGCCCACTCGGCAAACGGTAGTAATTCGTCCGCAAACGGTAGGGCACCGGCACCCTGCAGACAGCTCAATATGTTCAGATGGCTCTTCAAGACACAACCCTCCCTACGTTCGGTCGCAGGGAGGGTTGTTGATTCGGCGCTATGATACCCCGATGTGCTCGGGGCAAGGCGGGCTAAATCCGCTCGCGGGCGTTATTCGCCGGCGGGCGGTTGTGGTGTGGACGAAGACGGGGTCGAGCCCTCGCCACCATCCTGGCGCGGCTTGCGGGAACGGCGACGGCGACGGCGCTTTTGACCCTGGTCGGCCGAGCCCTCGCCACCGCGATCCTCGCGCGGCTCGCGCTCGTCGCGAGCGGCGCCACGCGAAGCCTTGGCAGCCGCTCCCCCGCCATCTCCGGGACGACGGCGCGTGACCTTGACCTCGCCATCCGAGACCTGATCGGCCACGGAGGGCACTGAGGGCTTCTGTTGCGCGCCCGAGGAATGGCGACGGCGCGGACGCGGCGCGCGCTCCTCCTCGCCACGTGACTTGCCGCCCTTGTCGGCAGGCGCATCGGAGGCCGAGGGGCCCTTGGAAGCGGCACCAGCCTCGCGAGCAGCTGCGGCGCGGAAGGCGTCCTCGCGCTCCTCGCTCGACAGATGACGGCGGCGGCGACGTGTGGGGTTCATGCCACCGCCGCGATTCTGCTGCTGGGGCTGCTGAACCTCGCGCTCGCGAGAGGCGTTCTTGCCCGCGGCTGCAGCCTCGGTAGCATCGCCCGAGCCCGCGCGCTTGCGGCGGCGACGGCCATCGGCCGCCCCCTCGGCCTCGGGCGCCTCGGCCTTGCCACGACCCTTTCCGCGGCCACGACCCTCGCCCTGGCCCTGAGCGGTGCGCGCATCGGATTCGGCATCGCGACGACGGCGCTTGGGCATCGAAGTGCCGGCCAGACGGTCGGCACTCGACAGGCCATCGCCCACGTCGACGCCGTTCTCGCGATCGAGCTCCATGAGCGCCAGGCGCATCTCGGGCGACTCAATACGCTCGAGCACGTCGCGCGTCACGCAATCGGGGCGGCAGTTGCAGCCCTGCTCGGCGGCCTTCTTTTTGCAGCCCTCCGAGCACGTCATATCGGCCAGGTTGACCTTAAAGACTTTGCCGTTCTCCAGGCGCAGCACCAGCTGCTCACGCGGCGTGTCATATTCCTGAATACGCGCCTTGCCAAGCGGCGTATCGATGAGCGTCTTCTTTTTAGGCGCACGGCTCTTAAAGTCCTTGTACGCCTCGAACTCATAACGCAGGCAGCACATCAGGCGGCCGCAAACGCCGCTAATCTTGGACGAGTTGAGCGGTAGGTCCTGCTCTTTTGCCATGCGGATCGAGACGGGCTCAAACTGTCCGCCAAAGCGCGTGCAACAGAGCTCCTGGCCGCACTGGGCATAGCCGCCCACCAGGCGGGTCTCGTCGCGCACGCCGATCTGGCGCATGTCGACGCGAATATGCAGCGTCGAGGACAGATCCTTGACGAGCTGGCGAAAATCGACGCGCTCCTCGGCCGCAAAGTAGAACACGGCCTTCTCGCCGCCAAACAGGTACTCGACGCCGACCGGCTTCATCTCGAGGTCGAGCTCCTTGACCAGGCGGCGGAAGTCGACCATGGCCTCGTCGCCCTGGATGGCCAGGTCGTCGGCAAGCTGCAGGTCGATGCCGCTCGCCACACGCAGCACGGGCTTGAGCGGCTGACCGATCTCATCTTGCGGCACCTCAAAGGGATCGGCAGTGACCAGGCCGATCTCGGTTCCGCGCTCGGTGGAGCAAATGGCATAATCGGCCTCGAGGATATCCAGATCCTGCGGATCGAACCACAGGTCGCGCGAGGCGTAGGTAAACTTAACGGGTACGACTAACGGCATTTCAGTGCCTTCCTGATATCGAACAGCATGACCTCGATGGCCAGCTGGGGAGTAACGTTTCTGGCGATGTTGCGCTCGGCGGTCGCGACTGCCTCGAGCGCCCGGGTGGCACCCGCAACATTGGTCGCGGCGGCAAGCCGACCGATCGTGTCGCGCACGTCTTCGTTCACCACGTCGGCCGCCTCGTCCTGAAGCGTCAGCAGCACGTCGCGCATGAGCGTCCGCGCGCTCGCCAGCGCTTCCATGATACCCGAACGCTCGCGCGCGTTGAGTTCGCGCTTGTTGCGGTCCTCAAGCTGCTTCAATGCTCCACGCGACAGGTAGTCGGCGTTTTGCTCGAGCACCTTTTCCTGCGTGGACTTGACCTCGGCGAGCGGCGCCTTAACGGCGACGATGAGCGACTTGGCGCGGCTGAGCACGTCGGCCTCGTCGGCGGCGATAAGCGAATCGATGGCGCGAACCATCTGACGGCGGGCGTCCTGGCGCTCAGCGCTCTTGAGGAACTCGATGCCACGCGTGGGGCTTCCCGCCACGGCGACGGCCATGCGGCAACGCGCAGGGTCCTGACCGGTGGCGCGGCTCACGGCCTGCGCGGCGACGGCGGGCGATACCAGCCGAAACGGCACGCACTGGCAGCGGCTCACGATAGTGGGCAACATCACGTCTGCCGAGGTGCCCAGCAAGATAAACATAACGCCCTCGGGCGGCTCCTCGAGCGTTTTGAGCAGTGCGTTGGCGGTGTTGGCGCGCAGCTGCTCGGCACGGTCGATGATGTAGACCTTGGCCTTGGCACGGATGGGCGCCAGCGGCACGTCGTCGAGCAGCTCGCGGGTCTGGGCGATGAGGTAGCCCGTGGCGCTCTCGGGCGTGTAATAGTGCACATCGGGGTGCGTATGGCGGGCGACGCGCACGCAGCCATCGCATGAGCCGCAGCCGTCCTGCTCGCACAGGAAGGCTTGGGCGAGCGCCCACGCGGCGTCGAGCTTGCCCGCGCCGAGCGCGCCCAAGAACAGGTAGGCGTGCGATGCGCGGCCGCTTGCGATGGCGTTGGTCAAAAAGTCGCGCACGCGCTGTTGGGTGTCGAGCTTGGCCAGCAGGCTTGCCTGAGCGGGGGCCATATTACTCGGCCTCCTGGGCTAGCGCGGCAGCGACGGCATCTTGCGGAATGTCGAGGCCGTAGACGCGAACCTGCTCGACCGTCTGCGCGAAGACGTCCTCGATGGACGCGGTCGCGTCGATGAGCTTTACGCGGTTTGGTTCCTCGGCGGCAATGGCGCAAAATCCCTGGTAGACGCGCTCTTGGAAGGCCATGCCCTTGGCCTCCATGCGGTCGGCCGCACCACGGGCGGCCATGCGCAGCGCCGCCTGCTCGGGCGTGATGCGATAGACGAGTGTGAGAGCCGGGTGCGTACCCGCGACGGCCAGGTTGTTGGCGTCGCGCACCATCTGGCGATCGAGGCCGTCGGCAAACGCCTGGTAGCAGGTCGTGGAATCGTAGAAGCGGTCGCACAGGACCACCTTGCCGGCCGCGAGGGCGGGAGCTATGACCTCGTGCACCAGCTGGGCGCGTGCGGCCTCGTAGAGCAGCAGCTCGCAGGTATCTCCCATGGCCGTGTTGGCGGGATCGAGCAGCAGGGCGCGGATCTTTTCGCTGATGGCGGTGCCGCCCGGCTCGCGCAGGCTCACAACCTGGTAGCCAGCGAGTTCGAGCGCGCGGGCAAGCAAGCGCGCCTGCGTGGACTTGCCGGCGCCATCAACGCCCTCGAGCGTGATAAAGCTATGTTGAGCGGGCTCAAAAGCCATGGGCGCAGCCCCTTCCTACAAGGCGCGTAAATGCGAGTTATAGCAACCAAGCCATGATACCCCAGTGCTCGGCGCGTCCCAAATCCCACCTAGCCAATGGCTACTCAGGCGGCAGTTAGGGACGTTCCTAAACTGCCGGCCGAAAAGGAACGTCCCAACTGCCGGCTTTTTGGGGTGCTGGGTATAATCGTCGTATTGCATTGAAATGTGGCGAAAGGAGTGGCAATGTCTCGGTATTGCGCCTCGTGCGGCAAGCTTCTTGCAGATAATGCCAAGTTCTGCACCTCGTGCGGTGCATCCGTTGAACAAACAACCGCGAGCGATAGCCAGCCCGCTTTTGAGCAGACCGGTTCCCTCGATACGCCGCAAGCCAAGGCGGACGACCCCCTCGCCTATCGCCCCGACCTCGCCGCAGGCCCCGCGGCCGTCGAGACCACGCAGCGCATACCCGTCGCGAGCGGCTCGCCCCAACAGCAGCCGGCTCCCGCATACGCGCCCGCTTCGCCACAGACCCCCGCTCCCAAAAAGAGCGGCACCGGGCCGCTTATCGCCGTTATCGTTGTGCTGGTGGCGATCATCATCGCCCTGGTCGTTTTCTTTGTGATCAAGCCTTTCGACAACGCCGCCACGCAGACGACTGCCGAGGTAGCTAAGCTGCACCATGACGTCGACGACGATGACCTAAAGCCTCTCGGCGATCCCAACAGCCTGTACGACGATGATGACGATGACGACGAGGATGGCGGCGAAGCAACGCTCTCCGAGCAGAACCTCTACCGCCGACTGAGCGAATACTACGACTTGCTCGAAGACCTCGACAACTACGTCCGTGGCTGCGCGCAGAACTTCAACGGCAGCTATCTGGAAGAAGATCGCACCACCCGTCAAAATCTCGCCGACGTCGCCGAGCGCACAGAGGACACCATCGAGCAGTATTACGACATCGTCGAGGACCTGGACGTCCCGACGAGCTCCAAGAACTACAGTTCCTGGAAGGACATCATCGCCCTGTACGACGACCTGGATCACCGCATTGACGCAATCTGTGATGCCTGGGAGATCAGCCTGAAATACGCCAAGCCTGCGGACCACAAGAATGAGATCGTGGCGCCGCTGTCGCGCGACAACGTGGCGGGCACCAATGACAATAAGTATCGCCTAGACTTTGAGGAGCGCTATCCCGGCGCCAAACCCGTCGAAGTGAACTAGCGCTTTGTCGTTCCCGAGCCGGCAGTTAGGGACGTTCCTAAACTGCCGGCAGAAAAGGAACGTCCCTAACTGCCGGTCAAAAAAACGAGCGAGGATCGTGGGGTCCTCGCTCGTTTTTTAGGCAATGTTTCGACCGCGCCGTTACTTGTCGGAGGCTACTTTCTTGGTAGTCGACTTCTTCGCGGTCGTCTTCTTGGCGGCAGTGGCTTTCTTAGCCGTCGTCTTCTTGGCCGCCGTCGTCTTCTTGGCCGTGCTCGCCTTAGTCGTGGTCTTGCGGCCGCGGGCGGGCTTCTTCTCCTTGGTCGGGCAGTCCATGTTGACGCAGATACGCCACGGGCCGCGCGCCGTGTTGACCACCACGATGGGGGCGCCGCACTCGGGGCAGGTCTCACCCGTCGCCTCGAGCTTACCGCGCGCCGGCAGAGGATAGCTCACGCCGCAGTCATCGTAGTTGGTGCAGCGGATAAAGCGCTTGCCGCTCTTCTCACTCTTGTGCGCGATCAGGTCGCCATGACGTCCGGCCTCGGCACACACCTTGCACTCGCCCACCTTAAGGTCGGGCTCGTAGTTGGTGGGGCACGTGGGGTTCACGCAGATCTCGAAAGCCTTCTGACGGAACGGCTGGCATTTAATGCGCGGCGCGCCGCACTCGGGGCACACGGCCGCCTCGCCCTCGAGCGGACTCACCTTGACGCCGCTCGGCACCGGATAGGTCACATCGCAGTCGGGCCAGCCCATGCAGCCAATGAAGCTGCCACGGGTCTTGGCGCTCGTCTTCATAACCAGGTCCTTGCCGCACTTGGGGCAAGCTCCCACGCGCGCATCGGCCGTGACGGCGTCGCTGATGGCGTCGCCCAGCTCCTGCGTGTGCTTGAGCAGCTCGTCGAGCACGCCAGCCAGCAGCGCGCGCGAGTGCATCACGACATGCTCTTCGGTATCCTCGCCGCGCTCCACACGGGTCATGTCGCCGTCGAGCTCGCTGGTCATATCGGGGCTCGTGATGCGCGGGGCAAACTGCGACAGCGCATCGATGATGGCGATACCCAGCTGGCTCGGCTCAACGGGATCATTTTTGAGATAGCGCACGGCGTACAGGCGCTCGATGATGCTCGCGCGCGTGGACTTGGTGCCCAGGCCGCGCTTCTCCATCTCCTGCACGAGCTTGCCCTGGCTGTAGCGCGCGGGCGGCTCGGTCTGCTTGGCCTCGAGCTTAATGTCGAATACGTCGACCGTATCGCCCTGCTCAAGCGGCGGCATCTGCTCGTCGCGTTTAAGGCCATACGGGTAGGCCTCGCGGAAACCCGGGGTCACGAGCACATCGCCCGAAGCCACGAACGGCTCACCGTTCACATCGAGCTCGAGCTTGGTGTTCTCGATGGTCGCGGGACCCATGAGCGTCGCCAGGAAGCGGCGGGCGATGAGGTCGTAGAGCTTGCGCTGGCCGCCGTCGAGCGTGGACGGATCGCCCTCGCCCGTGGGATAGATAGGCGGGTGGTCGGTGGTCTCGACTTTGCCGCGCGTAGGCTTCATGGGGCCGGCAAGCACCTTTTTGCATACGGGCGCCAGCGCCGGGTTGATCTTTGCCAGGTCGCTCACCACGGCGCCCAGATCGAGCGTCGCGGGGTACACGGTATTGTCGACACGCGGGTAGCTGATGAGACCGGCCATGTAGAGGGACTCAGCGATGCGCATGGTACGCGCAGGCGAGATGCCCTCGGCCGCGGCGGCAGCCTGCAGCGAGGTGGTCGCAAACGGCGTGGGCGGCTGCTGCTTGCGCGAGCGCTTGGTCACCGCGGCGACGGTTGCCGTCGCGACGCCGTCAACATGGCCGTACGCCGTCTCAGCAGCATCCTTGTCGGTAAAGCGCGCCGTCTTGTGCGCGATCTTAAAGCGATCGTCCTCGGCAGCGCCCTGCGCGGCACCCATGCCGCGAATCTGCCAATAGTCCTCGGGCACAAACGCCATGCGCTCGCGCTCGCGCTCGACCACCAGGGCAAGCGTCGGCGTCTGCACGCGGCCGGCGGAGCGCACGTTACCAAAGCCGCCAAACTTGGCGAGCGTCAGGTAGCGCGTCAGCACCGCACCCCAAATGAGGTCGATGTGCTGACGGCTCTCGCCTGCGTCGGCCAGGTTCTGGTCGAGCGAGACGAGATTATCGAAGGCCTGCGTGATCTCGGCCTTGGTAAACGAAGAATACTGGGCGCGGGCAACCGGCAAGTCCGGCGCCACCTCGCGCACCTTGTTGAGGGCGTCCGAACCGATCAGCTCGCCCTCGCGATCGAAGTCCGTAGCGATGATGACGCTGTCGGACTTCTTGGCAAGGTTCTTGAGCGAGCGAATGAGCTCTTTCTCGGCCGGCAGCTTAATGACGGGTGCCCAGGTGAGATAGGGCAGACTCTCGAGCTTCCAGCCCTTGATGGAGATGCCATCGGCAAGGAACGGCTTACGCTTGGTGTCGTAAGGCGGACGAGCCAGGCCATCGGGCATGTCGGCCGGCAGCATCTCGCCGTCCTCGGTGACCGAATACCAGCCCAGCTTTTTATCGAACAGCACGCTGTCGCAAAAATCGGGCGCAAGGATGTGACCGGCAAGACCGATCGTCACGCACTCCTCGCCCTTCCACTCAAAACGGTAGATGGCAGTGTTGTACACCTTGTCCTTTTTAGGCTTACCCGTGGACAGCCGCTCGGCGATCTGACGCGCGGCGTCGTTTTTCTCGGCGATGATGAGCTTCAAAAGAGGCTCCTATCTCGTATCTCTACGGCTACGCCCGCCCGTATGGCGGCCGATTTACGCCCTTGCTTGCTCGATCTGCCCGATGAGCCAATCGCACCAGGCGTCCATGCCCTCGCCCTTGCGCGCGCTCACGGCAAACCGCGGCGCCTGCGGATTGAGGTCATCGAGTGTCTTAGTATACCTATCCATGTCAAAATCGAAAGCCGGGGCCACGTCGACCTTATTGAGCAGCTGCGCGCCAGCGTGCTGGAAGATGCCCGGGTACTTGATGGGCTTGTCGTCGCCCTCGGGCACCGAGAGAATCATGATGGACAGGTTCTCGCCCAGGTCAAAGTCGACCGGGCAGACCAAGTTGCCCACGTTTTCGATAAAGATGACGTCGATGTTTTCCAGACCCACAGCCTGGTCAAACGCGTCAACGGCCTCCATGATCATGTTGCCCTCGAGGTGGCACAGGCCGCCCGTGTTGATCTGGATGGCGGGCATGCCGGCTTCCTTCATGGTGATGGCGTCGACATCCGAGGCGATATCGCCCTCGATGACGGCACAGCGCAGGCCGGCCTTGTCACGCAGGCGCTCGTTGGTGCCCAGGATCGTGGTGGTCTTGCCCGAACCGGGGCTCGACAAGACGTTGATCACATAGGTGTTTGTCTCATTAAATCGCTGACGCAGCTGATCTGCCAGGCGCTCGTTGCGCGACAGAATCGGCGACGCGATATCAATCGTTTTCTCAGCCATACTTAGCGCTCCTTACTTTGGCCCCTTTATACCCCATCACCAGATGGCTAGCGGGCTAATCGTCGGGGGTTTCGATTTCGATACTCGCGATATCGAGCTCGCGGCCGTGCAGTAGGCGCACGTTGGCACCACCACACTGGGGACAGCGACAGTGGAAGCGATCGTGGTCGAAGACCTCGCCGCAGTCCAGGCATTCACTTTGTGGGTGAATCTCCTCAACCGCGAGCTCGCAGCCCCGCGTGAGCGGGTCCTCATCGCGAAATGTCTCCCACGCAAAGTCCAGCGCCTCGCGCACAACTTCGGTCATATCCCCGATACGCAGCGTTACCAAAACGGCGCGCAAGGCCCCCGCCCCACGCGCCGCGCGAATCACTGTATCGAGTATGCCGTTGACAATGCCAACCTCGTGCATACCGATTTACTCCTCGTCGTCCTCATCGTCCGAGAACAGGTCCAGACGGCTCACAAACAAGCCCTCCTTGCCCTCGCGCGCGGTAATGACCACGCGGGCAATGGCGAGCGAAATCTCGTAGAGCGAGAGCAGGGCACCATACATGAGGCCCAGCGTAACGGGCGAGCCGTCGGGCGTAATCACAGCCGAGCCCACAAGCAGGCCAACGTATACATAACGCCAGGCACCGCGGAAAGCAGCGTAGGACACGATGTGGAAGACGGACAGATAGAAGATGATGAGCGGCAGCTCAAACGCCACGCCAAAGCCGATCATAAAGAGCAGCTCCATGTTGACGTAGTTCTCCAGATCGGGCAGCGCCGTAGCGACGGCCGAGGTCTCGCCGATGAGCCACTCAAAGCCCGCAGGAATGATGATGAAGTAGCAAAAGATGGCGCCCAGGAAGAACAGCACCGTCGAGGCGAGCACCGTGGGCACGACCCACTTGCGCTCGTTGGGGCGAAGCGCCGGCAAGAAAAACGCCAAGATCTGCCAGATGATCATGGGCGTGCACATGACAACGGCCATCTTGATGGCCAGCGAGAAGCGCAAGCCAAAGCCGCCGAGCGTGGTAGTGATGTAGAACTTACCGTCCGGCACAAAGGAGCGGATGGGATCTTCCAGGATGTCGAGCACAACAGGCGTGGCGAAATACAGCACGATAGCGGCGGCAAACACCGACACGACCACGATGGTCAGGCGGCGACGGAGCTCTCCCAGGTGATCGAAGAGCGGCATACGCGCAGGTCCGATAGGCATTACTCATCGCCTCCCTTCGGGGCGTCGGCGGCAGCAGCGTCGTCCTCGGCCTCGAGCTCGCGAGCGAGCTGGTCGACGACGGCCTTGCGCTTGCGGGGACGACGGGCGTAGAGGTCAGCCGTCGTGGGCTCTGCCGGCTCGGGCTCGGACTCCGGCTCTGCAGCAGGCTCGGGCTCGACGACAGGCTCGGCGGCAGCGGCAGGCTCGGCGCTCTCGGCCTCGGACTCCTCAGCAGCACCCTCGCCCTCGGCGGCAGCCTCGCTCGCGGCCTTCTCGGCGGCAAGGCGGGCACGGCGCTCGGCAAAGGTCTCCTTCTTTGCGGGCGCAGCCGTCTCGACGGCATCCTCGTCTGCATCGGAATCGTCATCGACGGCAGCCTTCTTGGGCTTGACCGGGGCCGACGCGGCCTCGCTCACCGGATCGATTATCTCGGACTGAACAACGGCCGTCATCTTTTCCTGCGTCTCGCGGAACTGACGGATGGCACGGCCGATCGTGCGGCCCATCTGTGGGAGCTTATCCGGGCCAAACAGCAAAAAGCCGAAGACCACGATGATCGCGAGCTCACCCTCTCCAATACCAAACACACATACCTCCAAGGCTCGATGTGAGTCGAGCCCGCACCGCGCCATTCGGCCGGAACTCGTCTATTCATTCGGTCAAGTATAGCGCCCGGACGCCAAAACGTCCGAGCGCATCACAAACATATGCCAAACGGCATGCCCCTTTGGGGGCAAAGATTATGCCGCCGTGATCGAAATCTCCTGGTCGACGCCCAGCAGCTGAACCACGCGCATCACCTGGGGCTGCACATTAGTGCAGCTAAAGCGCTTACCGTGGTCGACCGCGTGGTGCGCGGCGCCCACGAGCACGCCAATGCCCGTCGAATCGATGTAGCTCACCTGGGCAAAATCGAGCTCAACGGCCTCAGTGGGCTGCTCGAGCGCCAGGTCGATAGCATTGCGCAGGCTATCGGCGTTAGAGATATCGATCTCGCCGGTTACCTTAATGGTGTAGATCTCCGGCGTGGGGTTGGTGGAAATACCCAAATCCATGTATACGCTCCTTTACGTATCGAAAGTGCGGATAGTACGGGAAGCCGCGCGTTAGGCGCGCTCGGCACGCGCAAGCTCGGCAGCGACAAGCTTGACGGCCAGCACCAGCACATCGAGCGCGGCCTCCAGGTCCTCGACCGTGGGATAGCTCGGCGCGATGCGGATGTTGGTGTCGCGCGGGTCCTTGCCATAAGGCCAGGTGGCACCAGCCGGCGTGAGCTTGACGCCCAGGTCGGCGCAGAGCGCGGCGACCTTCTGGGCTGAACCCTCGGGACCATCGAAGCTTACAAAGTAGCCGCCGCGGGGGTGCGTCCAGGTGGCGCAGCCCGTCTCGCCCAGGCCCTCGGTGAGCTTGCGCTCAACGGCCTCAAAGCGCGGGCGCAGAAACTCGGCATGCTTTTTCATGTGCTCCTTGACCGCCTCGATGGTGGGAAGGAAACGCACGTGACGTAGCTGGTTGAGCTTGTCGGCGCTGATGAGGCCGGCCTTCAGGCGCTTGGAGAACTCGGCGATGACCGCGGGGCTCGCACCGATAAAGCCGATACCGGCGCCCGGGAAGGTGATCTTGGACGTCGAGGCAAATGCCACCACGCGGTCCTCGGTGCCCGCCGCGCGAGCGAGGTCAAAGATGTTTGCGAGCTCGTCGGTCTCGTCGTACAGGTCGTGCACGCAGTAGGCGTTGTCCCAGAAGATGCGGAAATCGGGTGCGGCCGTGGGCATCTCAACCAGGCGGCGCACAGTGTCCTCGCTAAAGGTGATGCCCGTGGGGTTGGAATACTTGGGCACGCACCAGATGCCCTTGATGGAATCGTCGGCGGCGACGAGGCGCTCGACCTCGTCCATGTCGGGGCCGTTGTCGGTCATCGCGACGGGGACGTTCTCGATACCCAGATCGGCGGTGATGCCAAAGTGGCGGTCGTAGCCGGGAACAGGGCACAGGAACTTGACCTTCTTGCCGTCGTGGGCAGCCTCGTAGGCATCCCAGGGCTCGCTGCCGCACGAGCCGCAGCGCCAGAACATACCGGCGATGTCGTGCTCGATCAGCAGGCTCGACGAACCCAGCACGAGCGTCTGCTCGGCGGGGCAGCCCAGGAACTCCCCCGCCAGCTTGCGTGCCGAGGGAATGCCCTCAAAGCAGCCGTAGTTGGAACAGTCGACGTTGCCGTCGTGCAGGTCGGCATCGGCATTGAGGATATCGAGCATGGGTCGAGAGATGTCCACCTGGGAGGGCGACGGCTTGCCGCGGGCCATGTCGAGCGCCAGGCCCTTGGCCTTGACCTCGGCGACCTCGGCTTTGAGCGCCTCGATGGCGGCATCGAGTTCGGTGGTTTCCATCTTCTGGTAGATCGTCTGCATGGGTGCGACCTTTCACGAAGCGGTACGTTGCAATTCTTCTAAGTATAGACCGCCACCGTCACAACGTTATGAAGCCGTGATAGATTAAGTCCATCGCAATAAATTACGAATCGCCGCGCATGCCGGCGTGAAGCGCCCAAGGAGGCACTATGGAGTACGGATCGTTCCAGGCCGAGGAATTCGGCGACCTGCAGCGCCTGGTCGACGGACTGTTTTACGACCGCCACACCATCGACCGCCTGGATCTCATCGTGCAGGCCGAGATCTTGGACCTCGCGCCCGATCTCATGGAAATCGTCAACCTGCTACCGCCCGGCTATTACGACCGCCAGTCACTTTGCGACCAGCTCAACTCCGCCTTGGCCGCCCACGGCTGGGGCGCCATCTACGGCACCGTGGAATAAGCCTAGTCATTTAAGAACGTCCCCAATGACTAAAACGCCGCTTGTGATGGTGTTCACAGGCGGCGTTTTCAAACTTGTATGTGCTCTTACTCGTCCTTGGGCGCGGGGTGTTTGCAGACCACGCTCATGTAGATCATGCCAAGCACGGCCGCGGTGACCGAACCGGCAAGGATGGCGGCCTTGGCAGCCAGAACCTCAAACTGGGCCGTCGGGAAAGCAAGACCGCTGATGAGAATCGACATCGTAAAGCCGATGCCGCCCAGAATGCCCACACCGGCAATCATGTGCCAGTTGACATTGCGCGGCAGCTCGGAAATCTTGAGCTTAACCAGGGCAAACGTCATGCCAAAGATTCCGATCGGCTTGCCCAGCAGCATGCCAAAGTACACGCCGAGCGTCACCGGGTCGGTGAGCAGCGTGCTCATGTCCACGCCCACTAGGCGAACCTGCGCGTTCACGAACGCAAAGATCGGCAGAATCACAAAGTTGACCGGCGTGGAGATCAGACGCTCCATGCGGATGAGCGGCGGGGTCACGCGGTGCATGACGCGCTCGACCTTGGTGGTCGAGACGGTAAAGTCATGCTGACCCAGGATGTGCGCCTCGTCATCGTAGCGGTCATCGAGCAGCGGCAGGCACTCCCCCAACCAATCGGTGAGGCTATCGAGCTTGACGCCGCACTTGGCCGGGATGGTGAAGGCCAGGATGACGCCGGCAAGCGTAGCGTGCACGCCGCTCTTGAACATGCAGAACCACAGCAGCAGGCCCAGCACCGAGTACGGGGCAAGGCGGTAATGCTGCGTCCTGTTGAGCCACACGAGCGCGCAGGTCACAAGCGCGGCGGCGCCCAACCAAAACGGATTGGGGCTCTGACCGTAGAAGATGGCGATGGCGGCGATGGAGATGAGGTCGTCGGCGATGGCGAGCGTCGAGAAGAACACACGCACGCCGTTGGGCACGCGATTGCCCAAAAGCGACAGCACGCCCAGCGCAAAGGCAATATCGGTTGCCATGGGAATGGCCCAGCCGTTGTGCGCGCCGGCATGGTTAAAGATCAGATAGATGCAGGCGGGAACGACGACGCCGCCCACGGCCGCCAGCATGGGAAGCATAGCCTGGCGCGGGTTTTTGAGCTCGCCGACCGTCATTTCATACTTGAGCTCAATGCCCACCAGCAAAAAGAAAATCGCCATGAGGAAGTCGTTGACGAAAAGCTCAACGGTGAGACCGGCCGTAAGGTTGCCCAGACCCACATACAGCGGGGTCTCCAAAAAGTGATGGATGGCCTCGTAGGCATCGGTATTGGCGCAAATGACGGCGGCGATGGCGGCGAAGACCATGACGGCGGCGGAAATCGTGCCGTTCTCGGCGATGCGCTCCCAGATGTCGTGGCGCTCAAAACGCTTGCGCTCACGAACGTTGAACAGCTGCTCAGTTGCTGCCATGGGTGGCTCCTTTCACGGGAAAGCTCCCGTCTTAAAAAAGCACGGCCCGCCCAAGTGGCGGCGCCGCGCTCTAACGTATTACGCTTGCATCTAGCCTACCCTGCACGACAAGCACGCAGGCGTGACCGAAAAGCGGAACCACAGGTTGAACATTATTTGCTCAACGGCACGGGCACGCCTGTCCAAGAGACAACGCGGCGCCGCGCACAAAAAACGACCGGAGCGCGGGGCGTCCGCGATCCGGTCGTGGCGTTTGGTCAACTAAACCTAGCAGGCGGCCATGATGGGGGCAGCGACCTGCTTCTTACGGGAGAGGACGCCCGGCATCCAGACGCCGTCGTGCTCGTCGGCAATGCCCAGACCCTTCTGAGCAGCCTCGGTCTCGCCCTCGAGCAGGACCTGCGAGCCCTCCTCCATGATGTCGGTAATGCACAGGACAATGCCGTCGGCACCCTTCTCGGCGGCGTAGGCGCGCATGGCCTCGCGGATCTCGTCAATCATGCCAAGCGCACGGCTCTTGTCGACGGTCTCGTACTGGCCGATGAGCAGCTTCTTGCCGGCGGGCTCGAACATCTTGATGTCGTTGCCGACCATCTCGGCTGCAGTGAAGGAGCCGGACGGACGGGTGAGGAAGACCTCCATGCCAAACTTGACCGGATCGACGCCCACCTGCTCGCCGAGCTTGGCGGCGACGGCGCGGTCGACATCGGTGGTGGTGGGGCTCTTGAGCATGAGCGTGTCGGTCATCATGGCCGAGAGCAGCAGCTTGGCCTGGACGTCGGAAAGCTCAACGCCGAGCACGCCGGCAAGCTTGGTGACGATGGTGCAGCTGGAGCCCCAGGGCAGGCAGATGTAGTGCAGCGGACCGGCGGTCTCGAAGTCGCCGATGCGGTGATGGTCGATGACGCCAAAGACCGTGGCGTCCTTAAGGCCGGCGACGGACTGGGCAGACTCGTTGTGGTCGGTGAGGACGACGAGCTGACCGGCCTCGACGGAATCAATCACGCGGGGCTCGGCAATGCCAGCGTCGGCGAGCAGCTTGGCGGACTCGGCCGGAAGCTGACCAAGGGCGCAGGCCTCGTAGGTGTTGCCGGCATACTCAACCTGGTTGAGCAACTGGGACAGGACGAGTGCGCTCATGATGGCGTCGTTATCGGGGTTCTGGTGACCAAAGACAAGAACGTTTGCCATGGATATCCTCCACTTGATATGTGTACTTGGACGTAGCTATGGTAGCACGCCGATGCCGAGCCTTCGCAGACGGAAGGGCCACGGCATATTTTGGGGCGCAGCCTTGGCCTCCTTGCACCAGCTATTTGCCGGCGGCGCGCAGGGCTACGTAGGCGGCACCGATGATGCCGGCGTCGTTTCCGAGCGAAGCGACCTTAATGGGCGTCTCGCGCGAGGCGGAAAGCGCGTACTGCTTAAAGTGCTCGCGAACCTTGTCGAGGTAGACATCGGCCGAGGCAGAGGCGCCGCCGCCGATGAGGAACATCTCGGGATCAACCACGTTGGCAATAAGCGCCAGTGCGCGACCGAGATAGTCGGCCATGGTATCGGCCGCGGCCAGCGCAAGCTTGTCGCCCTCGCGGCAGGCCTGGAACACGTCCTTGGAATCGGAGGGGCCGGTGAGCTCGATGGGGTCGACGCCCGCCTTCTTGCACTCGGCAAGGTAGTTGCTCACCACGCCGGTGGCGCTGGAATACTGCTCCAGGTGGCCATGGCCGCCGCAGCCGCAGGTGCGCTCCTCAGCCGGGTTCAGGCACATGTGGCCGATCTCGCCGCCAGCACCCACAACGCCCGATACCACATCGCCGTTAACGATAACGCCGCCGCCCACGCCGGTACCGATGGTGACCATAACTACGTTCTGCACGCCCTTGGCAGAACCGAGCCAGGCCTCGCCCATGGCAGCGGCGTTGGCATCGTTCTCATACTTAACGACCGCATCGGGGCAGTGCTCCTGAATGGCGACCCTCAGCTCGGGCAGGTTAATGGCAATGTTGGCCTTGACCTTGGCATCGCCCGACGCCGGGATGGGACACGGAACGGCCAGGCCAATGCCCGCCACAAAGGCACGCGGAATCTGTGCCTTGGCGACCACCTGGTCGATAGCCTCGGTCACCGCGGCAAAGCCCGCAGCGTCAACGATAGGAGGCGTGGGCACGCTGGCCTTGGCAAGCAGGTTGCCGTCCTCGTCGAACAGGCCCTCCTTAACCGAAGTGCCGCCGACGTCGATGCCGATGTAGTACTGCTTAGGTTCCATGGGAGCCCGCCTTTCTCGTTTAAACATTGCCTGTATGGTACCGCTCCCAAGGCAAAAACCTACCAAAAAGGGACAGGTTTGTTTTGGCAGGTTTTATCTGGGAAAACGCGAATGGCCGCTTAACACGACATTACTCAGATGTTTATCTATTTAGAGCGCTCTAATTTATATGCAAAGCAACTTTTAATTATATCTTTCTCGAACTTTTTAAATATATAATAGGGATGCTTAGGTGTTAACTATACTTTCTTTTATACTCAACCAAGTTGGAAAGGAGGTTCCATGATTCCCAAATACGAGGCGATAGCTGCAGATATTCGTCGCACTATCGAGGATGGCGCTCTTAAACCGGGCGACAAGCTTCCTACCGTCGTTGAGTTCTGCAAGCTCTATAACGTTTCCAAAATCACCGTCAAACGAGCTATTGAACAAATCACCGAAGAAGGTCTTATTACCAGCCGGCGTGGATCGGGTACCTACGTTAAGGACACGGCGGGGCTTCCCGGCCAGGCGTTTTTCCAGGGCAAAAACGACCGTGCCCAGGGTTTTTCGTATGAGCACCGCGGGGAGAAGGTGACCTCGGTGGTCTACGATTTCTCGATCGTTAATCCACCGGCGGACATCGCAGCCCAGCTGGGAATTGCCGAGGATGACTTTGCCTATCACGTTGTGCGCGTGCGCCAGGCCGATGAGAAGCCCATCGTTATCGAGTACACCTACATGCCCCTCGAGCTGATTCCGGGGCTGAAAAAGAAGGACCTGTACGGATCGGTCTACCGCTTCATCCGCGAGCAATGTGGGCTGAAGATTTCGAGCTTCCACCGTACCATTCGCGCCGTGGCAGCAACCGAGGAAGAAGCCGAGCGTCTGGACACCAAACTTGGCTCTCCCCTGCTCGAGCTCACCCAAATTGGCTTTTTGGACAGCGGCGCCGCCTTTGAGTATTCGATCTCGCGCAACGTTGGCGACCGCTTTGAGTTGCACAACGTAACGTTGGCATAGGTTTTTGTAGTCACGCGGGCGCTCGTTTTGAGCTGTTTTGTGCAACGCCCGCGCAACATAATGGGGGTATGAATATGTCCGATTTGATTAAACTGACGCCGATCTTCCACGAGAAGATCTGGGGTGGCCGCCAGCTCGAAACCGTATTTGGTTACGACATTCCCGAAGGTCCCATCGGTGAGTGCTGGGCCATCTCGGCCCATCCCAACGGTGACTGCCAGATTGCGGAGGGACCGTACGCCGGCCACACGCTGTCGTGGCTGTGGGCCGAGCACCGCGAGCTCTTTGGCAACTGCGAGGGCAAGGAGTTCCCGCTGCTCATCAAGATTCTGGACGCCAAGGACGACCTTTCGATCCAGATTCATCCCAACGACGAGTACGCCGCCGAGCACGAGAACGGCAGCCTGGGTAAAACCGAGTGCTGGTACGTGCTGGATTGCGAGCCCGGCGCCACGATCATCGTCGGCCAGCGTGCTAAAGACCGCACTGAGGCCGCACAGATGATCAAGGACGGCCGCTGGGACGACATGCTCAACGTACTACCGATCCACAAGGGCGACTTTTTCCAGATTGATTCCGGTACCGTTCACGCCATCAAGGCCGGCACGCTCATTTTGGAAACGCAGCAGTCGAGCGACGTGACGTATCGTCTGTACGACTATGATCGCCCGGGCACCGACGGCAAACTGCGCCCGCTGCACATTAAGCAGAGCCTCGACTGCATCGACTTTGACGTCCAGGCCCCGGTCGATGGTACCGTGACCGCGCCCGAGGTGGACGGCGTGACCGAGCTCGAGTCTAACCCCTGCTACACCGTCGATCGCGTGCGTGTCGACGGCAGCAAGATCCTCGACCAGCGCTGGCCCTTCATGTGCCTGTCGGTCATCGACGGCGAAGGCACCGTCTGCGGCGACCCCGTCCACAAGGGAAGCCACCTGCTGGCCCCGAACACCGTCAGCTCCATCGACCTCGAAGGCAAGATGGAACTGATCATCAGCCACCTCTAGGTCGCAGCAACAACCAAAACGCAACAAGGGGCTCCCCCGTCCACCAACGGAGGAGCCCCTTATCCATATATATCAGCCCACCCGGCTCTCCAGATCAAAAAAGCGGACGAGCAGAGCGACGTTCGCAAGCAACGTTATCTAAGGACCTGGGCGGGCGTATGGGGCAACATCGATCGCGAGTTCCGCACGAGCCGGAGAGCACTTAATGTGCTCTCCGTGCGAGCAGGACTGCCCGAGCAGGCGATGTTGCCCCATACGCCCGCCCAGGTCCGCCGGGATCACGACAGCTTGACGATCGGAGCAAAGCCCTTCATAAGCTTTTTGGTCTGGCCGGTCTTTTCGAATTGGACCTCGATCATGTCTCCGACGACCGAGAGCACGGTACCCGTGCCAAAAGTCTTGTGGCTCACGGTATCGCCCGCGGCAAAGTCCTGCGATGCGCTGGCACGATCGACCTTGCGCTCCACCGTCGGGGACACCTTGGACGACGGCTTTTTGGCTCGCGGCGCACCCGAACCAAAGGTCGAGGCAACACGGCCGGCATCGGGCGAAACCCCACGATGGCGCTCGGTCCCGTAGCTGCTGCCGCCAAAGAAATCGTCAAAGCTCGATCCACCACGTGAACCAGAACCGCCGGTCGAGCGCGTATGCGAACCAAACACCTTGCCGCCATACATGTCCGAGCCCATACCCGATCCAAAGGTGCCGTGTCGGTCGCCGCGTTTCTCCCAGCCCGTGCCCTCAAAACCGGCAGAACCGATGCCGCTAAACTCGATATCCTCAAACGGAATCTCGTTGAGGAAGCGCGAGCGCGGGTTGGCAGAGGTCGAGCCGTAGGTGCGACGCGTGGCCGCATAGGTCAGGAACAGGCGCTTGCGAGCACGCGTGATGGCGACGTAGGCCAAGCGACGCTCCTCCTCGAGCTTGCCCGGATCGTCACTACCGCCAAAGTCGTGCACGTGCGGGAAGATACCCTCCTCCATGCCGGCCACGAACACCGCCGGGAACTCCAGGCCCTTGGCGGAGTGGATGGTCATCATGGTAATGGCATGCGTCTCGCCGGCCAGGGAATCCAAGTCGGAGCGCAGGGCCAGCCACTCCATGAGCGCCGGCAGCGCCTTACAGGTGAGCGGACCGTAGGTGCGCTCGATCTCGTCGGCATGCACGGCACCCGCCGGCATCTCCGTCGGCGCGGCATACGCGTTGCCCGCGATGGCGGCGGCCAGGGCATCCTGCGGAGACAGCGCCGGAGCGGCCAAGCTATCGAGCGGATTGGAGCCCGCGGCGTCACGCGCGCCAACGAGCGCCTCAAACGAGGATACCGGGGCAGATGGCCCCGGTTCGGGCGCAGGCGCGCTCACCACGACAGGCTCGGGCTCGGCGCTAGCAGGCACATCGGCAACACCGGCAGCGCGCAGCTCTTCCAAGCTCTCGAGCGTACCTTCGATATCCTCGTGCGTCTCCTCAAATTCGGCGGCGACGCCCAGGAATTCCTGGATGTTCTCGGCGCGGCTCTCGGACTCCATGGTGCCCTCGGCGCGGAAAGCCTGCAGTAGGCCCGTCTTATCGACAATCATCTCGACAACGTCCTTGAGCTCGCCGTCCATGCGGCGACCCTCGCGCACCAGCGACACAAAGCTCGACAGGCCATTGCGCACCTTGGCGCTAAACATACCGGTCTCGGCGCACGCGATCTCGCAGGCCTGGAAGAACGAGCAGCGGTTGTCGCGCGCCAGCTGCTCGATCTTTTGGATCGAGGTGGAGCCGATACCACGGCGAGGTGTGTTGATGACGCGCTTGACGCTCATCTCGTCGGCCGGGTTCACGATCATCTTGAGGTAGGCCATGACGTCGCGGATCTCGGCACGGTCGAAGAATCGCGTGCCGCCCACAATCTTGTAGGGCACGCCCGCGCGCAGGAACATATCTTCGAGAATACGCGACTGGGCGTTGGTACGGTAGAACACGGCGATGTCGTCGTAGCTCGTGCCCTTGGAGTGCAGCTTCTCGATCTCACCGGCAATCCAGCGGCCCTCGTCGCGCTCATCGCTCGCCTGGAAGGCCTGGATCTTCTCGCCATCGCCCTCGGCCGTAAACAGGCGCTTGTCCTTGCGCTGCGAGTTGTGGCGCACCACGGCGTTGGCGGCGCTCAGGATGTGACCCGTGGAACGATAGTTCTGCTCCAGCTTGACGGTCTTGCAGTTTTTAAAGTCCTTCTCAAAGTCCAAGATGTTGGTGATGTCGGCGCCACGCCAGCTATAAATGGACTGGTCATCGTCGCCTACGACCATGAGGTTTTGGTACTTGGCGGCCAGCAGGTTGGCGATCTCGTACTGGACGTGGTTGGTGTCCTGATACTCGTCGACGCTAATGTAGCGGAAGCGCTCTTGGTACTTATCGAGCACCTCGGGACGGGTGCGCAGCAGCTCGAGCGCGCGCACGAGCAGGTCGTCGAAGTCCATCGCATTGGCGGCGCGCAGGCGGCGCTCCAGCTCTAGGTAGACCTGCGCGGCCTTTTTGTCGTTGGGGCTATCGGCGCTCTTGAGCATGTCCTCGGGGCCGATCATGGCGTTTTTGGCCGAGCTGATCTTGCTGCGGATCATGTTGATGGGGAACTGCTTTTGCTCGATGCCGAGCGCCTGCATAATGTCACGCACCATGCGCTTTGAGTCATCGTCATCGTAGATGGTGAACTGGCCGGTGTAGCCCAGCAGGTCGGCGTCCTCGCGCAGCATGCGCACACACATGGCATGGAAGGTGCACACCCACATACCGCGGGTGCCGCTGGGGATGAGCGCTGCCAGACGCTCGCGCATCTCTGCCGCGGCCTTGTTGGTAAACGTGATGGCAAGAACCTGCCAAGGCTTAACGCCCAGATCGCCGAGCATATGTGCGATGCGGAAGGTCAAGACGCGGGTCTTGCCCGAGCCGGCGCCGGCGAGCACCAGCAACGGGCCCTCGGTGGTCAGGACGGCCTCGCGCTGGGCGGGATTAAGGCTGTCGATGTCGACGAGCGGCTTGGCGGGCTTGGGCGACGGCACGGGAGCGTCGTAGATGTCGAGCGGAACGAGCTCGGGCTCCGGCGCAGCGGGGGCGGTGTATGCATCGAACGGCACGGGTTCCGGCGCGGGCGGAACGGGTACCGTGGCGTTCTTTTCCCAGGGCAGGGGCTGGGTCATGGGCGACTCCTCATCTGACGGACGGCGCGCCTGCGGGCGGCGCCATAGTTTGAGCCGTACCAGTATACCGAGCCGCGCGGACACCGACGCAAATCACACCACGACTCCGTGCGCCACCGTCAGGCCCGCCCCAGCGGATTTGGTGCAATGGAGCCACCGATGTCACGGCAACGGCAGCGAGCGGCGGCCAGAACGAACAAATTGGCATGAAAAGAGGGCGGCATAGACCTTTTGGTCATGCCACCCTCTTTGAATGACAAGTTGTCGTTCTGGCCGCCGCGCAGCGTCAACCAAGTTACAGGCCGAGCATAGGCTCCAAGACGAAGAAGTACGCAAGCACCACGATGCCCAGAATGATGCGGTAGACGCCGAAGCACTTGAAGTCGTGACGGCGGACGAAGCCCATAAGCCACTTGATGGCGATGAGCGAAACCACAAAGGCCACAACGCAGCCCACGCCCAGGATGGCGACCTCGTTGGCACCGAACGTACCGCCCTTGATGAAATACTTGACCAGCTTGAGCGCACTCGCGCCAAACATGACAGGGATGGCCAGGAAGAACGTAAACTTGGACGCCACCGAACGCGTGCAGCCCAAAAGCAGGCCGCCGATGATGGTGGAACCGGAGCGCGACGTGCCCGGAATCAGCGAGAGCACCTGGAAGCATCCGATGCCCAGTGCGGTCTTCCAACTCAGGTCCTCGAGCGTGGTGATGGAACCAAAGTCCAGATCCTCGTCATCGCCCTCATCCTCAGCGGTAGCCGCGGCGGGCGCCGCAAAGTGCGCACCGGCGGGACGTCCACCCGACACCACAGCACGCGAACCAAACGAACCGGCAACGGCCATTTCCTCGCGCTTGTTCGCGCGCCAGTTCTCGATCACGATAAACAGCACGCCGTACACAATGAGCGCCAGCGCCACGACGGGAGCATTGTAGAAATGCTCCTCCATCCAGTCGTTGAGCGGCAGGCCGATCGCCGCGGCGGGAATGCAGCCGAGCACAATCTTGCCCCACAGCACCCAGGTGTCGCGACGGCCCTCCTTACCCTTGCTGGGCGAGAACGGGTTGAGCTCATGGAAGAACAGCACACAGACGGCCAGAATGGCGCCGAGCTGAATCACAACCAGGAACATATTCCAGAACGTCTCGCTCACGTTCATCTTGACGAACTCGTCCACCAAGATCATGTGACCGGTCGACGAAACAGGCAGCCATTCGGTGATGCCCTCGACCAGGCCCATGAAGGCAGATTTTAGAAGCTCGATGATATCCAAAGGGACCCCCTCGTTAGACACCCGCCGATATTGTTCTGCGGACGGTGCGGGCGATGTCCCATTATCAACCGTTCGGGCGCGCCTGCGCCTACCCTTACCAAAAAACTCGTCCGTTCACAGAATTGCGAGCGGTCAAACCGAAATCCTTGGGTATAACTGCAACAAGATAAAGTGTCCGGCGGCCAACGCGCCCGCGCCCGCCCGACGCACGAGCCCCGCGCCCGTGCGATAGACCAAGGAGGAAACCATGAACGAGGGCTACACCAAGGTATTTGTTTCACTCGACGGTACTGAGCAGCAGGATTTTGTGCTCGCACGCGCCATCAAGGTCGCCGCGAACAACGGCGCCAAGCTAATCATCGGCCACGTTATCGATTCCACGGCACTCGAGAGCGCCGGTTCCTATCCGGTCGATCTGGTCAACGGCCTAGAGGAGGCGTTTAAGAACTCCATCGCCAAGCAGCTCGAAGAGGCTAAGGCCAATCCCGACATCCCCGAGGTCGAGGTCATGATTCGCGCCGGCCGCATTCGCGAGACGCTTAAGGACGAGATGCTCGACGTGGTTAAGCCCGACCTGGTGCTCTGCGGCGCCCGCGGCCTGTCCTCGATCAAGTATGCGCTGCTGGGTTCGATTTCGACGTTCCTGCTGCGCAATACGGACTGCGACATCTTGGTCGTGAAGTAGCGTTGCTCCCACCGGCCGCGGGGCCTGCGGGGTTTCCACGGGCACGTCCTCGCCGCGTTGCGGCTGCGGGATGTGCCCTTAGGAAACCCCTCCCGGCCCCGCGGCCTTACTTCAGCGAGTTGTCTGATAGAAAAATGGCGTGCCGCCCCATTTGGGGCGGCACGTTTTGTTTGAGGCGGCACGTTTTTGTTTGGGCGGGCGTCTGCCGTGTGCGTTACTCAAAGTATTGGAACTTGTTCGTTGAAAAAGCGAATGTTACGACGAAGCCTTCGCCCGGCTCCGATGCCGCGGTGACGTCGATGCCCATCTTGGAGCACAGGCGCGCCACCAGGTAGAGGCCGATGCCCGTTGCACGCTTGGTGGTGCGGCCGTTGTCGCCGGTAAAACCCTTCTCGAACACACGCGGCAGGTCGGCCGCGCTCACGCCGCAGCCGTTGTCCGCAACGGTAAGCTCGATGCGCTCGCTTGCCAGGCCCTCGTCCAGCAACGCGCCCGAAAACACGATCTTCGCGCCGTCCTCGCACGCATATTTAATGCTGTTCTGAATGAGCTGGCCCAGAATAAACTCGAGCCACTTCTCGTCGGTAAAGACCTCGAAGTCGAGGTTCTCGCACACCGGGGCCACATGCGCCGCAATGAGCTCGCGCGCGTTGGCTTTAATCGCGCCCGTCACCAAGGTCTTAAGGTCCCAGCGGCGAATCAGGTAGTCGCGTTCCACGACTTCCGAGCGCGCGTAGTACAGCGCTTGATCGATATAGCGCTCCACGCGGGCAAGCTCGCGACCGAGGTCATCTACGCGCGACAGATCATCTTCGCTGCCGTCCAGGTTTTCCAAAATCAGATGGGCTGCCGCCAGAGGCAGCTTGGCCTCGTGGACCCAGCTCTCGATATAGTCGCGATAGTCATCGGTCTGGCGCCTGCCTTCGGCAACCTCGTCACAAGCGGCTTTGCCCACCCGGCGCAAGACCTCGTACTCGAGCTCGCCCTCGGCATAAGTCGGGCACTGCACCATCTCCTGCACCCATGCGGGGCTTTCCAGCTCCTCGGCCGCGCGCTCCAGCTGGTGCAAAAATCGACGACGGCGCGCGTACTCGATCACGATGCCGAGCATGCCAAAGATGAAGGACACGCCAACCGCCACGACCACGATGGAAACGGGTGCGCCGGCGACCGTCAGCACAAAGCAGCTCAGCAGCACGCCGCACGTCCACACGGCGACGGGAAGCAGCGCATCTTTAAAGAACTTGCCAAACGACATAGCCGGCCCCTAGACCGAATAGCCCTGGCCGCGATGCGTGGTCAAATACCCCTTGATGCCGATTTTTTCGAGCGTGGTACGCAGGCGGTTGATGTTGACGGTGAGCGTATTGTCGTCCACAAAGGCGTCGGAGTCCCACAGGTCCTGCATGATGGCCGAGCGCGAAACGATCTTGCCCGCGCGGCTCAGAAGCAGCGAGAGGATACGCAGCTCGTTTTTGGTGAGCTCGGTGCTGGTGCCCGTTTGCGTGTTGGTGACCATGGAGCGTGCGAGGTCAATCTCCAGTCCCTTGTGGACGAGCGTGCTGCGCTCGCCCGCCGCCGCGGTGCGACGCAGCAAGGCATTGATGCGCGCCACGAGCACACGGGCGCTATAGGGCTTGGGAACAAAGTCGTCCGCGCCGAGCGTCATGGCCATGACCTCGTCGATCTCGGTCGTGCGCGACGTGAGGACGATGATGGGGACCTCGGATTCGCGACGGACCTCATGGCAGATGTGCTGGCCGTCTTTGACAGGGAGCGTGAGGTCGAGCAGCACCAAGTCGGGCGCGGCGGCGAGAATATCGCGCGAGACATGCTCAAACGATTCGCAGGCCTCGATTTCAAACCCGGCGCGGGCAAGGATGTCGACAAGCTCACGACGAATGGGCTCGTCGTCCTCAACGACATAAATCAGCGCCATGTGTCCTCCCATTTCGCGTAACTTGCACCTTCCACACCATTATGCCCACGGCGTCGCAGCGATGCGACCCCGTGGGCACCTAATATGACAAAAGTGTTCGGTAGCCTTGAGAAAAAATAGGGGGCCTCGGTCCTAAACCGATCGACCCCATCACTTCGCCCTCGAGCCTCTACTCGAGCGTACGCATGTACGCAGAGATGGCATCCAGACCCTTCTGCAGGTCGTCGGTGTTATCGGAATATGCATAGCCGATGCGCATGCTCTTGGGCTCCTCGAAGCAATCGCCCGGGGTGACGAGCGCGCCGGACTTCTTAATCATGTCGATGCAGAACGTCCTGGAGTCGATGTCGTAATCGTAATACACGAGCGCGGTGGTACCCGCCTCGGGCTTGACAAACGACAGGTGCGGCTCGCTCTCGACCCACTTCTCCAGAACAGCAAGGTTCTGACGGACGATGCGACGGCTGCGCTCAAGGATCACGGAAGCGTTGCCCAGAATCAGCTCCGCCACCGTCTCGCTGAATATGCCGGCGGAAATCAGGTTGTAGTCGCGATGCGAGAGCAGCGCGCGACGAAGTTCCGGGCTCTTGGTGACCGCCCAGCCCAGACGCAGGCCGGCGAACGACCAGACCTTGGACATGGATGCGGTGACGACGGCCTTGTCGTACAGGTCGATCACGGACTCGCAGTACTCATCCGTCTGAGTAAGCAGACGGTAGACCTCGTCGCAGAGCACCCACGCGTCGTGTTTGCGCGCAACCTCGACAATCGCCTTGAGCGTATCGATGTCGAGCAGGGCGCCCGTGGGGTTGTCCGGGTTATTGATGCAGATGAGCTTGGTATCGTCGGTCACCAGGGCATCGAGCGCGTCGACGTCGACGTGGTAGCCGTTCTTGCGATCGAGCTGAAGGATATCGACCTTCGCACCGCACATCTCGGGAATCGAGTAAAGCTGCTGGTAGGTGGGCTTGACGGAGACTACATGATCGCCCGGTTCGACGAGCGTGGAAATAACCAGGGAGTTGGCACCGGTCGCGCCGTGCGTGGGCACGATATGCCCGGGCTCGACCGTCTTATAGAGACGCGCGACCCCCTCGAGGAAGCCGGGCTGCCCCTCGATGTCTCCGTAGGTGAATCGGCGCGAGCACAGGCTGTCGAGCCACGCCTTCTTGTCGGTGTTCGTAAGCTCGAACAGCTGGTCGAGCGTGAGGGAGTAGACGCACGTCTCCGCAACGTTGTGGGTGCACTTGGTCTCCCACTCGTTCATCCACTGCTCGACGGCGAAATCCTTAATCTGCATTGTCGTTTCCTTTCCTTGGCTTTCTTACAGTTCCACCACGGTGCCCAGCCCCGCCTCGACGGCGCGGCCGTAGGCAATTTTCGATGCCGAAAGGTCCTGAACGGCAATGCCCGACGTATCGAACACCGTCACCTGCTCGCCATCCGAACGCCCCGTGGCCGTGCCGGCGATGACTTCGCCGAGCTCCGCTTTGATGTTCTCGGGCGCGATGGCACCCTCGGCAACCGGAATCTCCAGCTCACCGGACGCGACCGATTGCTCGCGGTCGTCGACGTAAACAGCGGCGCGGGCGACAAGCGCCGAGGCGAGCTCCTGCTTGCCGGGCATGTCGGCACCGACGCAGGAGATATGCGTACCGGGGCGCACCCATGCATCGGGGATGATGGGCTTGGTCGCCGGCGTGATTGTCACGATGATGTCGGCCTCTGCCGCGGCACCTTGGCCGTCGGCCGTCGCCTCGATGGAATAGGTGGATGCCTCGCGAGCATGCTCGCAGGCGCCCAAGATATGGGCGACCTCGTCACGCATGCGCTCGACGCGGGCCTCGGGCGCGGCATCGGAAACCGGCTCCCACACCTTGACCTCGCTCACTTTGGGACAGGCGGCGAGCACGCCCGCCACCATATAGGTGCTCATATGGCCGGCACCCGCAACAAGCAGTTTGGACGCATCCTCCCGAGCCAGCCACTTGGCACCGAGCGCAGCGGCGGCACCGGTGCGAAGCCCAGTGACGGCGGAGGCATTAAGCAGCGCCAGTGGCTCGCCCGTCGCGTTGTCGCACAGCAGCGTGGTGCCAAAGATCTCGGGCAGCCCCTTTTTGGGATTCTGAGAGAACCAAGCAGTGAGTTTGAGGCCGAAGAGACCGCTTCCCGCCAACTCGCCCGAGCGGATATCCATATCGGCCACGCCGGGTTCGAACTGCTCATATACCATCGGCCACGCAACACCCTTGCCCGTTGCCTTCTGGCGATATGCATCCTCCACGGCAGCGATTGCATCCTCGATCGTCAGCACCTTGAAAACTTCCTCGGCCGAAAGCACCACCATCTGCCCCATCATCGCTCCTTTCAGCGAAAGCTTTACGTTGCTTCACTGTACGGTTTAGCAATGATGCCGCCAAGGATCATTTCTTGTTGGAATCTACAACGATTCTCAATCTGATTTTTCGTTCTATCAGCAGGTATTTGAATTATTTCTTGCATCAACGGCATACGGATGTGCGATTATCCTATTTATACCTGTACTAATTGTAGTGATTTACAAGGTGATGTTGATGCTATACACCATCTCGGACTTCTCACGGGAATATGAGGGGTCGGTTCGTCTAATCGCCGGCAGCGATGGCGTCTCGCGTGCCGTCTCCGGCGTCGGGATCCTCGATTATGAACTCATGCCCGGCCTCAAGAACAAGTACCAGCGCGTCAACTTCAGCTCAGACGAGATCGTCCTCAGCACCTTTCTCTATGCGAAGGACGACCCGTACCTCATCACTGAAGCCGTGAAATACCTCGTCGCCAAGGGAACGAGCGGTCTTATCATCAAAAACGTCCTGCACATCCCGATTCCCGACCAAGCCATCCGCTACGCCAACGCGCGGCACTACCCGGTCTTTCTCACGACCGACGACTCACTGTTCTTTGACGGCGTCATCTATGAGGTCAAACGGCATATCGAGCAGCTCGCGTCCATCGACTTCGCGCAGCGCGAGATCGATGCCCTAAGGACAGATGTATCGCCTGAGTCCATCTGCCGACGCATCCGAGGCCTCAACCCGTCATTTCTGGACGAAGCGGTCGCCCTGTTCGCATCGTTTGCAGAGCCCCTCGACCCGCGTACGTTTTTGCAAATCGAACGTCTCTGTGCAAAATCGACCCTCGCCGGATGCCACAACATGCTGGCACCCTATGACGGAGGTTTGTTATTCGTAGCGACAAGTGACTCGGAGCAGACGCTCGATGTGGAGCGAATCGTGCAGGCGCTCACGGAGCTCATCGAGACTAGCGGTATCGACGGCGGAGCGGAAGGGCTCGGCATCAGCGATATTCTGTTTGGAGACGAGGCTGTGGCGCAGGCGATCTCGCAGGCGATTTACGCACAGCGCCTATCTTGTCAACGAGCCGAGAGTCCCGTCCGCTATACGCAGCTCGGCATCCTGAGAACCGTGATGCCTTTTGCGGAAACCCCGGAGATGCGATCGTTCTCGGAGGCGATTCTCTCGCCGATACGCGAGCACGACAGTGAGCATGGCAGCGAACTGGAATCCACACTCGCCGCATTCATCGAGAACGACCGACGTATCGAGCAAACCGCCAAGCAGACTGGCCAGCACCCGAACACGATTCGATATCGCCTCGATAAGGTGACGGCTCTCACCGGACTGAGCTACAAATGCGCCCCGGAGATGGAGCAGCTGTCGCTCGCCTACGCCATCGAACGCGCTCGCTCGCTTCAGTAAGCCCACCCCACCTTGAGGTTAGGAGCGGCGGGCGCGGAGCTTTTCGTAGCCTTCGGCGAAGAAGGCGACCGTGGCGGCGTCGGCCTCGGCGGCGTCCGTCTCGGCGGCAGGGACCACGCCGTGTTCGTCGCTCACTAGGAACAGCGCGCCCTTAAGCTGAGCGGGAATATCTACGCGCGTGACCGGGATGCCCTTGGTCTGGGCCAGCTGTTCGATGAGCGTCGCCGTGCCGCACAGGCACTCGTCCGCCGGCGCCACAAAGGCAAGCTCGCCGTTGTTGACGGCGGCGAGCAGCTCGGGCGCCACGCCGGTCTCGTCGGCCTCGGAGCGGGCCTCGGCGGAGCGGGCACGCAGTACCTTGGCCGACGTATCGGCGAGCGGCTCGTACTCCCCCACCGTCATGGCGGCGTTGCCGTTGATGTCGATCACCAGCATGAGCACGCCGTCGCGTGCGGTGTAATCGCCCTCGGCAAGCGACCACTCAACGTGCTGTTTGGCCCAGCTGAGCATGTTATGGGTAAGCGGCTCGCCCCGCACCAGGCGCTCGGACAGCGCGCGGATGTGGCGGTTGAGCATGGGCACCTTTTTGTTGGACATGCGCCAACGGCAGACAAGCGCGGGCTTGTCGAGCGTAAACTTCTCGACCGCCTCCTGATTGGCGCAAAAGTCCTCGTACGCACGCTGATCCTCGGCATTGCCAAACAGCTCGGCATCATCCACAACGGCCATATCCAACCTTTCTCAAAAACATACACCGCACCGTTATACCCAAAAAAGCCGCCCGCACCAACCGGCACGGACGGCAATAGATAGCTTTAGTTCGGGGCGAGCCAATACCGCTGGTGGAGCATAAGCCAGCGAGCCGGACCCAAGTGCCTCAGGTCGCTGCGAAAGAGGAGCGACGCGTACTTCTGTACGCGAGCGACGGTTTGAGCGGCGAGATGAGGTGCTTGGGGCCGGCGCAGCGTCGAGCAGTTACGCGGTTTGGTAAAACCGCGTAACGATATTAGTGCCTAAAATGCCTGGCCCCCGTGAAGACCATCGCAATGCCATGCTCGTTGCAGGCCTGGACGCTCTCGTCGTCGCGCTTGGAGCCGCCGGGCTGAATGATGCAGGTCACGCCGTGCGCGGCAAGCACGTCGACGTTGTCGCGGAACGGGAAGAACGCATCGCTTGCACAGGCAAAGCCGCCCTTCTCCACGCCCTCGCGCTCGCAGAAGTCCTCGGCGCGCTCGCAGGCAAGCAGCGCAGAGTCAACGCGGTTGGGCTGACCCGGGCCCATGCCAATGCCGGCCTTACCCTTGGAGACCAGGATGGCGTTGGACTTGACGCCCTTGCAGACCTTCCAGGCAAACTCGAGCTCGGCCATCTCGGCGTCGGTGGGCTTGCGGTCGGTGGGGAACGTGAAGGTCGCGGGGTCCTCGGTCACGTGGTCGACTTCCTGCACCAGCATGCCGCCGTCGACGGAGCGCAGCTCCACCTGGGCACCGTGGTCCACGCCGCCGGTAGCCAGCACACGCAGGTTGGGGCGCTTGGCCATGCGCTCGAGCGCCTCGGCAGTGTAGCTCGGAGCAATGATAACCTCGACGAACTGCTTGTTCTGATCGGCAAAGTGCTCAACCAGCTCATAGGGAACCTCGCGGTTGCAGGCGATGATGCCGCCGAAGGCGCTCTTGGGATCGCAGGCGAAGGCGCGGTCGTAGGCGGCCGTGATGTCCTCGGCCACGGCGGAGCCGCAGGGGTTCTGATGCTTGAGGATCACGCAGGCCGGCTCGTCGAACTCGCGGACCAGGTTCCAAGCGGCGTCGGCATCCAGATAGTTGTTGTAGCTGAGCGGCTTGCCCTGGATCTGCTCGGAGCCCACGAGCGGGAACTGCGAGCTCGCGGTATTCTCGCAGCCCTCGGCAAAGCGATAGACCGTGGCCTTTTGCTGCGGGTTCTCGCCATAGCGCAGGTCGTCGACCTTCTCCAGCGAGATCTCGAGCTTGGCAGAGGTGTCCGCCACGTCGCTTGCCTGGGCGGCAAGCCAACGGGAGATAGCCGTGTCGTAGGCGGCGGTGGTCTGGTAGACCTTCACCTGCAGGCGACGACGGGTGGAAAGCGTGGTGCAGCCACCGGTCTCGCGCATCTCAGCCAGGACGGCATCATAGTCGGCCGGGTCGGAGATGACGGTAACGCTCGCGGCGTTCTTGGCGGCAGAGCGCAGCATGGAGGGACCGCCGATGTCGATGTGCTCGATGGCATCCGCGAAGGTGACCTCGGGGTTGGCGACGGTCTTCTCGAACTCGTACAGGTTGACGACGACCAGGTCGATCAGCTTAATGCCGTGCTGTGCCGCCTCCTGCATGTGCTGCTCGGAATCGCGGCGGGCCAGCAGCGCGCCGTGAACCTTGGGGTGCAGGGTCTTAACGCGGCCGTCCATCATCTCGGGATAGCCCGTGAACTCCTCGATGGGGGTTACGGGGACGCCCGCGTCCTCGATGGCACGAGCCGTGCCGCCCGTAGAGATGATCTCGACGCCAAAGTCATCGACCAGCGTCCGTGCGAAATCGACGACGCCCGTCTTATCGGTAACCGAGATCAACGCGCGTGCGATCTTCACATCAGATCCCATGCAGTCCTCCTGTCTGGTACGCCGCCGTGCTCTGTGAGCCGGTGATACGTCGATCTGCAGCGCTCGCGCAGCGGCATTGAAAATACTGATTCAATGTAGCGCATCGAGCGCATCGATGCACCCCGCAACGGGCGCATATGCAGAAAAAGTTTGCGAGCGGAGGGGATGGGCACGGCACCGGGCACGGTGAGTTCATGGAACACAGGGGCACCATAATTAGATGCCAATAGCGTGGTAGAACTGTGCTCGATATGCATCCGCAAAAGAAAGAGGCACCATGGTCTCGCGGGTTCTCTACCGACCGTTTGATACCGAAGACTTCGACGCCATCGCGCTGATTCTACAGCAGCTTTGGCATGACAATTCGGATAACGATGAGTACAACCGCCTCGAGGCCGCGTGCGACCTTGCCTACTGCCTTTCGTCTTCGACGTTTTCGCAAGTTGCCGTAATCGACGGTCAGGCGCGCGGCATTGCGCTCGCGCGTGCGGGACAGAGCTCCGGCGCCACCGTTAAGGAACATTGGCTGGATACCGAACGCGCACTGCTATCGCAAATGCGCGAGCTGGAGCCCGATGCCTGCGCCGAGTATCTCTCGTTTGTGCGCGCAACCATCCGAACCAACAACCGCCTGCTCGAAAGCAGCCCGTTGCCACACGACAACGAGGTCACGCTGCTTGCCGTAGATCGCGACGTCCATGGCCTGGGCGTTGGCTCGGTGTTGCTCGACGCCGCAGTCTCGTACCTATCCTCGCGCGGGGCGACGAGGGCGCACCTGTACACCGACTCCAACTGCTCGTGGAAGTTCTACGAGCTGCATGGCTTTAAGCGCACGGCCACGCACCGCGCCAACCGCGAAGAGCGCCGTCACGACATGCCGCGCGAAAGCTTCCTCTACGAACTCGACCTAACAGCCTAGGCCCAGCAGCCATACCTAGTCATTTAGGAACGTCCCCAGTGACTAGTCGTTGGGGACAGTCTTCGTAGGTAGCGCATAAAAAGGGATGGGCTTCCCCCGACGGCTGTCGAGAAAAGCCCATCCCATAATTTACGACCGTTAGAACGTTCCGCCGCCGCCTCCGCCGACGCCGCCACCGCCGCCACCGGAAAAGCCGCCGCCGCTGCCGCCGCTCGAGCTATCGGAACTCGAAGCCAGCTCACGGATGCTCTCGTGATACACGTCATCGAACGAATCGAGCGGAGACTCGTTGCCGTAATGATGGTAGTACCACCAGTAGCAGGGATAATTGTCATAGAAGCCGTCGGCCTCGCGCACCTCGGGCGGCACGGCCTCGGCAAGCTGACGCAGCACTTCCTTGGAAACACCCAGCGCCACGCCCATCACCAGCAGCTTGTTCCACAGCACCAGATCGCCGGGGACGGCTTCCTTTAGACGCGTGAAGTCCTCGAGCCAATGCTTAAGTGCCTTGCAGCGAGCCGCCACCTCGGCGCCCTCCGGCGTAAAGCGGCGGAACGTAAGGCCCACGCCGATACCCACCAGCACAATCGGCACCGAGATAACCGCGGCGGTAATGTTCGCCTGCGCGCCATCGGTAAAGAAGATGGATCCCACGGGAACAAAGGCAATCAGGATACCAAGAACCAGGCAAAACACCATTGCAACAATGCCGTCCGAGGCAACGTACTCGCTATCGGCCAGCTTGCCCTTAACGGTGTTCTGATAGTCCTCGAGCTTGTCGCCCACGGGTGTAGCGTGCTGCTTGACGTAGTGCTGCAGCTCGTCGAACGTGCGCGAGCGATCGCCGTTCTCGTCAGGCTTAGCACCGGCAAAGAAGACCTTGAGCACCATGTGGTCAATGCCCTTGGCCGACTTCCAGCCCGCATCACTCACCGTCACGCGATACGTCTGCTCTTCTTTTTCACGCCCCAACAGACCCTTCTTGGCCTTGGTCACGGTCGCCTGCTCCAGCTTGATCACACGGTCGTCAGTGAGCTTCATGAGCGTGGCGATATATGCCTGATCGGGCACCTCGTTCCAGCTCATGAGGGCCGAAAGCACGGCGGGATGGTCGGCCGAAGGCACATCGCGGAAATATTCGTCCTGGAAAAGCGGCTTGGGCTTGCGCTTGCGCAGCTTGAGCATAACGATTGTGCCGGTAAAGGCCACCGCCGCAACAACACTTAGCACGGCAAGTGCATTGGCAATCATGCGAGCGTGAGCGCGGCGGGCGTTAGCTTCGTCGGCCCATTCCTTCTCTTCGCTCAGGATCGTTGACATGCGCTCTTCGCCCGAAGCGGCAAGCTGCGGCACCCAGTCGCTAGGGAAGGCGATGCGTGCCTCGGCGAATTCGCCCTGATGCACGCAGGGAATGGTATAGGTGACCATGGGTTCGTCCGCATCGAGCGATACATCGCCCGTCAGCGGGCCGTGGCCCCATGCGCGGAAGTTATCGCCCTTGACGGCCGCCGTCCCGGCAGCGGCATTTGCGAAGTACACTTCCATCTCAACGTCATCGGAGTCCGCGGACCAGCCGTCGCCCACAAACTTCCAGTAGAGCTCGGCGGTATCGGCCCAGTTCATGACCGCACCGGTCATGGTGTAGCTCACGTAATAGATCGCGCTGTCGCCGCTCTCGTGGGGGCTGAACACCTTAATCCTTACGCCGTCACCGGTCTGCTCGACCGTGTAGACGCCAGAGTCGCCCTTGTTCGCGCTATCGACTTTGTTAAACGCGGTGTCCTCTTCCTCGACACTCAGCACGTCGACGCCCGCCGTGCCGCCCTGCTGGTTGGAGCCCGTATTGATCTCCCAAAACACGCCGTTGATGTCGTCGTCGAAATCAAACTGGCGTCCCTCGACAACGGTCAGCGATCCATCGGCCTCGACCGTGGCACTGATATAGGTCTGGGTCATGGAGTAGCCGTCGGCGTGCGCGGCGACAGGCAGCAGCAACAACGCAAGCGTGACGAGCACGCAGACGGAAGCGAATCGCGCAAACAGGTGGCGCTGCCGGCTGACTTTGGCGGCGAGGGTGTTCATAGGCACATCCTTTGTCTGTAAAACCAACAGCGCCATTGTCCCACGTTTGCGGGTACGCATGGCGAACATCTAGGCGACCGGAGCGCCAAACGGGATGAAAGTCACACCAGCACCCCGGCAGCTAGTCATTGGGGACGTTCTTAAATGACTAGTCATTAGGGACACCCTTGGCATAGCCCGCCCCGGCAATAGATACCACTTCACAGCTCCGTCACAGGTGTAGCGGCTTTGTGTGGGCGCGGCACGCGCTGATTGAGCCGCCAGCCGAGGGGCATAAAGCAGTTGAGCGAAAACGGTTTGCCCCTTTGCCGTTCGCTCGAGGATCATGTCCCCCTTTTCCGCGGAAACCCCGGCAGTTGCGAAGAGCTGCCGGGGTTTCTGTCGTTTGTGAGGCTAAGTCGGTACGCAGCGATCGAGACCTTGAGCCGCAAACCCACCGTGCGCAATGCGTACCGCCGCCAACTTGTGAGCGCAGCAACGCCTTCCCTGCCAAGCCCCGCGCTATACTCGTCCGCATGGATATCAACGCACGCAACATAGCAACACACGCCGCGGACGCACCAGCAACGGCAGCGCCCACCCCCGTCGTGGGCCGCTTTGCCCCGTCGCCCTCGGGCCGCATGCACTTGGGCAACGTGTTCAGCTGCCTGTGCTCGTGGCTTTCGGCCCGCAGCCAAGGCGGCAGCATCGTGCTGCGCATCGAGGACCTGGACGATCGCTGCAAGCGCCCGGAACTTGCCACTCAATTGATTGACGACCTGGCCTGGCTGGGACTGGAGTGGGACGAAGGCCCCTACTACCAGCACGATCGCCTGGATCTGTACGAGGACGCCCTGCGTCAGCTGCAAGACGCCGGCCTCACCTATCCCTGTTTTTGCACGCGTGCCGAACTCCACGCCGCGAGCGCGCCGCACGCGAGCGACGGCACGCCCATCTACCGCGCCGCCTGCCGAGACCTTTCTGCCGAGGAGGTTGCCCGCCGCAGCGCCCTGCGCGCTCCGGCCACGCGCCTGCGCGTACCCGCCGTCGACGACCTCGCAAACGATGTGATCGAATTCGTGGACCGCACGTATGGAGCCCAATGCGAAGCACTCGCCACCGAATGCGGCGACTTTTTGGTGCGCCGCAGCGACGGCGTTTTTGCCTACCAGCTAGCCGTGGTGGTCGACGACGCTGCCATGGGCGTCACCGAGGTCGTGCGCGGATGCGATCTGCTGGGCTCCACGCCGCGCCAAATCTACCTGCAGCATTTGCTGGAACTTCCCACGCCGCACTACGCGCACATTCCGCTGCTCATGTCGCCGGATGGCCGCCGCCTTTCCAAGCGCGACCGCGACCTGGACCTGGGCGAGCTCCGCACCCGCTTTGGCGCGCCCGAGGCACTACTGGGCTGGCTCGCCGGGCAAACAGGCATCGCGCCGGACGCCACACCGCGCTCTGCCGAGCAGCTGGTCGAGCACTTTAGCTGGGATGTTATCCGCACGCATCGGGAAAACATCACTGTAACGGTCGAGTAGCCAGCCACCCCGCCCCTACGCGACATCCCAGGGCTGGAGTTCGTCGCCCAGGCGGACAATACAGTCGTAGAGCACGGTGTGGCACTCGGCTGGGTTGGCGTCACGATGAAAATGCCCGTAGTACCAGCGCTTGTAGTCCAGGTGGTCCTCCAGCTCGTCGAAAAACGTGGTGAGTCGATCGACATCGGGATAATTCCAGCCAGGTGCCGGGTAAAGCGTGGGCGAAAGCATGCGCGTGGAGCAGGTATGGGTGATCGCATAGTCGACCTTCCAACCCACGCTGTCGAGCTTTGCCCGCGCCTCCTCAAAGTTGCGCTCGTCCGGCAGCTCCTGCGGCCACCAGCTGGAATACGGAATGCGGTATTCCTTATCCACGCTCGTGGCGCCGCCCATGGTAAAGATCGTTGAGCCGTCGAGCTCAAAAACCTCACCGCGCGTCAGGCGTCGGATGGGCGAGGTGTCCGACAGACGCTGCGTCAGGCCGCCGTGCCACAGCTCCATGGGGCGCTCCGACCAGTGATCGAAACGCTCGTGGTTGCCGTCGACAAACAGCACGGTATAGGGGCGCGACTCCAGCCAGGCGATGTCGGCACATTCCTCGGCAGAGAAATCCCACGGAAAGCCAAAGTCGCCCGCGATGATGAGATAGTCGTCACTTGTCAGACCATCCCCAAGATCCCAGTCGCGAAGCTTTTGCATGTCGACGCCGCCGTGAATATCGCCCGTCACATAGACCGTCATCGGATCACCACTTCCCTGTAAGTCGCTAGCCCACATTCTGCACGATCACTAAGTCAACCGTTCCAGCCCTTCCATCCTTTGGGACCTACCCCTCGCTCTTCCATCCAAACGGGTCAAACACCCAAAAGATCAGATCGAGCACGCCGCCGGTCATCGTGGCGCCGGCAAGAGCCATGCAAACATGCAGAAAGCTGGCACTTCGGAGCACGTCGAACGGCCCCAGAACAGCCAGCAGCGCGACCGCTGCGCCGGCTACGCACAGCGCGAGGCACGGCCCCGCGTCCTTTACGCACTTCTTTGCGAGATGCTTTGCGTTGTCACTCATCGGTATCGAACTCCTTAGAGGGTCGTTGTTCAGACGCATGCCGCCGCGGCAGAGCGGGGCGGCAGGGTAAGTGTCACATGCTGTGCGGACATCAATGGAGAAACCGCCTGCTCGACCAACCTTTGACGCCGTTTTGCACCGGCACCACATCCCCCGCTATCGAGGTCTAATACTTTTCCCACCGCTACCCAAAAACTCATCCAACGTTAATCTTGGCTCAAGAATCGCTTAATCTATAACCTGCACTATAGAGTTCGACCAAGGGCGGGGCGGCGCCGCGCAACGCAGGCCGCCGAACGCAACGCTCGCGCCCGGGCAGATCGCCCGGCGTCGCGCCCATCGAACGAAAGGACAGGTCATGGACGACCTCGAAAAAGTTGAAACCATCCGCACCAAGTGCAACGTGAGCTACACCGATGCCAAAGCCGCGCTCGACGCCGCCGACGGCAACGTTTTGGACGCCATCATTTGGCTCGAGTCGCAAGGCAAGACCCAGACCACGTCGGCGCACGCCGCCACCGAGTCCGCGCCAGTCGATGAGCCCTCAGCCGAGATGGTCGCCGCGCAGGCCGCCTACGAGAAGTCGAGCGAAAAGACCGACTTCTCCAAGAAGATGGACAGCGTATGGGAGTACCTCAAAAAGCTCTTCCGCCTGAGCCTGGACACCAAGTTTATCGCCACGCGCCGCGATGCGATCATCCTCAACATCCCCATCCTGATCCCCATCATCGCCCTGTTTGCCTGGGGCGCTACGATTTGGCTGATGCTGATTGGCCTGTTCTTTGGCATGCGCTACCGCATCGACAGCGACGGCGACGTGCCCGGCAGCATCAACAACCTTATGAATCACGCCGCCGATGCCGCGGACGACATCAAGCAAAATCTGAACGACGACAAGTAATCGCAGACGGGGGCACGCATGGCACGGATCCTGATCGTAGAGGACGAGGAGAAAATCGCCCGCTTTGTGACGCTCGAGCTGGAGCACGAGGGCTACCAGGTGGAACACGCCGCCGATGGCCGCACCGCCGTGGACCTGGCGCTGGAGCGCAACTACGATCTTATTCTGCTCGATGTGTTGTTGCCGCAGCTCAACGGCATGGAGGTCCTGCGGCGCGTCCGCAAGCACAAGGATGTGCCGGTGATAATGGTCACCGCGCGCGATGCCGTGATGGACAAGGTGGCCGGGCTCGATGCCGGCGCCGACGATTACCTGACCAAGCCGTTTGCGATTGAGGAGCTGTTCGCACGGATCCGCGTGGCGTTGAAGCGCTCGGAGGCCGTGCGGGCGGCTTCGGGCGTTGGCGGCATCGGGACGGGCGCGGCAGGCGGCACGGGTGTCGGCGCCACCGCGATACCCCCGGTCAGTGACTCGACCCAGGTTTCCGCCTCGCTCTCCCCCGCCACGCTCGCCGTGGGCTCGGTTGCGCTCGACCCCGACCGCCGCGAAGTCACGGTCGGCGGCTCGCCCATTGCGCTCACGGCCCGCGAGTTCGATGTCCTCGCCCTGCTTATGGCGCATGCCGAGACCGTGCTCACGCGCGAACGCATCGCGCACGAAGCGCTGGGCTACGAATACATGGGTGACACCAACAACGTCGACGTGCACATCGCGCATCTACGCGCCAAGATCGAGGACGCCGGCGGCGTCCGCATCATCCAGACCGTGCGCGGGGTGGGCTATGTCTGCCGCGCGTAACGCCGAGGCCAAGCGCGTCACCTCCATCGCCCGCGCCATCAACTGGAGCTATATGTGGCGCCGCCTGATGAGCTACGTTTGGCTCGACCTGCTGCTAGTAGTGATTGTGGCGGCGATCCTTGTCTATGGATACAACCAGACGCTGCCCAACGGCGCGTTTACCGCAGGATGGATCCCCAGCGCCACCGTTCGCGGCATGACGCTGACGCCCGCGCGCGGCTGGGACCTGACAACGCTCACCTATACCGTCGAGCTTGCGCGTACCACCAAGACTTTCCCCCTCGCGCAGGACCTCGTCACGCTATGGCCTCTCTACCTTGTCGTTGTGGGTTGGCAGGTCATCAGCGTGCTCAACATGCTCGGCGGCGCCCGCCGCGTGCGCCGCACCATGGCGCCGCTCAACGATCTGGCCCTGCGCGTGGACGAACTCGGCCGCATGCAACTCGCCGGCGGCAAAATGGAAACACTGGAGCAGGCCATCGAGCGCGCAAGCGTCGACTCGCCGAGCGTCACCACCGGCGACGCCGACCTGGCAAGCATCGAGGTCGCACTCAACCGCCTGCTGCGCCAGATGCAAGAGGCCAAGCTGCAGCAGATGCGCTTTGTCAACGACGCGAGCCACGAGCTGCGCACGCCCATCGCGGTGATTCAGGGCTACGTGAACATGCTCGACCGCTGGGGTAAGGACGACCCGGACGTGCTGGCGGAATCCATCGCGTCCCTTAAAGCCGAAAGCGAGCACATGCAAGAGCTTGTGGAGCAGCTGCTGTTTTTGGCACGCGGCGATGCCGGGCGCACGGTCCTGCGGCGTGCGCATACCAACTTGGCTGCACTGGTCAGCGAGGTATGCGAAGAATCGCAGATGATCGATACCGAGCACACGTATCGGCTGGCTTCTGACGCTGCGCTTGCCAGCGACCCGCGCTGCGACGCGCCCGTCGACGTGGCGCTCGTGAAGCAGGCTCTGCGCGTGATCGTGCAAAACGCCGCCAAGTACTCGGATGCGGGAACGACCGTCACATTTGGCATAACGCCAGATGCGGGCGCGGGCACGATCGACATAAGTGTTGAGGACGAGGGCATCGGCATGAACCAGGAATCCGCAGCTCACGCGTTCGAGCGGTTCTACCGTGCCGACAACGCGCGCGATGCCGGCGCACAGGGTTCGGGTCTGGGGCTTGCGATCGCCAAGTGGATCGTCGACAGCCACGGCGGCGTCATCGGTGTGACCTCGGTCGAAGGGGTCGGCAGCCGCTTTACGATTCGCCTGCCACGATAGGAAGCCCCTCGGCATAAATAAAGGGATAGGGCCACGCGACCCTATCCCTTTTTGCCAGCTATAGCAGCTTGTACGCTACTCGCGGCACAGGTGCACGGCAAAGCCGGCGAACTCGCGCTTAAAGTACACGAGCTTGGTGCTACCGTCGGGCAGCAGCGCGCGCGACTCCTCGTTGACCTCGAGCCCGCGCTCGGCAAACCACTTCTCAGCTGCATCGATGTCGTTAACGGCAAAGCCGATGTGGCCCTTGGTGCCACGACCGTTCTGCTTCATGATCTCGACCAGCGAATCGTTGAAGTACGAAACCGGGGTCTCGATGACGGGCAGGCCCATCATCGTCGAGAACAGCTCCGCGATCTCCAGGGCGTCTGCCGGGTCGGTGGCGTTAATGCCCACATGGGCAACGCGCATGCCAAAGAGCTCGACCGGATTGGCGTTCTGCTCATTCATACAGTCAGCGCCTACTGAGCCATGACGTCGAGAACGGCCTTCTCGGCAGCGACGCGGTTCATGCCAGTCATGAAGGGCACGCCGCTCACGTACGGGCAGGTGAGGCCCTCGGGGGCAACGGTGGTGGCGATCAGCAGGTCGGCGCCCTCGTCGCAGTAATCCTTGGCCTCGGAGATGGCGCACTGCACGATCTCGTACTTGTCGGCATAACCGTTGGCGTCGAGCAGAGTAGCGACCTTCTGGGCAACGAGCGTGGAAGTAGCAGCGCCAGCACCGCAAGCCAAAACGATCTTCTTCATAGGTAATGTCTCCCTTCATGGTTTACTTTAGGTAAGTGTACCGCAGCGAGCGATGGCACTCGGCCTCGATGAGCTTTTATGCCAGTTTGCTTGCGCGCTGCGTATAATACATCTAGTACGTGTTGTCATACCGCTCGCTTTATGAGCGACTAAGGACCCTAATATGCCCGATTCCCGCACCCTCTGGACCGCCGTCGTTATCATCTGCATCGCCGTGTCGGTGTTCTTTAGCGTCAAAAAACGCACCACGTTTAAGCGCCTGCAGCAGCTTATGGCTGCCAAGCAGTGGGACGAGTTCGATCGTTTGCTCGACGGCAAACTCACCAGCATGCTGTACCCGCGCTACAACCGCGACTACCTGCGTCTGAACTCCTATCTGCTGCGCGAGGACCACGAGCGCGCCAGCGAGATGTTCGACCTACTGCTGGGACTCAACCTCCCCAAGATGCAGCGCGTCGACTTGGTGATTAAGGCCTTTAACTACTATGTTGGCCAGGAGGACCGCAAAAAGTCCAAAGAGCTGTTGCACGAGATCAAGGGCTTTGAGGGCGGTCAGGCCGAGGCAGTTGCGCACGAGTGTCAGCTGATGTACGACACGATGATCCTCAAGCGCCACAACGACATTCCCGAGCTGGAGCGCATGCTCGAGGATGTCGGCGACGACCCGGTCAAGCGCTGCCGCTTGGAGTACCTGCTAGCCCTGCAGTACCAGAACAAGGGCGACGAAGCCAAGTTCCAGGAGTTCCTGGAGAAGTCGGGCCAACACTCGATGGCCGTCAACGCGTAACGGACGGCTTGTGCTAGACTTCTAGTCTCACGGGGGCGTGGCGGAATTGGCATACGCAGGAGACTTAAAATCTCTCGCCGCAAGGATTGTGGGTTCGAGTCCCACCGCCCCTACCATATGACGAAATGGCAGCTCAGAGCATCTAATCACTCTGGGCTGCTTTTTGTTTCAGTTTCGTTCTCGGTACCATTGGTACCGAATCTGGTACCGAATCAGCTCAGGAATCACCTTCACGCCCCAAATCGAGTGAAAGGACTGGGCATGAGCAAGAGACACAACAAGAGGACCCCACTGACTGAGGACGAACGCAAGCTGTTGGCTAGCTACCGCGAGCTAAGCCCCGAGGACAGGCGGGACCTCGTTGGATGGGCCGAGCATCTGGCGCTCAACACGGTGCGGCTCAACGGCATCCGCGACGCCTACCGCAGGTGCAACTCACACCGCCGCGAACTCATAGCCGTGTACGCAAATGAGCAGATGGAGCTGAGCGGCATGGAGAGGCGGGGCGAACACGTCCCGTTCACGTCCAGTGAGGACTAGAATCGAGTCAACCGCTATCGCAACAGGAAAGGAAGGTCGATAGCCATGAAGGGCACGCTTTGGATTTACCTGCTCGGGATTGTCCTCGCCCCGGTCATTCTCCCGATTGTCGTCCTCAGGTTCCTGCTCGCAAAGTAGGCGGGCAGCGCCCGACCCCACCGGACAGGTGCCAGCGCCCCGGCATGGGCGCTACTAAGCCCCTCGGGGACGCGCGAAAACAAAAAGGCTTATCGGACGCATTGGGCACAGTGGCAGCGCGTTGAAGTGCCCAATGGCGACCAAATCCGTTACCGGATCGATTGCGAACAGGAGTTCAGCATGATGGATAAGATTAGACCGATTCTCTGGGTGCTGGTTTTCCCAGCTTGCTGGTACATCTTTGCACACCACGTAACGGTACTCACTATGTTGAACGACCCAGTTGGGCTTGTCAGCTCTTTGTTCATAGTTGTTGTAGCCGTCGACTTCTTCACGTTGCCATTCCAAAATAAAAGGACAACGGATAACACTTCGGAGACGAAGCCGAAGCAGACAACCGACCCTGCTCCGTATCGGATGCCCCGTAGCAAGGAGCTAAACGACCTGCTTCTCGTCTACAACGCCAAAAGGCCTAACGGCATGACGGTGACAGAGCTTAACAGCCTGTACGCGCTCACCGCACAATCCGGTGAGAAGGTAGACGAGACAATCAGTAAGATTCACAGAGAAGTGAAATACGAACGAGACCGCCGTAAGAACGTAACGCCCCAGCCCCTTGGGTCAAGCGCCGAAAAGGGCTACGCCCCTGCACACTCGAACGCAGAACTCAACCGTGCAGCGCTCGACACGACCCCCGAGAAGGTGAAGAAGGCCCAGCGCAAGGCCGGACTCCGCTGCCCCAAGTGCGACTCAACCGACGTAACGTTCCTGAACAACACGTCGAAGTCCACGAGCGCTGGAAAGGCGCTCATTGGCGCCGAACTGTTCCGCCTTGAGGGCATGGTGGTCGGTGCCGCGATGGGCAGGAAGGGAAAGCGCGAGTACCTTTGCAACCACTGCGGCAAGCGGTACTCGGTGAGGAACTAGAGGGCAGGGCGCAGGCTATAAACCGCGCCCGGAGAACGAAAACAAAAAGGCCGCAAGGGTTCGCTCCCCTGCGGCCTTCTCTATGTCGCGGCGTCGTATTCCCTGAACGCCCTGTACGCTATCTTCTTGCACTTGTCGTAGGCTATGCCGATCCTCGCGCTCAGGTCATGCCAGTCCTCGCCCTCTAGGTAGTGGGCAGTTATGACCTCGACCGCCCTCTCGCCGACTGTCGGGGCCATCTCGCGCATGTCGGCGTAGGCGCGGTCCAGTACCTCCTCCTGCCTCCCCATGCAGTAGAGCGCCCTCTCCCTCCTCGGGTCTCCCTCGGGGCGCATGAGGTCTATCTTTCGCCGCGTTTTCTGCCGCTCCATGTCGAGCGCCACGAACCAGTAGAGCCTGAACTGCGCCAGCGTCGGGCTAATCTCTCCCCGCCTCAGTATCGGAACCACCCCAAGAGCGAATCGGTCGGCTATTCGGAAATGCCCCTGAGAGCCGCGGGGACAGCCGATAAGGGCCGTCTGGCATCTGGCGTGAGTAACTTAGGCACCGTGTCCGTTCTAAAGCTTAAAAAGAGCATCTGAGAGCCTTAGACGGCATATCCGCAGGTCATCGCATATGCGTCAGTCACGGCAGGCGCGTCACGCTGGGCAGTTATATACTAACCCCCTCAGCGGCAGCGGTACTTAAAAATATGCTACGATTCAAGCAGCAATTTCTGTCCCGAGCAGCGGGGCGCTGTCGGCGCGGCCCTACCTCCCGCGCCGCGCCTTTCTAGAGGGTCGCGCCCCGCCCTTCCATCCAGTCCGCGAGCCGTTCGGAGAACATGCCAACGACCGAATCGAACCACGGCTCGCCGTCCTCGATAACGGTCCTCGTCACGCCCTCGGGGGCGTTGGCCTTCCATGCCCTCCTGCCGCTCTCGGTCGTCAGGTCGTAGACCCCCGAGTCTCCGGGTTCGTAGACGAGAGCGCCGTCCCCGGCGTAGGCCACGGTCCCCGCCTCAAGCGCCTCCCTGCCGTACTCCTCGACCGTGAGGGCGGCGTTGACGGCAAGCGTCATCTGGTCAGTCTTTCTCATTGCTTATTTTCCTCTTTGCACTTCAGGATCGAAGGTTCGGGGAAACAACGCTCGACCTCATATTCCTCGGGCGGTTTTCCGTATGTTTGTACTCCGCAGTTCGGACATTTAACGAGAATTTGGCCCATGCCATCGATGAACCCGACAGGCTCCTTTGCCACTTCCCCGCACTTCGGGCAAGGGACGTGGAACCAAGCAACGCCCGTCTCGAAAAGCGATTCGCTGCCGTTCGTTCCGTAGCCCGTAGTCCTCTTGCCATTAGCCAATGGCCTTGTAGGGCCATGGCTAATGGCTTGTGGCTCATGGCTAGTAGTTGGTAGCTTATAGCTATGTAAGGGCTGAACCCCATCTGGTACGGGGTTGGGTACGGGGCTGGGAACGGGGTCTGGTACGGGGTTGGGTACCCCCTCGCCATCAGCGGGAATGGTGCCGTTGCGACCGTCAACCCATGCCTCTAGGCTTGAGTCCTCTCCGGTATCGCTCTTTGCGAAGGACTGCCTTCTGGCATCGCTGAGCCTCTCGAAGTTCGCGTTGAAATACGCTTTCGGAATGTCATCGAGATAGTCCGGGGTGACGCCCGTGAACCAATAGTCAACCATTGCCGTGACGTATGCGCAGCGCCATTCCTCGTTCGCGATTTGAAGGGACGTATACCAGTCTTTGAGCTGAACCTTGTCGAACGCGCAAGGCCCTTTATCAGAGCGGACCCCGCGGGCCTCGCGCATCGCCTTCAGCGCCCTGCCCTTGCGCTCCACCTCGGCGCGATACCCGGCCCTCAGCTCACTATTCATGGGCATCAGCTGCCACAAGCCTCATGGGGTCTGCCGCCTTCCTCGCGAGCCTTCCGCGCCGCTTGAGTTCGGCATTCATGAGTTCGACCCTGTCGGCAAGCCAGTCAGAGCAGCGGACCTCAAGCTCACGTCCGCTGTCGGGCGCGGCAATGCGCAGGATGCAGTCCCCGTCAACGTCCTCAGCGGACAGGAGCGCCTGTTCGCGCTCCATGCCAAGCCCGAACGTCCCCATGCCGTAAATGTCGGCGTTGCATAGGGTCGCGCCGTTGAGACAGCCGACTTTCGCGGCCTCTAGCGGGTCGGCTCCCAGCGACAGCTCAACGACCGCCTTAGTGTTGTTTGCCATGAGGGCCACCTTAGTATCCGAGCATCTTTAGCGACTCGGGGACGTTGATACGCCACTGCTCGCGGATACGAACTGCCCTGAGCTGCCCATCGCGCACCATGCGATAGACAGTGCTGTAGCTCAACCGCAGATATGCGGCGAACTCCTCGATGGTCGCGGGGTCGTTGATGTTCTCCTCAGTGATGGGACGAATGGGTTTCCTCGTTTTCTGCTTAGCCATTGGGCCACCTTTCGGTCATGGGCGCTCAGCCCGTTTGTATGCGGTTGTGAAGCTTCACGTGAGGAAAGACTAACACCAGTGAGGAACTAGCAGCACGTATCGTTTCCGCAGTTAAACGCCATAAAACGTATTTCACACCCAGCAAAACCGCCCTAAAAAAATAAGGCCGCGAGAAGCAATCGGCTCCTCACGACCTTCACATTTACTCTGTTGGCTTGAGAGCAATAACGCCCTTAGTTGTCCGTGCCCGTCAGCTCTAGGATGCTGCTCTTGGGCGCAACTTGACCGCCCGCAATCGCCTCCGTAAGAAGCGCGCTACGGCGCTTTGCATCGGGGTCAGCGCTCGCGTACGTGTTGAGCGTGATAGCGGCGTTTGCGTGCCCTAGGACGCTTGAGGCGGTCTTGACGTCCCCGCCTTCGGCAAGGTAGCGCGTTGCCCACGTATGGCGCAGGTCGTGGAACGTAGGTATGCGACTCTCTGTTCCCTTCACACCAACTGCCTTGGCAATAGCGCTCCAACCCTTACTCAAGGTATCAGGACTCAGGTATCCGTCCAAATCTCCGAGAACGTAGTCGCCAGCGCCGACAGTGCGCCCGAACTCATGGAACTCCGTCTGTTGAACCTCAAGCCATTTTCTAAGAATGTCAATGAGACTATCGGACAAGCATATATCCCTGACCCTATCCGTCTTGGCGTTCTTCTCATAAGTGCCGCCGATAGCTCGACCAATTGCGCCCCTAACCCATAGAGTTTTGTTCTCAAGGTCGACGTCTTTCCACTTGAGTCCGCAAATCTCGCCCTCTCGCATGCCAGTGAACAGTGCAATGCGAGCACCGACTGTTACGGGAGTCTGCTCTAGCGATGCAAGGATGCTGAGCGTATCGCGGAGTCCTTTGGCGGTCAGGGCGTTGATGCCCTCGTTCTTCTTGGACTTCTTGGGAGGCTTGACCCCGTTGCAGGGATTGACGACTATCACCTCGTTATAGACGGCTTGGGTCATAACCTGCTTGAGCAGCCCAAGGGCTTTCTTGACGGGCGAATAGGTTAGGCCGCTTGCGGTAAGGCCTGCGCTCCACTCCTCAACCTGCTTTTTCTTGAGGTCTTTAACCTTGACCTTTGCGAAGCCCTTCACATTGCCCTTGGGGTAGCCGTAACGGATGTACTTAGCCGTGGATCGATAGCCCTTCACGGTTGACGGTTCAATCGACTTTCCCTGTTCCCAAATATCGATGAAGGATTCAACATAATCCGGAACAAGCATGTTGGCAGCTTTGACGGCCTCTGGGGTTTCATCGCTTTCCAACTCTTGACGCTCAAGCTCCCTGAGCCAGTCCTCGGCCTCTCGGTTCGCCTCACGCTTGGTCTTGGCCTTGAGCGTCTTGGACTTCTTGTGCCTCTTGCCGTCCTCCTCATAGAAGTCAACAAACGCGCGAAATGCATCGCTGTCCTTGCGCTTCTGCACATATGCAGCCGTGTACGTCCTCATGAGAAGCCTCCACCTCGGTACCATTGGTACCTCACTCGGTACCGAATCTCATTGAAACAATGACAAACCATGACTATTATAGCCATAAGGTGATAGAGCGATAAGCGATGTACCTGCTATTTTAAAGGGATGTTGGCGAACGGTAGCAAACAGCTATATGAGCGGTAAAGAGACTTAAAATCTCTCGCCGCAAGGATTGTGGGTTCGAGTCCCACCGCCCCTACCATATGGAGCTTTCGAGCCCGTGTTCCTCAGGGATGCGGGCTCGCTTCTTTTAGATGCCGGTGGGACTCGAACCCGCGAGGGGGCGAGCGTTAAGCGGACGCGCAGCGTCCGAAGCCGGTGCGTATTTGCGCAGCAAATGCGCGGACGTCCCACCGCCCCTACCATATGGAGCTTTCGAGCCCGTGTCCCCAAGGGATGCGGGCTCGTTTCTTTTACACGCCGGCGGGGCTCTAAGTTGCGGTGGAATAGTTCCTGTTTTGGCAGTTTATCAGCCCATTTAGGAACTATTCCACCGCAACTTAGGTTGGTATTTACACATTTTCCGATGGAAAAACGTGGCTGTCTCGCACATTTTCCGATGGAAAAACGTGGTTGTCTCGCACATTTTCCGATGGAAACGACCAAATGGCCTTATACTAGCCGAGAGGGTTGGGAGGCAATATGCAGCGACAGCTTATGAGTGAACTTATCGCTTGGAAATCAAGGGCGAATCGCAAACCTCTCTTGCTTAGGGGAGCCCGCCAGACAGGAAAGACTTGGCTTCTTAACGAATTCGCAAGCCAGCAGTATCGAAATGTCATTCGTTTTGACTTTATGCTCGAGCCGAGCACACGCTCGCTGTTCGATGGGGACCTCGACCCCAAGCGCATCATCTCCCAGATAGAACTCCTACGTGGCCAAACCGTAACGCCGGCAGACACGCTCATCATCTTCGACGAGATCCAAGAGGCGCCACGCGGGATCACCTCACTCAAGTACTTCAACGAACTTGCACCCGAATACCACATCGTGGCAGCCGGTTCCTATATGGGCCTCGCGCTCCGACGCGAAAACGAGTCATTTCCCGTCGGCAAAATCGACCAGCTCACCATGCGTCCCATGGGGTTTGCCGAGTTCGTTCGTGCCGTCGACGGCAACCCGCTCGCCGATGCCATCCTTGCCGCAGACATGAACCTTCTGGCAAACGTTACCGAAAAGCTCGAGCGCTTGCTCAAGGAATACCTTGTTGTCGGCGGTATGCCCGAAGTTGTCTCCACTTTCGCCGAGACACGCGACTTCATCGAAGCCCGAAGGCTTCAACAGCAAATCATCGAGGCTTACGAATCCGATTTTGGCAAACATGCACCCGCCCGCATCGTCGAGCGCATGAGGTTGGTTTGGAAATCCCTTCCCGGCCAGCTTGCAAAGGAGAACAAGAAGTTTGTCTATGGCGCCCTTCGTCCCGGAGCGCGCGCACGCGATTTCGAGGAAAGCCTCCAGTGGCTCACGGACTACGGAATCGTTCATAAGGTGCCACGTGTTTCCGCTCTAAAGGCGCCGCTCTCGAGCTACGAAGACCTCTCGGGCTTCAAACTGTTCTGCATCGACACCGGCATCCTCGGAGCGCTCTCCGGTCTCTCTCCGGCCATCGTTCTTAACGGATCCGCTGTTTTTACCGAGTTCAAAGGTTCGCTGACCGAACAATACGTCGCGCAGGAGCTTTTGCTCCAGGACAAAACTCCCGCGTATTGGTCCTCTACCTCCGGCAATGCCGAAACCGACTTTGCCATCGACCATGCGGGAACCGTGCTTCCGCTTGAGGTCAAGGCGGCAGAGAACCTTAAAGCGAAGAGTCTGAAAATAGCCTGCGAAAAATTCAAACTCGAGCGTTGCGTGAGGAGCTCCCTGGCGGCATATAGAGACGAGGGCATGCTCATCAATATTCCGCTTTGGGAGATTGGGCAAATCGACAAGCTGGCATAGGCGCCATGGGGACGCCCCGCAAGGACTGTCCCCAGGTGCCGGCAGAAAAGGAACGTCCCCAGGTGCCGGCTGTTGAGTTGCGGTGGAATAGGGACTGTTTGGTGCCCGAAAGGGCGATTTTAGTCCGTATTTCACCGCAACTTATTTAGAGGGCGCTGAGGCTGGGGGTCCAGGAGATGGTGGGGGTCGCACCGTCGAGAGCCTCGTTGATGGTGGCGGCCATGCCGGCGAGTAAGCTGTTCTCGCTTACAGTGAGCGTCTTGTAGCCGCCGGCTCGCATAAGCTCGCGGATTACCACGGCACCAGCCAAGATCACGCCCGCGCGTTTGGACTGTACACCCGGTAGAGCGGCGATGCCGTCCGCATCCAACGCAGACATGCGCTCGATAGCGGCCGAAACCTGATCCAGCGAAAGCTCGCGCAGGTGCACAAAGCTCGAATCGTACGGTTCCAGCTCATGAACGAGCGCCACGAGTGTGGTGACGGTGCCACCCACTGCGACCAAGCGTTCGGCGCGCTCAAAATTGCTCGGCAGGCCCTCAAAATAGGCAGCGAACTGCTCGCCCGCCCACGCGGCAGCGGCAGTAAGCTCGCCGCGTGCGGGCGGCAGTGCCGAGAAAAATCGCTCCGTCACACGGCGACAACCGATGTCCAGCGAACGCGTGCCCTCCAGCGCAAAGACCCCACGCTCCGGCGCATAGACGCCCGTCGCGAGCTCCGTGGATCCGCCGCCCGAATCGGCAACAATGATGCGCTCGCCGGCAAAGTCGTGCGCCACGCCAAAAAACGTCAGGCGCGCCTCGACCTCGCCCGGAATCACCTGCGGTTCGAGCCCCAGCTCACGCAGACCGTCCAGCAGCAGTGCGGCATTGGATGCATCGCGCGCGGCGCTCGTGCATGTGGTGCAAATGCACGCGGCCCCAAAGGCACGCGCCTCGTCCACAAACATGCGACACGCAGCGAGCACACGCTCGACAGCCGCCTCGCAAAAGCGACCCGTCGCGTCCACACCCTCGCCCAGGTCGGTAATCTCGGTATGCTTGGACGATCCCACGATCGCCCCGCCCTCGACCTGGGCCAACACCAGTCGCGACGACACCGTTCCCAGATCGATCGCCGCCACCTTATATCGTTTGCAATCTGCCATTGCGGGTTCCCCTCCGGGCGCTACTCGCCGTTGGACACGACCGTCTGGCCCTCGACACCGTTAAACCCAAACAGCATGTCGAGCGCCTGGATATACCACGGGGCGTCCTTACCGACTTCTTCGATTTCCTTGGCAACTTCGCTGGCCTTCTTGGCGTTCGACGACTTCTTGCTCGAAGACGAATCCGAATCGTCGTCCAGGCCCTGCACTTCAATCCTCTTCTCGCCTGGCATCACCAGGCCCAAGTCCTCGGATGCCGCGTCCTTGATACCCTCCTCCGAGAGCAGCTTGTCGACGCTTTTTTGCAGCTCATCATTGTATTGCTGACGAATCTCGACCTGCTTGGCCAAGATATCGCTCGAACGCTTTGCCACGTACAGATCGCGCACGGGGAAATACAGGCTCACGAGCACCAGAGCAACGACGATGCCGATGAATAGCCCTCGCTGAGGACCATGGGTAAAGTCGTAGATCGCCTTGACCACCGCGTTGTCGTTGGCGTAGTGCATAAAGTCCGAGCCCGAAAAACGGTTCGAGGGCCTGCTCGACCTGTCGTGCGTCTGGGCCGAGGGACGCGACGCATGCGACGAACGTGCCGGGCGCACTGGTCCATCTGTCGAAGTATTCACTTGAGCATTGGGGCGCGAGGTACTTGTCGGGCGTTGCATGGAGCGGTCGGCGCCGGCGTAGGCGGACCCACCGAGCTGCACCGTGCGCGCACGGCGAGGCGACGGCTCACGCGAACCGGCGGAATAGTACCTGTTGTCGTAAATCTGATCCATGTGCGCCTTGTGCGGTTGAGGTTTGTTTGCGCTAAGTATTCTAGTTATAGCACGAGCGCGCGCACCGCCTTCGCCAGCCTTTGCTCGACATAAAAAAGGCGCTGAGCCGTATGGCCCAGCGCCCAATGGTGCTCAACCGCGCCCGGCTGGAGCAAGGCGAATCCGAGTCTTCCCCGCCCCCGCGACCTCCGCGTGCCTAGCGAATGTTGTAGAACGCGGCCTTGCCGGCGTAGCGCGCGCTGCCCTCGAGCTCGTCCTCGATGCGGATGAGCTGGTTGTACTTGGCGATACGGTCGCTGCGGCACGGGGCACCCGACTTGATCTGGCCGGCGTTGACGCCCACGACCAGGTCGGCGATCGTGGAGTCCTCGGTCTCGCCGGAACGGTGGCTCACGATGCAGGCGTAGCCGGCCTCCTTGGCGGTCTCGATGGCCTCGAGCGACTCGGTGAGCGTGCCGATCTGGTTGACCTTGACCAGGATCGCGTTGGCGGCGCCCAGCTCAATGCCCTTCTTGAGGCGCTCGGTGTTGGTGACGAACAGGTCGTCGCCCACCAGCTGCACCTTGTTGCCAATGCGGCGGGTAAGCTCGACCCAGCCGTCCCAGTCCTCCTCGGCCATGCCGTCCTCGATGGAGATGATGGGATAGGTGTCGACGAGCTTCTCCCAGTAATCAACCATCTGGGCGCTCGTGTACTCCACGCCCTCGCCCTTGAGCTCGTACATGCCGGTCTCGGCGTTGTAGAACTCGGTCGAGGCCGGGTCCATGGCGTACATGAAGTCGACGCCGGGCTTAAAGCCAGCCTTCTCGACGGCCTTGGTGATGTACTCGAACGGCTCGGCATTGGTCTTAAGGTTGGGGGCAAAGCCGCCCTCGTCGCCCACGCCGCCGCCCAGGCCGGCCTCGTGCAGCACGCCCTTGAGGGTGTGGTAGACCTCGGCGCACCAGCGCAGGCCCTCGGCAAAGCTCGGAGCACCCACCGGCATGATCATGAACTCCTGGAAGTCAACGTTGTTGTCGGCATGCACGCCGCCGTTGAGGATATTCATCATAGGTGTGGGCAGCAGGTGGGCGTTGACGCCGCCCAGGTACTGGTACAGCGACAGGCCCGCCGACTCGGCAGCGGCGCGGGCAACAGCCAGCGACACGCCCAGGATGGCGTTGGCACCGAGCTTGGTCTTGTTGGGAGTACCGTCCGCGGCAATCAGCGCGGCATCGACGGCGCGCTGGTCGAAGGCATCGAGGCCCACGACGGCGTTAGCGCACTCGTTGTTGACGTGCTCGACGGCCTGCGAAACGCCCTTGCCCAGGTAGCGGCCCTTGTCGCCATCGCGCAGCTCGCAGGCCTCAAAGGCGCCGGTCGAAGCACCCGAAGGCACCATTGCGCGGCCAAAGCTGCCGTCCTCGAGCACGACCTCGACCTCGACGGTGGGATTGCCGCGGCTGTCGAGCACCTCGCGACCGTAGACGTCCAAAATATCGCTCATGTTGTCTCCCTCTCACTTGGAAACGTAGTGGATGCAAGCGACCGGCTGACCGTGCACCATCGGTGCGTCTCCGTAAGTTAGCCATGTCGCACTTTTTGCATTATGCCCTAAGTTAGCCGAGGGATACACTTGATTTTCGAAAAATTTAGCGGGAACGATGAGGCATGTCAGCCCGTCGTTCCCGCAGTCTTACTCCTCCGCCTTTGCGGCATCCCACAGGTCGTTGAGGTCGTGGGTCGAAAGCTCGGCAAGATCCACGTGGGCGTCGGACGCCATCTGCTCCATCGCGGCCCAGCGACGGCGGAACTTTGCCGTGCTGGCGCGCAGGGCGCTCTCGGCGTCGATCCCCTCTTTGCGCGCGACGTTGACCAGGGCAAAGAGCAGATCGCCAAACTCCATTTCGCGCTCGGGCGAGCCAGGGGCCTCGGCCTCAAACTCGGCACGCTCCTCGGCAACCTCGTCCCACACGTCCTGGACCGTCTCCCACTCAAAGCCTACGGCGGCCGCCTTGCGTGACACCTTCTGCGCCTGCATCAACGCCGGCAGATGCGTGGGCACGCCATCGAGCAGACCCTCGGGCGCGGCCTCGCCCGCCGCCACGGCCTTGTCCTTGGCGGCTTTCTCGGCAAGCTTGACCTCGTCCCAAATCTTGAGCACCTCGTCGGAGCTCTCGGCATCCGCATCGCCAAACACGTGCGGGTGGCGGCGAATGAGCTTGGCGTCGATATCGCGCGCCACGTCGGCCAGCGTAAACTCGCCGGCGTCGGCAGCAATCTGCGCATGCAGCACGACCTGCATGAGCACGTCACCCAGTTCCTCGCGCAGGTGAACCGCGTCGTCCGCCTCGATGCAGTCGAGCGCCTCGTAGGCCTCCTCGATCATGTTCTTGCCGATGCTGCGGTGCGTCTGCTCGCGGTCCCACGGGCAGCCATCGGGCTGACGCAGACGCCAGATGGTCTGCACCAGATGCTGCAGCTCGGCCGACGCGTCTATCAGCGTGGGCAGATCGCGCGAGCCCTCGGCATTTTGCTGAGCCATATGCTGCGCCATGGTTAGTCCTCCTCCAGGATCACGTGGCGGAACGCGCCGCCCTCGTAGATGCCGTAGCTGTGCGAGCCGTCCTTGGGGATGCTCACGCTGCCGGGGTTGAAGAGCCACAGGCCCGGGTGCGCGGCGCTTTCCTCGTTGACCTTGATGTGCGTGTGGCCGTAGACGAGCGCGGAGCCCTCGGGCAGCGCGGGCGCGTGGTCGACGCTGTTGTGCATGCCGGCGCCAAAGACATAGCCGTGCGTCAGGAACAGCTCGCGGCCGGTCTCGTCAAACAGCGTGGCGTAGTCGGCCATGACGGGGAAGTCGAGGACCATCTGGTCGACCTCAGCGTCGCAGTTGCCGCGCACCGCGATGATGCGGTCGGCTAGGGCGTTGAGCAGCGGAATCACGCGCTTGGGAGCATAGTCGCGCGGCAGGTCGTTGCGCGGACCGTGATAAAGCAGGTCGCCCAGCAGGACGATGCGGTCGGGCTGCTCGGACTCAATGGCGGCGCAGAGGCGCTCGGTCCAGTATGCCGAGCCGTGGATGTCGGAAGCGATGAGGTATTTCATGGGGAGATCCTTTCGAATGGGGTTGATGGGGGCTGAATACGGGATCCGGCGGATGCGGAGCCCATCTACCGTGTTACTCGAATCGCAGTGCCGCGCTCTGAGCCGCCTGCATCACGCGTTGGAGCGGCACGCCATGTTCGCGGGCAAGACGGGCGCAATCCTCGTACTCGGGAGCCGCGCGCTCGCTGCCGTCGGGCAGGGTCGCCACCTTAACGGATACCTCGCCCCATGGCGTCGTTACGCGCTCAAAGCGGCGTGGCAGGCAAACGCGTTCCATCACCTGGCGACGAATGGCGTTGGTCGTGGTCTCCAAAAAGATAATCGTCTGCAAGCGCTCGATATCATCGTGCGAGCAGATTACCTGCAGCTGCCAGCCGGGGCGGCCCTTTTTGCAGTAAAGCGGCAACCAATGCACCTCGCGGGCGCCGGCCTTGCGCAGGCAATCGGCAGCGTAGGCAAGCACCTCGGGCGACGCATCATCGATGTCGCACTCCAGTTTGACGATAGTTTCGGGCGCATCAGTCTCGCGAGACAGCGGGGATGTGCTATCGCATTGCATACGGTCTGGATCCTTTCCGCGCGGGCTCGTTTTGTTCACCCAAACGCTAGCACATCGCAGGCTGCGCGAGTGTGACGGCGCGTGATGAGCGCGATTTTCCTTGTCGACAAGAAACCGACACTCCACCGCCCCGGCCAAACATGTACATCAGCCTCCAAACATGTCATTATTTGCAGCTTTTGGAGGCTGATGTACATGTATTGGAGCAAGCGAGGCCGCGCCGCGCAGCCTTTCCAATCGATTTCGAGCTCCGGCGCGCGGCGTGTTGAGAGCTGCAACATTACAATGGAGCGGATTCGCCAAATGCAAAGGAGTCGCCATGTCTGCCTGCCCGCTGGTCGATTGCCATACCCACACCTCGTTCTCGGACGGCCATGCCTCGTTTGAAGACAACGTTCGCGCCGCTGCTGCGGCCGGCTGCCGCGTCATGGTCTCGGCCGACCATCTCACACTGCCCGCCAGCATGGATGCCAACTGCGAAGTGCAGGTTACTGAGGGCGACCTGCCGGCACATCGTCTGGCTTTTGAGGATGCCCGCAAGCTTGCCGCGCAAATCGCGCCGGAGCTCGAGCTTATCTATGGCTTTGAATGCGATTGGTACGAGGGCTGCGAGCCTTTGGTTGAGCGCTGGTCCCAGGACGCCGTCGTACGCCTGGGCAGCGTGCATTGGATTGGCAACCCAGGCGATATCATGGCCGGTGCCGCGGGTACGGCGGGAACGGAAAACGTCGCTCGCCCCGATACACCCGATTCCCTTTGCGGCTGGATCGATGATGACACCAACCTGCATGTTTGGGAAAACCTGGGGGTACACGGCGTGTGGGAGCGCTACGTCGACGACTGGTGCCGCGCTTGCGAAAGCTCACTCAACTTTGACGTAATGGCCCATCCCGACCTGGTCATGCGCTTTTCGAAGGAAGGCTTTGCGCCCGACTTAGACCCCGCACCGTTTTGGCAGCAGATGGCCGAGTGCGCGCACGATACAGGCCGCCGCGTTGAGGTCTCGACCGCCGCACCGCGCAAGGGCCTCGAAGACTACTATCCCGCGACCGGATTGCTGCGCCGCTTTGCCCACGCCGAGGTGCCGATCACTTTTGGCTCGGACGCACACCGCGCCTGCGACATTTGCTGGAACATCCGTGAGGCCCAGGCACACGCCTACGACTGTGGCTACCGAGCCTTCGACGTCCCCCACCCCACCGGCGAATGGGAATCCACACCCCTCGCCTAGCCATCCCTTCATAAGTTGCGGTGGAATAGGGATTGTTTTGCCTGATGAAGCGCTTAAACAGTCCCTATTTCACCGCAACTTCCATGACCCCGTTACACCAACAAAGACTGTCCCAAACGACTAGTCGTTTAAGAACGTCCCCAATGACTAGTGGCGGCGGGCGTTGAGTTCGCCGGCCAACTCGTCGAGGGTGATGCCGTAGCGCTCAAGCGTCACGAGCAAGTGGTAGACCAGGTCGCCGGCCTCGTAGCGGATGTGATCGTGATCGTTATCCTTGCAGGCCATGATCACCTCGCTTGCCTCCTCGGCAAGCTTCTTGAGCAGCTCGTCCTCGACGTCGGTCAGCAGACGCGCGGTATAGCTCTCCTGCGGCGATGCATCACGACGACCGTGAATCACCTCGGCCAGACCTGTCAGCGTCTCACCGATATTTCCATCCTGAACGTTTGCGGTGCGCACACCCATGGTTCAATCCTTTCTGGTGGCCGAGCGTCTAATCGAGCGCCCGCCCTACGCGAGTTTCTTAAAGAAACAGGTACGGTTGCCGGTATGGCAGGCCGGGCCCGGCGAGTCGACCTTGACCAGCAGCGTATCGCTATCGCAGTCGGCCCAAAGCTCCTTGACCGCCTGCATGTTGCCGCTCGTCGCGCCCTTGTTCCAGAGCTCCTGGCGGCTGCGGCTCCAAAACCACGTGGTACCGGTCTTGAGCGTAAGCCCCACCGACTCCTCGTTCATCCAAGCAACCATAAGCACCTCGCCGGTGTCGTACTGCTGAACCACACAAGGAATCAGCCCACGGGCGTCGTATTTAAGCTCGGACGCAGTTGCCACTTGCTCCATTTAAAAATCCAATCTCACGGGAATACCTTGAGAGGCCATATACTCCTTCACCTGGCGAATGCTGAACGTCCCAAAGTGAAAGACGCTGGCCGCCAGCACGGCATCAGCCTCGCCCTCGATCACGCCCTCGGCAAAATGTTCGAGCGTGCCCACGCCGCCGCTCGCAATCACCGGAATCGGCACCGCGCGCGCCACGGCGCGGGTGAGCGCCAGGTCAAAGCCAGCCTTGGTGCCGTCGCGGTCCATGCTGGTCAGCAGGATCTCGCCGGCGCCGCGGCGAGCCGCCTCCTCGGCCCACGCCACCGCGTCGATGCCCGTGGCGTTGCGGCCTCCCGCGGTAAAGACCTCCCACTTGTCGGCACCGGATGCGCCGGGCAAACCAACGCGCTTGGCATCGATCGCCACGACCACGGCCTGGCTGCCAAACGCCGCGGCAGCCTGGCTGATCAGCGACGGGTCACGCACGGCGGCAGAGTTGAGCGACACCTTATCGGCACCGGCGGCAACCATGGTCCGCATGCCCGCCAAGTCGCGGAAACCGCCACCCACGGTATAGGGAATAGCGAGCTCCTCGGCCGCATGCGCCGCCATCTCGATAGTCGTCGCACGGTTGTCGCTCGTGGCGGTAATGTCCAGGAAGACGACCTCGTCCGCACCCTCGCGGTCATAGGCACGCGCCAGCTCCACCGGATCACCCGCATCGCGTAAGCTCACAAAGTTGACGCCCTTGACCACACGGCCGTCCTTGACGTCCAGGCAGGGAATCACACGTTTGGTAAGCATGGACTACTCCTCCCCTCGGGCGGCGGCCAGCGCCTGTACCAGCGTAAAGTTGCCCTCGTAGAGCGCGCGACCGGTAATAGCACCTTCAATCGCGCCCTCACCCACTGCGGCCAGCGCACGGATGTCGTCGAGCGTCGAGATGCCACCCGATGCCACGACGGGAAAGCCCGCGACCTCGGCCACATGGCGATACGCCGCCACATCGATGCCCGTCTGCATGCCGTCACGCGCGATGTCGGTGTAGACCAGGTGCTTAAAACCCAGCTCGGTGAGCTGTGCCACGGCATCGTCGAGTGCCACGCCCGCGCCATCACGCCAGCCGTTCACCTTGACCTGGCCGTCGTATGCGGCAATGTCGGCCACCAACAGCTCGCCAAAACCTTTGGCTGCCACCTCGGCAAAACCCGGCTCGGTCACCAGCACGGTGCCCAGCGCAATGCGGCGCGCACCGTAGCCGGCCAACTCGTCGATGCGCGCGAGCGAGCGGACGCCGCCGCCCACGTCCACGGACAGACCGTTGACGCCGCAGATGGCCTTAATCGCCGCCGAGTTGGCAGCGCATGTGTCCTCGTCCTCGCCAAAGGCAGCGGACAGGTCGACGACGTGCACCCAGCTTGCGCCCTGCTCGGCAAACGAGCGAGCAACGGCCACGGGGTCGTCGGAATATACCTTGCAGCGGCTGCGGTCGCCACGCTCCAGGCGCACGACCTTGCCGCCGATCAGATCGATTGCGGGAAACAGGATCATCGGCCAGCCTCCTCGACGATGTTGACGAAGTTCTTAAGGATGCGCTGACCCAGCGCGGAGGATTTCTCGGGATGGAACTGGCAGCCCCACACGTTGCCATGGCGCACGATGCACGGGAAGCTCCGCGTATAGTGCGTGCGCGCCAGCACATCGGCGGCATCGGCGTCGTCGGCCACCGCGTAGCTGTGGGTAAAGTACATGTTGGCACCCTCGGCAAAACCAGCAAGCAGCGGATCGGCCGCGCCGGCGGGCGTCATGTGCACCTGGTCCCAGCCCACGTGCGGCACCTTCAGGCGGCTCGACTCCAAGCGTGTGCACGAACCGCGCATAATACCCAGGCCATCGACCCAGGGACCGCCAGCCTGCTCGGAGGCATCGTCGTCCGCGTCCGCGCCTTCGTCCGCCGGCACGCCCTCGTTGCCGCGCTCAAAAAATAGCTGAAGGCCCAGGCAGATGCCGAGCAGCGGAGTTCCGGCGGCAACGGCGTCGAGCACGGCCGCCGCCTCGCCGCTTTGGCGCATAAAGACAATCGCGTCATAGAACGCGCCCACGCCCGGGATGACCAGGCCGTCGGCGTTGCGGATCTGCTCCGGATCGTCCGACGTGCAGGCGGCGGCACCGGCGCGCGCAAGCCCGCGCACAACGCTCGACAAGTTGCCCTTGTGGTAGTCGACCACCACAATCTTCGGTTCGCCCACGCGACCCTCCCTTTTCCCATCATCCAAAACCACCACAAAGGGGACAGGCACCTTCGTGGTGGTTTTTACCCTTGTGGCGGTTACAGTGAACCCTTGGTGCTGGGGATGCCCTGCACGCGAGGGTCCAGCTCACAGGCTTGGCGCATCGTGCGGCCCACGGCCTTAAAGGCGGCCTCGATAATGTGATGCGAGTTGCCGCCCGCCAGTTCGCGCACGTGCAGAGTGAGCTTGGCGTCGCGCGCAAAGGCGTAGAAGAACTCGACGGCCAGCTCGGTATCGAAGCTGCCCACGCGCTCAGTCGGTACGGGCAGCTCGCAGTAGGCCTGCCCACGGCCCGAAATATCAACGGCAGCCATCACAAGCGTCTCGTCCATGGCGATCGCCGCGTCGGCAAAGCGCGTAATGCCCACCTTGTCGCCCAGCGCCTGGCGAAACGCCTCGCCCAGTACAATACCCGTGTCCTCGACGGTGTGATGCGCATCGACCTCGACGTCGCCCACCGCGTGCACCGTCAGATCGAACAGACCATGGCGGCCAAAAGCGTTGAGCATGTGGTCGAAAAACGGCACGCCGGTCGAGATATCGCACACGCCAGATCCGTCCAGGTCGAGCTTTACGACAATGTCGGTCTCGCCCGTCTTGCGGGTTACCTCGGCATAGCGGTCCATCTACATCTCCTCCTTCACCAGCGCGGCAAACGCTGCCAGTACCTCGTCGTTTTCCTGCGGGGTGCCCACGGTAATGCGCAGGCAGTCCGCGAGCCCCGGCGCGTAGCTAAAGTCGCGCACCAAAATCGAATACTCGTCGCGCAGACGCTCGCGCACGCGCGTGGCATGCGGCGTGCGCACGAGCACAAAGTTCGCCGCGCTCGGCCACGCCTCCACGGGCAGACCCTCGGCAGCCATTGCGCGTAGGGCGCACAGCTCGCGCTCGCGCTCAGATGCAACCTGTGCCACCACGGGTGCGTACGCATCGCGGGCACGTACGCAGGCAAGCGCGGCGGCCTGGCTTAGCACGTTAACCGAGTAGATTTGGCGAATCGCCGCAAACACATCGATGACCTCGGGCGCCGCGATCACATAGCCCAGACGCGTGCCGGCGGCGCCAAACGCCTTGGACAGCGTATGCAGAATCACCAGGTTGGGATGCTCGGCGATAAGCCCCTGCGCCGTGGTGGCCGCGCCAAACGAATCGTCCGCAAACTCAACGTAGGCCTCGTCGACCATGACCATGCCGGGGCACGCATCGCACAGGGCCGCGACAAAGTCGAGCGGTGCCACATCGCCCGTGGGATTGTTGGGCGAGGTCACGATGGCCAGGTTGCACTCCGGCGCCACGGCGAGCACAGCCGCTTGGTCGAGCTCAAAGGTTACCGGATCGCGCCACACATCGCGCACCTCGGTCTGACAAAGCGACGCAAAGAACGCGTACTCGCTAAAGCACGGCGGGCAGTTGAGCAAGGTCCGTCCCGCGCCGCCAAACGCCAGCAGGTAGTTATAGAGCAACTCGTCGCCGCCGTTGCCCACGCAGATATTCTCGCGAGCCACGCCATGCCAAGCGGCAAGCTCGTCGCGCAGGTCGTTGGACATGGGATCGGGGTAGCGGTTGAGCGGCGTAGCAGCCAAGGCCGCATCAACCGCCTTGCGCACGACAGCGGGCACGGGATAGGTGTTCTCGTTGGCCGAAAGATTGATGCGCGTGGGCGTAAAGTTGGGATCATAGGGCTCAATGCCGGCCAGGTAGGGCTGGACGAGCTCCTTCATGCGCGGCGTGAGTTCGGCCATGTTAGGCCTCCTCGCCGGTCGCGCCAACGCCATCCGCGCCCGCAGCCGCCAGGTCAACGCCCTCGGCAACCGTCGCCACGGCGTCACCCGGCCAAGCGACCTTGGTCAGGTCGGCCGCGGCCAGAGACTCGGCACTCACGGCATCCTCGCCCTGCTCCAGCACACGGCGACGCAGGGCGGCGGATAGCGCGTGCGCCCACAGGCCCTCGGCCTCGGCCAGACGCTGTGTGGCGGGAGCGTCGGAGAGCAGGCCCTCGGGCGTATAGCAAATGACGCTCGAGCGCTTAACGAACTCTTCGACCGAAAGCGGGTTGGAGAACATGGCCGTGCCGCCGGTCGGCAGCGTGTGGTTGGGGCCGGCAACATAATCGCCGAGCGGCTCGGAGCTCCAGGCGCCCACAAAGATGGCGCCGGCGTTGCGAATGCCGCCGAGCAGGCCCATCGCATCCTTGCAGTGCAGCTCCAGGTGCTCGGGCGCCACGGTGTTCACGGCCTCGACGGCGGCAGCCATATCGGCGGCCACCACGATGGTGCCTTCGTTGTCGAGCGAGGCGCGCGTGATCTCGGCACGCGGCGACTGCGCCACCAGAATGTCGATACCTGCCTCAACCTCACGCGCAAACTGCTCGTCGCAGGTCACCAGATAGCAGGCCGCCAGCGGATCATGCTCGGCCTGGGCCATCAGGTCGGCCGCGACCACCATAGGCTTGGCCGTGGCGTCGGCCAGCACGCAGACCTCGGAGGGACCGGCAACCATGTCGATTCCCACGTCGCCCGAGACAATCTGCTTGGCGGCGGCAACAAAGGCGTTGCCCGGACCGGTGATCTTGTCGACACGCGGAATGGTCTCGGTGCCGTACGCCAGCGCGGCCACAGCCTGAGCGCCGCCCACCATATAGATCTCGCCCACGCCGCCGAGCTTTGCCGCGGCGAGCGTGTAGGGGCTGATCAGGCCGTCCTTTTGCGGCGGCGTCACCATGACCACGCGCTTGACGCCGGCAACCTTGGCGGGAATGGCGTTCATGAGCACCGTGGAGGGATACTGCGCACGACCGCCCGGCACGTAGATGCCGGCAGCGGCAAGCGGGGTCACCTTAACGCCGAGCATCGTGCCGTCCGGGCGCGTGGTAAACCAGCTCTGCTCGACCTCGCGCTGGTGGAACTCGCGAATCTGACGCGCAGCCTTCTCGAGCGCGGCGACAAAAGCGGGATCGAGGCCTTCGAGCGCGGCATCGATCTGCTCTTGCGGCAGACGGAAGCTCTGCAGCTCAACACCATCAAAACGCCGACAGCAATCGCGCACCGCGACATCGCCGTTAGCGCGCACGTTGGCCACGATATCGCGGGCAGCGTCGACGATGTTTTGCGGCAGCACGCCCTTGCGGTTGAGCTGGTTGGTAACGAGGCGCTCACCGGGAGCAAGCTTGATGGTCTTCATATCGGTATCCCCTATCGGTCGAGGTTTTGTTCGAAAAACGAGAGACCGGGCGGCGGCGTCAGTCGGCCCGCCGCCCGGACGTTGGGGCGCCCGTGCGTGCTCGCGCTATTGTGCCGAGCCCGCAACGGGCTCAAAATGCTTGTCCTTCACGGCTGCCGCCAAGCGATCGGCAAGGTTGCGCACGCGCGGATCTAAGCGCGCGGCACCCGGGTTGACAAAGAAGCGGGCCGTGCAGTCCATGATGCGACCGGTGATGACCAAGTCGTTGTCGCGCAGCGTGGCACCCGTGGCAGTAATATCCACGATGCGATCAGTCATGCCGACGATGGGGCCCAGCTCGATGTTGCCGTGCAGCGAGACGATATCGGCGTTCACGCCGCGCTCGGCATACCAGGCGCTCGCGATGCACGGATACTTGGTGGCCACGCGAAGCGACCCACGGCGGGCATAGTTGCGCTCGGCCTGGCCGGCGCGCCACGCGGGCTCCGCCTCGATAAACGTGCACAGGCCGTAGCCCAGGTCGACCAGCTGCAGCAAGTTAAGGTCTGCCTCGATAAGCGAGTCCCAACCGCATATGCCGCAGTCGGCACCGCCACAGCCCACAAAAGCGGGCGCGTCGCTGGGACGCACGATGACAAACTCGATATCGCCGACCGCACCCTCACCGGCACGCGTGTCGCGACCGCGCACGATCAGGTGACGGCCGGGGTCGCGTAACTCAGAGACGTCCAAGCCCGCTGCCTCGAGCACGTCGAGTGTGTCGGCCTTAAGCGAGCCCTTGGGCACGGCAATGCGCAGCGGACCCTCGGCGCCACGGCCCACGGCGTGATCGCCGTCGGAAGCGGCGTCCTCGGCCGAGGTGCGCGCGGCCTCCAGACGCTCGAGCGAAAAGGCGAAGCCCGCCGCCGGCACCTCGATGCCGTCGCCAAATGCACCGGTAAAGATGGAATCGTATCGTCCGCCCGAACCGACCGGATCGGGCAGGCCGCCGGCATAGGCCTTAAAGACCAGGCCCGTGTAGTAATCGAACGAGTTCATGATGGAGAAGTCGAACGACAGCACCTGGGCGTCCTCGGGGGCCAGACCCTCGACTAGGGCGCGCAGTTCGCGCGTCAGCGGCGCGGCGATGCCGGCGGCCTCCAACAGCGCGTCCACGCGGTCGAGCACTTCGGGGCCACCGTGTAGGCGCGGCAGCTCGCTAATGGCGGCCTTGACGGCATCGGGCCCGACACTTGCCGCCACACGGACATCGAGGCCCACAAAGTCGTTGGCGTGCACGCAACGCAATGCCTCGGCAGCCAGTTCGCGATCCTCGCAGGCCGCAAGCAGCTCCTTAAACGGACGCACACTGCCCGCGATAATGCGCGCATCGGGAAGCGCCAACTTGCGCACGGCCTCGGCCACCAGCGAGACGATCTCGACATCGCCCGCGGTATCGCCCACACCGATGAGCTCAAAGCCCAGTTGCGTAAACTGACGCGAGCCGCCGGCATTGCGCTGGCACTCGCGGACCACCGGCGCCTCGTAGCGCAGGCGCAGCGGCAGATCGGCCGCGCGCATGCGAGTCGAAACCAGGCGAACGATCGGCAGCGTGTTGTCGGGACGGACCACCAGCAGGCGACCGTCGTCATCAAAGAGCTTAAACGGGGTGTCCGCAATGCGGCCGCCCTCCTCGAGAGAGCCCTTGTCCTCGAGCAGCGGCGTCTCGACCGGAAGGTAATGATGCTCCCTGAAGCAGCCCTTCACCGTACATGCGATCTCTTCGCGCGCCTGAGCCTCCTCGGGCAATATGTCCCGGAATCCCCACGGTGTGGCCGTCATCTGGTGAGCCTCCTCATGCTGTGCTTCGCATAGAACAGAAGACCGGCATAGCTCCGCCGGTCTTCTGGGTACTTTAGCATACTAGAGTGTTTGCGGGGGAAATCCGTCGCAGCCGCTCACACCGTATTCATTTGGAAACATGGGGCAGATTGCCGCAGCCCAACCCCACCTAGGCGCCAATCGCACGACGATACTCTGCCATTACCTGCGCATCGGCAGCTGCGGGGTCGGCAAAATAGCGCCCGTCATAGGTCTCGGCCGAAACAACTCCGCGATAGCCGCGCGCCACCAGCCTATCCAGGTCAGCCCGCATATCGCGGTCGCCGTCACCCCAGGCAAGATGCGTCGTGCCATCTGCCGCAACATCGACAAAATGCACGTGGGCGACATCATCGCCAAGCAGATCGAAGTAATCGTCGATGGTATCCCCCGCCACCGCCATGGCGCCCATATCCAGACACGCCTTAAGTGCCGGATGATCAACTGCCTCGATCATGCGCTTCGTATCGGCCGCCGAGTTCACGATCATCGACTCAACCGGCTGTAGGGCTTCGAGCACCAGTCGCACGCCGCGTTCTCCCGCATGCTCGGCAATCGCACGCAGCATCGAGGCGCTGCGACCCCACGCGTCCTCGATCGGCTCGTTCAAAAATGCCCAGCCGCTCGAGACCATGACCTGCTCGGCTCCAAGTTCCGCCGCGATATCCACAACGTTCTTAAAGTACGCGAGCGTGCGGGCACGCGCCTCATTCCCGCGCGCCGCGATATTCCACGGCTTGGGGTTGTTCTGTTCGGGACAAAGTCCCACAATCCGAACTCCATACCGCTGTGACAGCTCCCGCACCTGCTCGAGCGAATCGTATCCATGGCAATCGACATACAGATGCATCGCCCCGGTCCAAAGCTCGCAACACGTGTAGCCCGAGGCCGCTGCCGAGGAAAAGAACTCCTCAAGGTCAAAATAGCGATGGCTGATATTCATGACGGCAAGCTGTGGATACTCCATCTTGTCCACCTTTCGGCAAAAGGGCGCCGCAGCACAGTGTGCGCGACGCCCCCTCTTACATTGTTTTAATTATGACGGATGCCCTACTGAACACCAAGCACTCCAAAGAACGCGCCGGCGATACTCACGAGTAGGATCACGAGCATGATGAGCAGCGGATTCATCTTCTTCTTGAGCATGAGATAGACGATTCCAAACAGCCCCATCGTGACAAAGCCCGGGAAGATTCCGTTGAGCAGCTCGGCGAGCGTCTGAGCGCCATCGCCCGCGCCGACCATGAGCGGAATGTCCACGGTGACCATCTCCATGGTCATAGCACCGATCACCATGGCGCCCATGATAGAGGCCATCTTGACGATCGTGTCCATAATGCCCGATTCCTGGACCTTGCTGATCATGTCCGAGCCAAAGCGATATCCCACAAACGTCAGCAGGTAACGGATAATGTAGTGAGGGACGTTGAACACGAGCAGGAACAAAATCGGGCCAAGAATAGAGCCCTGCAGCGCCAGCGACGTGCCGACACCCGTTGCCAAAATTCGCAGCGTGCCCCAGTAGAAGGCATCGCCCACGCCGGACAGCGGTCCCATCAAAGCAAGCTTGACATTAGAGATCGCGCTCGTGTCAAAGCTATCGTCAGTAGCGTTGACCTCTTCCATTGCGGCAGCAATGGACATGGGGAGCGTCGAGATGTACGGTGTGACGTTATAGAGCTCCATATGGCGCTTGAGGGCGGCCTTAAAGTCCGCATCCTGCGGATACAGCTTGCGAAGGATCGGCATAAGGGCCCACATAAAGCCGATATGGCCCATACGCTCGTAGTTCCAGGAATGCTCATAGGGAATCGAGCGCCAGAACAGCTTCTTAAGGTCTGCGCGGGAAATCAGCCCGTCGTAAGAAGACTCAAACTTAAAACTCATCGAACCCACTCCCAATCGCAGGATCCTCGGTTGCTGCTGCGGGCTGCTCCGCTTTTTTCTTATCACCCAAAACCGTCATCGCGACGACGATGATCGCGGCAAAGATCGCCACGCCCGTCGTGCTAATGCCAAAGTAGGCGACGAGGAAGAAGCCAGCGAAGAAGAACGGAGCCACTGTTTTGTTCATAATCATCTGCGCCAGCATCGCAAAGCCGAGTGCGGGCAAGAAGGCGGCGGCGACATCCATGCCGGTCTGAACGAAATCGGGGATGATGTTGAGCAGGCTGGCAACAGCATCGGCACCAAAGAAGAATGCCAGGGGAATAATCAGCAGGCCGCACCAGCTCTGCGCGTAACCGGCGATGAGCATGTTGCGCGTGATGGCCTTGGTGTCTCCGTCCTCGACGTTTTTGTCGATACGGTGCACCAGCAGCAGCATGACCGGTTGGCCCAGGGCCGTGTCGAGCGCCAGGACGATCGTGGCGATAGGAATACCCAGGGTCAGGGCCGCCGAAGCGTCCGCGCCGGCCTGCATGGCAAGCGACACGCCCAGGATAGTGCCGGAAATCGTATCGGGCGGGTTATAGGCGCCGACCGAGATGGCGCCGACCATGGCAAGCTCCATCGTGGCGCCCATGATCGTGCCGGTCACCATGTCGCCCATGACAAGGCCAACCAGAGGTCCGAGCACGATCGGGCGCTGGAGGTAGCTCGTGCCCGTCAGCCACTCGGAATAACCCAAAAGGGCAATAAGGAAAATCAGGATTGTCTTGATAACCATGACGGCCCCTAACCGATGACCTTCGCGGCGTCAGTCTTCGCATCTGCCGGAATCATCTGAATGAACAGCTCGTAGCCCTCGCCGAGCAGCTCTTTGACGTATGCCTCGTTTTCGGGCGTGAGAAATACGCTGGTCGAGACCTGGCGGGCATCCTCGCTAAAGGCAACATTGCCGAGGTTGATCTTCTTGACGCCCATCGCCTTGGCGACGGCACCGGCCTGCTGGATCGTCTCGCAAACCACGAAGAGCTTGTACTTGTCGGTCACACCGCTCTGAAGCGCCTTGACGGCATCCTCGGTGTTTTTGACGACGACCTTGCATCCCTCAGGCTTTGCAAGGGAAAGGGCCTGCAGGCGAAGCTTGTCATTGAGGACCGTGTCGCTCACCAACAGGATGCAGTCGGCACCCAGAGCCGAGGTCCAGCTAACGGCAACCTGGCCGTGAAGCAGTCGATAGTCCACGCGAATCATCTGAATCATGATGTGCTCCTAACGATTAAAACTCATCGAGTTCGGCCTGCCCCAGCAGGTCGTTGACGTACTTGACCTTGGTGTCGTCCGCCTCGACGATCTGGCGAATGGCCTCATCGATCGGGGTGGAGTCGGGCACGAACAGCAGCTGAATAAGGAGTGGCAGGTTCATATTGGTCACCAGGTGCGTGTTGGGGCGCGTCTGGACGATCTTGGTGAACTCGTTGTTGACGCTGCCGCCAAAGAGGTCGGTGCAAACGACGACCTCATCGTCCGCGGCAAAGCCGTCCAGAATCGCTGCAGCCTCCTTGACCAGGTCCTCGTTTCCGTCGACATACATAGACAGCGCATGGACGTTTTCGCGCTCGCCGGAGAGCAGACCGATGCTCTCGACGATTCCAGACGCGAAATGAGCATGGGACGCCACGATAAACTGCCTCATTCGATCCCCTTCCTAGCGAATTTCGGCATAAAAATGCCCGGACGCATGCGCCCGGGCAGGGTGCTTCTTAAATGAGTGGTCAACTATTAGTAGTCGAACTGGTGATAGTAGCGACGGTAGTTGAGGTTGTGCTTGGTGACCGTCTCGTAGTAAGCGGCAAGGCGATCGGTGATCAGCGAGGAGAGGATCCACGGAGACACGATGACGCGGAACTCGTCGTCAAGGCCGGGGATCGCGAACTCGGCGGTGTCGATGATGTTGATGTCGGTGTCGCCGGTCACGCCGCGGTTGAGGAACGCGCGGACGCGCTCGTCGAGCTTGCGGTTCTCGTCCTCGCCCATGAACAGGAAGACCGGGACGCCGGGCTCCACGAGCTCGAGGGTGCCGTGGAAGAAGTCGGCCGAGGTGATGTAGCGGGTGCGCTTCCACTGCATCTCCTCGAGGATGCACATCGAGAACAGGATGGTCTCGCCCCACAGGGCGCCGGAGCCGATGAACATGGTGTAGGGGGCCAGGGCGTACTTCTTGGCGAGCTCCTCGGCGCGCGGCTCGAAGCGCTTGCGGATGTCGACCAGGTGGGTCCAAACGTCCTTGGTCTGCTCGATGAACTTATCGAACTGCGGGAAGCAGCCGCGGCGGTTGAGCAGGCGCAGGCCGAAGCAGTCGGCGAGGTAGTAGCCCTTCTCGCAGCCGCCCGAACCATGGTCAGAAGCCATGGCGACGCAGTTCTCGGCGCCGACAGCCTGGCCGATGGGGCCCTCGGGCTTGGTCATGGCGTAGACGCGAATGCCCTTTTCCTTCATCTTCTTGACGGCCTCGAGGACCTCGGGGGTAGTGCCGGACTCGGAGGCGGTGAGCACGACGGACTTCTCGGTCATGCGCTTGTGGCCCATGACGTTCCACTCGGCGGCGTGGATCAGGTAGACCTCGAGGTCGCGGTCGCCGAACTTGTTCATGAGGTACTCGAGCTGCATGAGCTCGTCCCAGGTGCCGCCGACGCCCATCAGGAACACGGCGTCGTAGCCCTCGTCGGCGACCTTGTCGGCGAGCGCGGTCATCTTCTTGCCGGTCTCGTAGAGCGCCTTGCCGTCCTCGAGATAGCCCTCCTGGTCGAAATGCATGATCTCGATCTTCTCGGTTTCCTTCATTTGTCTCTCCTTTCTGGGGTTGTTTCCACATCCCCCATGCCAACGGGCATCAAAACCCGCTTACATTCCGTAACACTCAGCCGCTTTGGCCTTAAGCGCATTGACTGACTCTTCGTAGCCCTCTGCCTTGACCTCCATTTGCTTGGAGACGGCATCGAGATACGGGTGCACGTTCCATGACTTCAGACGCTCGGCGATCATGGCCGCAATCGTCTGGAAGAACACAAGATTGGGAATTGCGCTGAGCAGCGGAGCCACCTGAGGCACCGCAACCTCGTGAGCCCTACCCTTGGGATGGGCCGTGAGCAGCACCGTTTTTGCCGTAACGTTCGATAGCGCATCGGCGATATTCGCAAGACGCTCCGACCCCTGCAGATCGTCGACGATAAACACCAGATAGCCCGGAACGATCTGCATCTCGGGACCGTGGACGAACTCCTCGCCTTCGTGATGCATGGCAGGAATCTTGATGGTCTCGCTCAGCTTGAGCGCTGCCTCCTCGGCAACACCATAGTTGGGGCCGTTGCCGACGACCATGGCGGGCATGTGCTCAGAAAGCTCGAGCATGTGATCTTGGACATATGCCTCGGCGGTCTTGCACATCACGGCATTAGCCTGGATAGCCTCGCGCAGGTCATCAAGACGCTGAGCAACGCCCTTGGCGTCAATCGTTCCGCGCGCCTGACCGCCGTAAATACCAAAGAGCACCAGGTACTCAACGAGAACCTCGACGCCCAGAGTCACAAAGTCCACCGACTCGACGCCCACACCGTAGTCAAGAACGATGTCAGCGTGTTCCTTGATGGGTGCCTCGACGTTTGCCGTGAGCGCAACTGCAGCCATATCGTGTGCGCGCATGTAATCGAGCGCCGCAATCGTATTGGTTGAATAGCCGCTCTGCGAGACGGCAATGTTAAGCGCATGCTGTGGATAGGTGTGTTCAAAATCGACGAAGGCCTCGGGCGTCACAACGGACACCTGCATCTGCAGCGCATCTTGCAGGTAATCTCGGGCGCAATCGGCGGCATGGCGCGACGAACCCGAAGCAACGATGCGCAGCGCGTCAAAAGAACCGGGCTGGAAAATATCAACGAGCTGCGCTACCAGCTCAGACGAACGCTCGAGGTTCTCTCCCATACGCACATGGGCAAGCTGAACGTAATCGAGCGTCTTCATCGTCTCACCTCGTAACAAATCATTAGTATTTGATACCAATCACAGTTACAGGTTACGGCTTTTTGATACCTCTTTGTCGATTAATTTATCCCCATCGGCGAACGGTCGATTTTGAGCCATGTAAGGTTGTATATGCAGTCTGCTCAACGAATCAAAATTCCGTCAGCTTTTCAGCCCGTTATGCAAAAAACCAGCTAGTACGTATAGGTATATCCACCCGCATCACCGCGGTTAAACGACTTGACGTACTCGATCGCCTGGCCGCTCGCATCGAAGCTCACGCACTCAAGCGTCAAGGCAAGATCGCCCTGCTCCAGTCCAAGCAGGCCGGCATCTCGCGCGCCCAGCGCTTCGATATCGAGCTTTTCCTGTGCCATGACCGGCTTTCGGCCCAACATCTCATAGGTCTCGTACAAACTGAAGACCGACACGTCAATATCTTCGATTGTGGGAAACAGCGGGCACGGGATGAACGCCATCTCAATCGATACGGGATCGCCGTTGACGCAGTTCAAACGCCGAATCGAATACAGTAAATCGTCCTCCGCAATACCAAACAGGTTGGCATAATATGGGCCCGCATAACGCTTGGAACGCGCGAGGATGCGGACGGACGGCTCGCCGCCCGAAGCACGAACCGATTCGCGAAAGCCTCCCGTTCGCTCGTAGGCAACGGGCACTTTCTGTGCCACAAACGCGCCCTTTCCGCGGACGCGTCGAATCTGCCCACGCCGAACCAGCTCATCGACAGCACTTCGGATGGTCAAGCGTGTCGTACCAAATTCCTCAGCGAGGTCTTTTTCGGACGGAATCATGGAACCCGTGGGATATATACCGCGCTCGATACGCTCCTCGATGCGGCGTCGAATGCGCATATAAACCGGGGTGGCATCTACTGTTTCAGCCATTGTTCACCTGCCACGCTCCTCATGCCGTTCTTTTCGCCGTTATCGGCAAAGCGGAACTTTGTGGGCAAAATCACCGATTTGCAATGCTCCACAAAACGCATGTCCTTATCAAATTCGATCGTGCTCTCATAGAACACCGGCGTTTCCTCTTCTTGTTGGAGCAGCTCGGCCTCTTCGGCGTTCAAACGCGAGATGGAGATATGCTCACGTCCATGCTCAACACGCACGCCACCTTCTTTGAGCAAGACATCGTAAAGGCTCTCGCACTCAAAATCGTGCTCGGGAAGCGATGGGCACAGGGACAGGTTAACGTGAGCCGTCTCGATTGACGCCGGCTCGCCCTCAATAAGTCGAACGCGCTGCATGCGGAGCAAAGGAGCGCCTATAGCCACCCCAAGCTTGTCGGCAAGCGTCTTATCCGCCTCGATGGTCTCGGTGGAAACCAGACGAGAAGAGGGATGCAGGCCGGCAGTCCGCACGGCATCGGAAAAGTTATACGTTTCCTGGAAGATGTTCAGCGGCTTAGGAGGACACACATACGTACCCGATCCGCGACGGCTCTCGAGCGTTCCGCACGAGATGAGCCGCGTGATACCGGCGCGCAACGCCGTACGCGAAACGCCGATCTCTTCGCACAGCACGCGCTCGGCCGGCAGGCGATCGCCGCCGGCAAGCTGATGGTGCTGGATATACCATAGAATTCCCTCAACAGCACGATCTTTAGGGGGAATTGCATAAGATTCGCCTGCCATTGCACAGACTCCTCATTCAGAAACGTATGCCGCCAAAATTAGACCAGCCCTCCCATGGCATCAAATTCGGCCTTGATCTTCTCGGCGACATTCCGATACGACTTATATAGGCTTGAATCGCGTTTGACTTCGTCGGTCATAACGGGAATCTCTAATTTGGAAACCTCGTCTTTTCCCGTCTGAACCGCCACAACAACGCCCATACCAAGACACATATTACGCTTGGCAGCGTTTATTTTCGCCGCCTTGGCAGGATTTGCCAGGATACGCTGGGCAAATTCCTGTTTTGAGGCCACTTCCTCGGCCTCCGGATCGCCCGCCTCGGCTACTTCGCACTGCAACACGTCCGCATAGTCAAAAATCTTCGGCTCGCCGCCGCGCTGATGCACGGCCCACTTGCGACGCGTGGCATCCTGGTAGATAGCCGGCAAAAACGTAAACCGCGGCGGGTCCAAAATCGTATCCGTGATGGTAAACACATCGGGATCAAAGGCATCCTGCGGGTTTTTCTTCTTGAACAGCCCCATATCAGCCTCTCCTACTAACATTTAACAACTCAAGCTGAATATAGCACCAATTTCAAGCCTCCACCTCACCCTATCGGTACGCGGCGTCTATGGCTCGCCCAGCGGGGTAATACGGGCGAGGGCCGGGGAGGCATACTTTGTTTTGAGAAGTGGGCTTCGCGAACTTCTCAAAACAAAGTATGCCTCTCCGGCCCCGGCAATGTAATCTTGGCTGACCCTAGTTGGATGCACGATCCACAAGGCAGCAACAGCCAAGTCCCCAT
>NZ_QRTA01000019.1:0-35540 GCF_003457875.1 Collinsella sp. AF28-5AC | reverse complement strand
GCCATAAAAAAGCCTCCCATTTCTTGTGTCCAAGAAATGGGAGGCAGTTCAACCAAGGCTCGGCGGGGCTTTTTGATCCTTAGGCACGCGCATGTCTTGTAGATACCGGCGGGCTTTGCCCATCATAGGCTTTTGCGCGGGTAGAATGCATGGATAACTTGATGCTTGCAGGCGACGGAAAGGAAACGTTGCATGGACCAGGACAAGACGACCGTGATGGGCGGCTACGGTTCCGCGCAGGCTGGCGATAGCGCCGATGCGACTCGCGTTGTTTCCAACCCCGGTTATACCGACCCCGCCGCGACGCAGACGTCTGCCGAACCCACACGGGTTATAGGCTACGGCGATACACCACGGGATCCGTTTGATTATGCACCGCAGGACCCGTATGACAATGCGGCGCCGGACCCGTATGGCAATGCGGCGACAGATGCTTATAACAACCTGCCGCATAATCCCATTCCGCAGCCTCAGCAGACGACGTATATGCCGCGTACGGCGCAGGTCCAGTCTCGTTATGAGTCGCGCGATCCGCATGCGTGCCAGCCGTATCGCGAGTATCCCAAATCGATTCCGCAGTATGGTGAGGACGAGGAGAAGGCACCGTCGCGTTCGTCGAGCGTGATCAAGAAAATCCTGATTGTGCTGGCGATCTTCTTTGCCTTGTCGATCGTGTTCGCCATCGTGTCGGGCATGCTCAACAAGCGGGGCGCCACGACCGATGCCACGACCGAGCAGGCCGAGACCACCCAGTCTGCTGCCGTCGACCTGAGCGATATCCCGGGACAGTACTGGTCCAACGCCAAGAAGCTCCTCAAGTCGCGCGGAGCCGACCTTTCGAACGCCGTGATTCTGACCGACGATGGCTCAACGCCCGTCATCGATTCCAACTGGGTTGTTACGAATGCCTACTATAACGACAACGGCAACCTGGAGATTCAGCTCACGCACAAGAACAGCTATGGCAACTCGTCCGGCGGCCAAAGCGGTACCGACAGCTCGAGCTCCAATACGCTGGAGGACTTGAGCAACAAGGCGCAGGAGTTGGGAGATAAGGCGCAAGAGCTGGGCGATACGGCACAAAACCTGGGTGATACTGCTCAGAATCTGGGCGATATGGCTACCAATGCCTGGGACGCTCTGCAAAACGGCATTTCGGGCGCACAGGGTAACTAGCTGTTAAGCGGGCTACAGCTGCTCTGCCGGACGGTCGGGCGAGCTAAAGCCCGAGTCAAACGTAACGACGCATGATGCATCGGGCCGGCGCTCGTGCACGATGCGCGTGACGAGCTCCAGTAGCTCTTCGTCGGATATGTCAAAGCCGTCGGGACGCACCAGGTCAAACGAAACAAAGCCGTCGTGCTCGTGCAGGTCGTGGATGGAAAGCGCAGGGTCGATCTGCGCTACGCCGCGCTTTACCCAGCCGCGCAGGTCGTCACCGGTTGTTGCAATGGGGTCGCAGTGCAGCGTAATGCCAATGCCCATCTGGCGTTTGATGTCGTGTTCGATGGTGTCCAGAATCTCGTGGTGCTCAAAGGCATCGCCCTCGCCGGGCATTTCCACGTGTGCGCTGGCAAACTGACGGCCGGGGCCGTAGTCATGCACCATGAGGTCGTGCGTGCCTAGAACCTGGGGGTATGACATGATCCTGTCGCGGATTTCCTGGACGAGCTTGGGGTCGGGCGCTTGCCCCAACAGCGGGCTGATGGCGTCGCGCACCAGGCCCATGCCGCTGATGCAAATGAAGATGCCCACGCCCAGGCCTGCCCAGCCGTCGAGATCAAAGCCGGTCGCTTGCGAAATAAGCGCCGCCGCCAAGACCGAGCCCGAGGTGATGACGTCATTCTTGGAGTCCTGCGCCGTGGCGATGAGCGTTTCGGAATCGATGCGGTTACCCAGCGTGCGGTTGAACGCGGCCATCCAGAGCTTTACGAGCATGGACGTAGCCAGTGCCGCAAGGGAAATGAACGTGTAAGCGGTGGGGGAAGGCTTGATGATCTTGGTGACCGACTCGAGGATCAGATTGATGCCGACGGCGCAAACCAGGACGGCGACGAACAGGCCGGCTAGGTACTCATAGCGACCGTGGCCATAGGGGTGGCCTTCGTCTGCCGGGCGGCTGGCAAGGCGGAACCCGAGCAGACTCACGATGTTGCTCGAGGCATCGGAGAGGTTGTTGAAAGCGTCGGCGATGAGGGAGACGGAGCCGGCGAGCAGGCCCGCGATGCCCTTGGCCAGGCACAGGGTGATGTTGAGGCCAATGCAGACGAGGCTTGCGGAAAAGCCCGCGTTGGTGCGGCAAGATGCATCGACCGGCTCGCTCTCGCTGCCGGGAACAAGCGTATGTACCAGCCGATTTACAAATAGCATAGCGGTCGTCCTCACAATCATGTTTAAGGGGATAGTGTAGCTCGCACGGGGGCGCCGTGCGCCGATGCTCAGAAAATGCAGCAATAGTCTGCCGGTGCTAACGAGCGAGCCTTCTCGTCTGCCTGGGTGGTCCATTTTGGGCCACATGGGTATGGGCATGTGCCTGCTTGCTCGACATACTTAATGTCGACAGCCCCTGTGCAAAGGAGGACGTTTCCATGGACGAGATGTTTGCCATTAAATGTCAAAACTGCGGCGGCCCTATGTACTCGCACCAGGCTAAGCGCAGCTTTGAGTGCGCCTATTGCGGCACGGTGGTTCCGTGGCAGGCGGACGCCGGAGAGCCCAAGAGCGCTTTGGGTATTCGCCATACGCCGTTGACGGTGGTGGATGGACTGCTCAAACTCACGCATGTGTCGCAACTCGAGCGCCCGCAGGACCCGGACTGGTATTTCTTCAATGCGCACTGGCGCAATCAGTCGGTCCTGGAACATCTGCTGTGGGAGGATCGCGGCACGGCGCAGGAGTTCCAAGAGGCCACGCATGTGAGCATTCCTTGCCCCTTCTGCGGAGCGTCCTTTGAGGGCGAGTCAGCGCAGCGTGTGTTTGAGTGCCCGTCCTGCGGCAATAAGATCGGCATTGCGGACCTGCTCAAGCCGGGGACGTTTAGCAAGCGCCTGACCATGGGCGTTGGTGCGGAGTATGTGCCCGAGCAGGGTATTCCCTGCGAAATCTCGCCGCAGCAGGCACGTGCCAACGCGCTGCAGCTGGTGCGCCAGTATCCGGATGCCTTTGCCGGGCACGACGTGGAAGACGCGATCCAAAACGACATGATGCTCTTCTATTTCCCCATGGCGCTGGCGGACTTGCGCATGATGGCGAGCTTCCCGGGCAAGGGCCTGAGCAAGGAGGCCTTGGTGTACTACGAGGTGCTCGACTGGGCATACCCCAGGGCAAACTACCTGGACGTTCGCCTCATGGGCATTTTGGAGCCGTGGGACTTTGCCAAGGTCGGTCCGTTCGATCCCGCCATGCAGGAAGGTGACTTTCGCGTTGTCTCAGTCGATGCGTCTACCAAGGACCAGGTGGTCATTGATAAGTTGGCGCTCGACGTTGCGGGCAACGACGCCGAGGCTGTACTGGGGCTCAATAAAAAGAGCATTCGCATGTGGGCGCGCAAGGCCCGCAAACATAAGGACGGCCTGGTGATGGTGCCGGTCTACTTTGTCGATCGTCCGGCGACAGACGGCCGCGATGGCGAGCAGGTGCGCATTGCCGTAAACGGCCAGACGGGCCGCGCGGCCGCGGTGGTGTTTAGCGACAAGCGCGAAACGCATATCGTGGCGTCGCTCAGCCCGAGCCTGCATCTGTCCGGTGAGAGCACCGTGCACGCCACGCCCGTCGAGGTCAAATACGTTAAATCGCCCTTCCTGTACCAGATCGTGCGCCGTGGAGGCGGCGAGCAACCGCGCCAGGTTGCAGCGGTTGCCGAGGGTTCTTACCGAGAGGAAAAGCCCAAACGCAAGGGCTTGTTCGCTGCGATCTTTGGGAAGTAGGGGAGTAGCGCCGGTTGTTGCCGTAACGTGATGGCCGGGGGTGCGGGGCGGCTCTCAGGAGTGCGGGCTGCTGTCTGATTGTTTGAGGGTGCCAGATGTAAATAAACAGTGGAGCGGCTGCAAAAGAGCTGCCTCACTGGGTAAAATCAGGTTGTGCCGCGGAACCCGCTCCTCAGCGCTTAAACTTCGGAGACGCGGGCAACGCAGGTATTATCGTCTAGGGCCGGCTGCAACCGGCCCTTTTCTATGACTCCCTTCGCTATCCGTTACTGCTTATATTCCCGCCAGATCGCGTAGAGGTTCCGGGCAATGCCGGTCGCGTACATCGAGAGGCGCAGGATTTCAAGAAACAAGTTCATAGGCTTCACCCCAATCGGAGATCGGAGCGTTGCCCGCAGGCGGATTCCGCGGCAGACAAGATTTTACCCTATACGCCGCAGCGGGGGATATCTGACCCCAGTGTTAGAGTGGTGTCCATTTGCATGGATGACCGGGCATGATCGCGACATGTCCTGGAGTTGAAATGCCGCTGGGGATACGAGGGGGAGCCGGGGTCGGATGTTGGGGCTCAACGAAGCAAGTGGCGCTTCTGTCTTTTTGGGATCGGGGATGCGAATCAGCCTGCAGCAATGGGCCCAGCTCGATTCGGGGCGCAGTGAGTCCCGAATCGAGCGTTCCTGGCTGCCATGCATGTCAGGTGATGAAAGCCCACAGCGGCATCGCCTTACACGGCAACGGGGGCCTCTTTGGGGCGTCCCACCCTTGGTGCATCGGCGAGTCGTGCCTCGATGGAGGCTTTGGACATCATGTGCTTGGTGCCATCCTTCCATGAATCCAGCAGTCCTGCATTTAGCAGTTGTGACACCCGTGCTGAGCTAACACCGAGCATACGCGCGGCATCCACTGCGGTGACGGCGGGAATGTCGCCGAGTTCGCGGTTGACGGCTACAGCGATAATCTTGCCGCCGTGTCGCGGCTCATGTCCGAAGTCTGGCACGGGAAGTTCAATGCCGTCCGAATCAAAGAACTCGAATTCCCATACGTAAACCAGGTAAGACCTCCTCTAATGGCGAATAATACGAGGCGTGCTCCTAGAATATTCCGGTCGCATCGATGCAGCTGAGCATACCTATCTTAAAGCCTCGCGCGGACACGAATTGCTGTGCTGTCTGACATCATCGCATGGGGCCTTGCGGTGGTTAAAATGTGACCATAGAGGCAGTTTTAGCGAACCCCGCGGGAGTGACGCGTATGGACAACAACACGCTGCTGTTCCAGGACAAAGGTTCGGGTAGGTTTAAAGACGTCAAGATCTACCTTAACCGCATCGAGGTGCTCAAGAAGGGCACTTTTGGTGGCAAGCACACCGAGATTGTTTATCTTAAGGACATTACGGGGGTCAGCAGGATCAAGGGCCGCGACGTTTTCCTACGTAACAGGCTGTTGACTGCCTGTGTCTTTAGTCTGAGCAGCCGCTCCCAAGCTCAGGAGTTCGTGAATGCGCTGAACATGGTGATGTAGCCGATAACGGTGTTCGGGCTAAGGTAAAAATCGGGGCGCAGAACGGTATTCTGCGCCCCCCCAATTGAGTCGATGTGTCTAAAAGGCGGGCTTGCCTATTCGCTGTCGTCCCCAACGTTTTCGCGGTCATTGGCAAGCATCGCCGCGCCGGCGACCGTTGTCGCCACGGCGGCGGCAGCGAGCCCGGCGGCAACGCCAGAGCCGTCGCCCGTGTCGGCGAGTTTTCCGGTCGAGCCCTTGCTCTTGTTGCCGCCGCCGTTCTTGTCGGCGCCGTCTGCGTTGGAACCCGTGCCGCTACCGGTGCCGCCTGCACTGCCCGAGGCCGCTACGGTAAAGCTTGCGGCTCCATCGCTGGCGAGCGTGTAGTTTTGCGCCGCGTCGCCCAACAGACCTTTCGCACGCACCCAATACGTCCCCGCGGCAAATGCCTCGCCCTCGGCCATTGCCGTGCCCGGAGCGCCGTCCGCGTCGTGCACAAACTCGAGCTGGGCGGTGCAGGCGTCGGTTTCGAGCTTGCCCTCGAGTGATGCCGCAATCTTGGCGCGCACGTCTTCGCCGGCCTTAAGGCCTTCGAGTCCCTCAAAATGGGGCGTCAGCGCGAGCGGATCGATATCGATGGGCACAGAGCCCTGCAGCCCCGTAACGGTCTCGTTGCCCAGGGCGTCGACATCCACGTATTCAATGGCAAACGCATGGCCCGAAGCTGTCGCGTTGAGCGCGTTGCTGCTGTCGGCAAGGCGGAAATGACCCTCGCCAACGGTCTTGCCATCCTGGAATGAGGCATCGCTCAGCGAGTCGCCGTACGTCATGCGCATGCGGGTCGGGAGATAGTACGGGAGATAGTACGAAGCCGTCTGCTTGTGCTCCGTATCGTAATTGCGCTGATAGATGCTCCGGGCCAGCGCCGCATCAACAAAGTCGGATGCGATGATGCCAATGTGCTTGAGGTAATCTGACTTTGTATCCTCGATGCCGCTGGGATTGATGTACGGGCTCTTATACAGATGCTCGTTGACTACTCGTGCCGAGGTAAAAGGATTGCCTCCGTGCGACAAGCCCGTGCAGCTGGTGTAGTTGATAGACCAGCAACGCTCCAGGACTTTCTCCTTGGCCCCGTTATCGTCCTCGACATCTACCTCGTTGCGCGTGCGCCCGGACGTTTCCTTCAGCGCATTATCGACCCAGCTGAGCTTGTCGGTTCCCGTGAGTTTGTACTTGTCCTGGGCGTATACCTTGGTGCAATAGGGCTCTTTATCGCCTGTTTCCCCCGCGGCTTCAAAGCCCCGCGCGTCTTGGACGAGACACATAGTGGCGCTGTCGGAGTGAGCCTTGATCTTGTCATCCCATTCGGTAAGGTCGAGGCCCCACGTGTGGCCGCTTACACTGTTGCCGGCGAGCCTAAATCGACGCAGCAGAACGATCTTTCCGCGCACCTCGTGTAGCGTGGGGATTCGGCTCGACGTATAGAACAGTTTGGGGTTGTCGTCCAAAACCTTGGCGAAAGCCGTCGTAACACTTTCGTCGGTAGCCTCGTCGTTGCCTCGTGATACAAGCATGATGAGCGCTTCTGTCGGGTTTTCGTTCAAAAACGTTTTAAAGTACCCGATGACATCGGAGAGATGCAGATAGTCCCCGTCTTTTTTGAATAGGTAGAAATCCCCGTGGCAGATGCCAGGGTTGTCGCCCTTTCCGAGCCGGATATCAAAATAGCGAATGCCTTCGAGCAACTGCGTGGGAATGTAATCCTGCTGGCATTTTACTTGCGAGGATTGGGGCTCGGTGTCGTTGTCCACGCTACAGGTGCCCGAATCGTGCGTACCCGGGATGCTCAGCTCGTCGAGGAACTTGTTGTCGTCGACGTATTTCATCCAACATGGCCCATCGACGTAGCTGCTGTACGTGATCCAGTCGAGGCTGCTAACCGTGGCATCGTTCTTTTTCATGTCGTAACCGATAAGTTCGAGCTCCCACGGAATGCTCTTACTCTTATGGCAGATCTTATTGTTGTCCTGGTCTTCGCCGTTCGATTCTATTGCCAGGTACTTAATGTCTTTTTTCTCGGTTTCTTTCTCGACCGTGCGGTCTCGGATGATATAGGTTCCGTTTGATTGCCGCTCGAACGCAAAAGCGCGGCTGGGCTTGTTGTCATACTCGCCGCTCCATACGTGGATGACCTTTCCGTCTTTGTCCGAGTCGCCATCGACCGACCAAATGCTGTAGCCCGTCTTTTTATGCTCTTCGAAATTGAGCAAGGTGCGGATAGCATACCAGTTTGTATCGTCATTCTTGGTCGTTACGTTCTCAAGGATGAGCTTGCTGGACGTGCCGTCATTAAACAGATGGCAGACGTTGCCGATGACGTTGCCGTCTTCGTTAACGCTTGCGGTACGAAAATAGCCCGCGGGGCGAAGGCGAATGACGAAATTGTCGAGGCTGACTGCTGGCCCGGCCGTGCTGTCCGCAAAGGCTGCCCGCGGGCTAATGCCCAGCATGGCGGTTTCGGGCAGGCTTGCAAGTGGCGACAACGCCGCGAGTCCAAGGCCCAACGTAAATGCTCGGCGGCTGATGGCGCGGTGTTCGGTCATAACTTCTCCATTCGTAGAGTGCGGTTATGCGATAGTTTTGGTCACTATACTGCTCAGATGTTTAAAGATGCTGGTTTAATTGTCTGCGCGGCGCAATAAATCGGCGGGCGGACGTGTTGGGGTGCTTGTCGTTTTCGTACTGTTGCTACATTTGGAGCGGTTCCGGCGTCCGGCATCCTCGCGTTCGTTGGCTACCGGCATAAGAAAGGGAGGGTCGGTTTACCGGCCCTCCCTGGGTACGAAGCTCTGGGGTACCGTCGCTTGTTTGCACTGCGCCTGTGTTTCCCGCTGCACTCGCCAGTCGCTTAACGCTTGATCTCGATATCGTCGAGCTTGACGTCCATGGCCTCGGTCTTGGCCTCGGCGATGTCGTCGGCAAACTCCAGAGACTTCATCATGGTCTCGACGGCGTCCTTGTGTTCCTCGACGTTGTCGATGCGCACATACACACTGCCACCGTCAACGTCGGTGAAGTGCTCGGTCGTCACGCCGCCCGAGTGCGTAAAGTAGGCACTGCGCCAGGTCTTGCCGTTGTACTTAACGGGATCGCTCTCGGTCCATCCGGAGTTGGCCTTCCACTTTGCCTCGTAGTCGAACAGCTCGTCGGCGTTCTTGTCAGGATCGAAGACGGGGATGAAGCGGTCGCTGGCGTGCTCGCTCTCGGTGAACTTAAACTGGGCCCTATCGGCCGTGTCGCCTGCGACGTCGGTGATCTCGACGCCCTCGGGGACCTCGACCTTAAACCAAATGAAATCGGTCCTCATATCCACGGCTGGCTTTTCTGCTCCGCCGCCACCGCCGCTTCCGGTAGCGCCGCCGCTGCCACCGCAGCCCACTAGGGAGACTGCGGCTAAGAGGCTTATGCAGAGGGTGAGAATCGCAAAGGCCTTCTTTTTCATGGTCGTGTCCTCCTCGATCTGTAACCGCCCATGGATTACCTGCCTTTACTGTACGCGCGAGCGGCTCGTTCTGGTGGGCCATGTGTCCCATTCTGGGGGCTGGAATTGCGCCGACAAGTGGCAATATACGCGGGTCCAAAAGAGGGGAGGGCCGATGCTGTCGGCCCTCCCCGGGGTTGGGTGCCCGTTGTTTTAAAAGGGGCGCGTGTACGCGGGCGTTGCCCCAACAGGTTCCTTGTTTATAGATATGCCCCAGTTTGTGACGTCCGGAAGTCTCGAAAGGTGGGCCATGTGTCCCATGCTTGCGTTGTCGACGCCTATCGCGTGCCATAGAAATCCGCGATGGCCAGATGCGCTGACGCTCGCGTACTTATGGGCTAGACTTAGCACCATTACGTGATCGATGCGGTCGGCCGGCGTCGGCCGCCCGACCGATATATATGACTTGAAGGTGCGTGTGCGTATGAGCCAAGAGATGATGGATAAAACCTGTCGCGGTTTTGCCGAGGCGCTGGCCGCGCGCGAGCCGGTTCCCGGTGGTGGCAGCGCGAGCGCTTTTGTGGGCGCGCTGGGCGCCTCGCTTTGCGGGATGGTCGCTCGTTATGGGGCAACTAATCCCGCGCTTGCCGATCGCGCAGACGATCTGACGCGCGCATTTGCCCAGGCAGACGAGTTGGTGCAGGAGCTTGTGGGCCTGGTTGCCGAGGATGTTCGTGCATACGGCCAGGTATCTGCGGCATACGGTATTCCTCGTGATGATCCGGCTCGACCTGCGGCGATTCAGGATGCGCTGCGCGTGGCTGCCATGCCTCCGTATCGGATCATGGACGCCTGCGGGCGCGCGCTGGCGCTGCTCGAGGTCATGGCGGACAAGGGCTCCCGACAGCTGCTGTCCGACGTGGCGTGCGGTGCCGTATTCTGCCGCGCCGCCATGCAGGGCGCGAGCCTGACGCTCTTTGCGAACACCACATCTATGAAGGATCGCGCTCGTGCTGAGGAGCTCGAGACGGCGTGTGATGAGTTGCTCGACACATGGTTGCCGCGCGCCGATGCGCTGGCGCGCCGCGCCTCCGACGCTGCAAGGAAAAGGGGATAGACATGGCTGAACTGCTGAAGGGTGCTCCCGTTGCTCGCGCTTTGACTGAGGAACTTGCTGCTCGCTGCGCAGCCCTGCGCGAGCGGGGCGTTGTTCCGACGTTGGCTATCGTGCGCGTGGGCGAGCGCGAGGACGACCTGTCCTATGAGCGTGGCGCTCTTAAACGCTGCGAAAAGGTTGGCATCGAGGCTCGTCGCGTTTTGCTTCCTGCCGACGTCTCGCAGGACGAGCTGCTGGCGGCTATCGAGGGCATTAATGCCGACTTGGCTGTTCATGGCTGTTTGATGTTCCGCCCGCTGCCCGCCGGCCTTGACGAGGATGCGTTTGCCGCGGCGCTCGATCCCGCCAAGGATGTTGACTCCATGACGCCGGCCTCGCTGCTTACCACGCTTTCGGGTCGTGGCGAGGGCTTTGCTCCCTGCACGGCCGAGGCCGTGTTGGCGTTGCTGGACCATTACAGTGTTGAGCTGGATGGGGCCAAGGTTGCGGTCGTCGGTCGGTCTCTGGTGATTGGTCGTCCCGTTGCCGCCATGCTTACGGCTCGCAATGCCACGGTGACGATGTGCCATACGCATACACGCGATCTTGCTGCCGAGTGCCGTTCTGCCGACATTGTGGTTGCCGCCGTTGGACGCGCGCGTACGATTGGCGTGGATGCCGTTCGCGAGGGCCAGACGATCATCGATGTTGGCATTAATTGGGACGAGGCCGCTGGCAAGCTGGTCGGGGACGTTGATTTTGATGCTGCAGAGCCGGTTGTTGACACCATCACGCCCGTGCCGGGCGGCGTGGGAGCTGTGACGACGGCGATCCTCGCCAAACACGTGATCGAAGCGGCCGAGCGCGCATTGAAATAGGCGTTTTGGGCTGTTTGAGGGGTTAGTTCTATACCCCGTGGACAAAAAATGCCAAATATGAGTACTGTTGCCAAGATAGTCACATATGTCTTACGTCTTTTTGGCTTCCTAACGGTATCCATTATCGTTAGGAAGCCTATTTTATTGAACTTATGGGGAATAACGTTGTCTTGCTTTTGGGCAAATGGGGATTTTCGGCACTCGTTACAGGGAAATTTGCTGCCACTAAATTGGTGACAGTACTCATATTTGGCATTTTTTGACCACGGGGGCTGCCGAGGCCGTGGTTTCGCCCTTTCTGCGCCGAAGCGATACACTGTTATCGTTTGATTTCTTCACTCAAGGAGGATGCGCATGCCGTGCACAACGATTCTGGTCGGTAAAAACGCAAGCTACGACGGGTCGACCCTGGTCGCGCGTAACGAGGACTCGTCCAACGGGGTGTTTGAGCCCAAGCGTATGCGCGTGGTGCATCCCGACGAGCAGCCGCGCGTCTACACGAGCGTCCTGAGTCACCTGACCGTTGAACTGCCCGATAACCCCATGCGCTACACGAGCGTCCCCGATGTTGTCCCGGGCCACGGCATCTGGGCCGAGGCCGGTTTCAACGAGCTCAATGTGGGCATGTCCGCAACCGAGACGCTCACCACCAACGAGCGCGTCCGCGGCGCCGACCCACTCGTGGACTACGTGCCCGCCAAGGGCAACGAGGGTGAGGACGGCTATGTGCCGGCGCAACCTGGTGGCCTGGGCGAGGAGGATATGGTGACCCTGGTCCTGCCCTACGCCAAGTCCGCCCGCGACGGCGTCCGTATCCTGGGCGACCTGCTCGAGCGCTACGGCACCTACGAGAACAACGGCATCGCCTTTAGTGATGTGGACGAGATCTGGTGGCTCGAGACCATCGGTGGTCACCACTGGATTGCCAAGCGTGTGCCCGATGACGCCTATGTGACCATGCCCAACCAGCTGGGTATCGACAGCTTTGACCTGGATGACGCCGAGGGCGCCCAGGCCGACCATATGTGCTCCGCCGACTTGCGCGCCTGGATGGCCGAGTGGCATCTGGACCTGACGCTGGGCGTCGAGGGCGACGGCCCGGCTGTGGTCTTTAACCCGCGCGAGGCCTTTGGCTCGCACAGCGACAGCGACCATGTCTACAACACGCCGCGCGCCTGGTACATGCAGCGCTGCCTCAACCCCAGCGACGTGTGGGATGGCCCCGACGCCGACTTCACGCCCGAGAGCGACGACATCCCTTGGAGCCGCGTGCCCGAGCGCAAGGTGACCATCGAGGACATTAAGTACGTGCTTTCGAGCCACTACCAGGGCACGGAGTACGACTGCTACGGCAGCAAGGGCACGCCCGCCACGCGCGGCGCCTATCGCCCCATCGGCATCAACCGCAACAGCCAGCTCGCCGTGTTGCAGCTGCGTTCCTATGCGCAGCCGGCCTATCGCGCCGTGCAGTGGATGGCCTTTGGCTCCAACTCGTTTAACGCGCTGGTTCCGCTGTACGCCAACGTCGAGACCATGCCCGAGTACTATGCCGACACGCAGGCTCGCGTGACGTCCGAAAACTTCTACTGGGCCAACCGCCTGATCGGTGCCCTGGCCGACGTCCGTTTCCATGAGTGCGGCCGCGCGGTCGAGGATTATCAGGAGAAGATCGGTGGCATGGGCCACAAGCAGATCCATGACGTCGACGCTGCCGTAGCCGCTCTGCCCGAGGCCGAGGTGCCTTCCGAGCTTACACGCGCCAACGAGGCCTTTGCCGAGCGTGTTCGCGTGGAGACCGATGCCCTGCTGGGCAAGGTGCTCTACACCACGAGCTGCGCCATGAAGAACTCTTTCGCGATGAACGACAACGTGAGGTAGGGATTTCCCGTCGATCGAATAGCGCTAAAACGCTTTGTCGCTTTCGCTCAATCTTGGGTACAAGAACGCCAATGCAGTTGTTTGTGATTGGAGACAACCATGGTTATGAAACTCGATCAGCTTGTTAACGGCGCCATTAACGTGGGCTTTGGCGCTGCCGCCGTTGCTGTCGAAGGCGGCAAGAAGGTCCTCGACGACCTTAACACCAAAGGCGAGCAGGTCCGCAAGGACACCGCCACCCCCGATATCGCCCGCAGCGTGTCCGACATGTTCGAGCAGGCCGGTGGCACCATCTCCGATCTGACCGAGCGCTTGGGCATACAGGGCGAGACTGCGGCCCAGCGCGTGCTCGACGAGCTCATCCTTGCCCGCGTCCGCGTTATGACCGCCCCTGAGCGCACGGCCTTCCTAGCCCATGTGCGCGACATCGTCGATTCGGTCGAGGACAACGTGACCTCGGTGCCCGTCGAGTCCGTTGAGCCCGACGATGCGAAGGATACCGAAGAGGCCGAGTAGCAGCGCAGATGGCAGATTCCACCACCGATTACAACAATCTAGATCCTTTGGGTGACGAGGCGGCGGTTGTCGATGAGGTCGATGCCGCCGTCTCGGGCGCTCGCAAAAAGCCGCGCGCTGTCGATATGGTGCCCGAAGAGCCCGACGCGATGGCGCCGGACGAGGAATACCAGCTCACGCCGGCGGGTCGTCGCGAACGCATCGGACAGATTGTTCGCCTGGTCAAAAAGTACCGCGTGTGGGATAACCTCACGCCGGTTCGTTTGCGCCGCCTGCTCGAGGAACTCGGCCCCATGTTCGTCAAGATGGGGCAGATTCTGGCCAACCGGTCCGAGATTCTGCCGCAACGCTTTTGCGACGAGCTGCGTCGTCTGCGCTCCGACGTGGAGCCGGTGCCGTACGAGGTCGTACTCAGTTGTCTGGAAGAAGAATACGGCCTGCGCCTGGGGGAGATGTTCGATGCGATCGATCCCAATCCGCTTGGTAGCGCATCGCTCGCGCAGGTGCACCGCGCTCGTCTGGTGACGGGCGAGGACGTGGCCGTCAAGGTGCAGCGCCCCGGTGCGCAGCAGGTTATGGCGCAGGACATCGATATCATCCGCTCGGTGGTGCGTATCGTTTCCAAGTTCGTCAACACCGATCAATTCGTTGACCTGCACGGCGTAGTCGAGGAGTTGTGGACCTCGTTTCGCGAGGAGACCAACTTTTTGGCCGAGGCCAAAAACCTCAACGACTTCTACGAGTTCCATAAGAGCGTTCATGGCGTGACGTGCCCTAAATCCTATCTGGACCTGTGCACCGAGCACGTGGTGGTTATGGACTACGTCGACGGCATTTCGATCGCCGATCCTGAACGCTTGGTGGCCGAGGGCTATGACTTGGAAAAGATCGGTGCCGCGATTGTCGAGGACTACTCGACGCAGGTGCTCGACGACGGCTTTTTCCATGCCGACCCGCATGCGGGAAACATCATTCTCAAGGACGGCATCGTTTACTTTATCGACTTGGGCATGGTCGGGCGTATGTCGAGTCACGACCGCGGTATCGTCAAGGACATGATTTTCGCCGTGGCCGAGGGTGACGTGCCCAAGCTCAAGGATTCGCTCATGCGCTTTGCCGTGACGCGTGGCGATTCGGCCGAGCTCGATCATTCAGCGTTTTTGTCCGACCTTGACTTTATCGTGGCTGACTTTGCGGGCCTTGACCTGAAGGATCTGGATATCGGCGAGTTTTTGACCTCGCTGTTAAACCTCGCGCGTAAGAATGATGTTGAGCTGCCGAGCGTGGTGACGATGTTCGCGCGCGGCATGGTGACGCTCGAGGGTTTGTTGACCGAGTACATGCCCAACGTCAACATGATCCAGATCATCCAAACGCACATTAAAAACGAGAAAAGCACCTATGCGCGCGTGCGTGATATGGGACGCGATCTTGCCGCGAGCAGCTATCGCGCGGCAAAAGGCTCGCTCGAGGCGGCCGAGTATCTGGGCTTGGCTTCGCGCATGCTTACGCGCGGCCAGCTTAAGGTAAACACGCAGATCATGAGCAGCGATAAGGCGCTGCGACAGCTAGGTGGGATTATCGACCGCATGTCGATGGCAATTGTGATCGCCGGTCTGTTTATCGGTTCGTCGGTGGTGTACTACGCGCGCATCGAGCCGGTTGTGTTTGGTATCCCGGTCATTGGCTTTATGGGCTACGTGAGCGCGCTGGTGCTGGCGCTTATGCTGGGCCGCAATATCTGGCTCAACAGTCACGGCGGCAGGCACTAGAGGCTGCGGCCGTCACCGCATTTTCCTATCGCAAACAATAGCTTTTACCTTGGGCTTCGCCTGCGTGCGAGGCCCTTTTGCGTGATATCATTTTGACGGTAATAATCGATGGCCTAGATGGTGGTGCGGAGACGCACGAATGCGCGGTTATCCTGCGCATTTGGGAGAATCGGGGTGCAAGTCCCCGGCTGTACCAGTAACCGTAATTCCTCTTGGCTCGGGATGCTCGCGTCGCAGATCGGACGACGTGCCCGAGTCGTTAAGGTTAAGTCGGATCGCCTCCCGTCTTGCATGCGGCTGCGGCTTTTGCCGCCGGTGTGCATAGGGCTCTGGAGGGAAGGGGGTCCCGATGGGGGAACTCGAGCGCAACATGCGCGATGACGTGGGGCAGTCTCAAGGCAACGCTCCAAGTACAGACAGTAGGAGACAAATGGATATGTTTGAGGACGAGCGCCAGCGCGTCTCGCATCGCCGTGGCGCGATTGCGCGCGATGTAGCCAAGCGCGGCCTGGTGGCATTCCTGGCCTTCGCGATGGCCTTTGGCACCACGCCGGCTCAGCTGTGGGCCGAGGGCGCTGAGGGCATTGCCGAGGCTGTGGCTCAGGCTGCGACGCCGGGCGAGGACGCAGCGCTTGCGGGCGGTACCGCTGAGCAGAGCGGCGCCGAGGTTTCGGATTCTGGAAGCGCGTCTGCAACTAGTGTCGCCACAACTGAGGCGGCAACTGGCGACGAAGGCTCGGCGACGGGGGAGAGCCCTGCCACGAGCGAGCAGTCTTCGACGGCATCCGCTGGCCAAGCAGGATCTGCCGCCGCGGCTGCCATCCAGACAGAGAACCCGACAGAAACCGGCGATGTCGCCAAGAAGCAGGTCGAGGTCTCGTTCTCGATTATCGGCACCGATGCCGACGGCAAGGCTCAGACCTGGGTGGCACCCACGCAGCTCAAGCTCGACGAGGGCGCGACGGCTGCGGATGCCTTCGTTAAGCTGCAGCAGAAGACGGGCTTCAAGGCAGACTACGATCCGAACACGGCATACGGTTTCTACCTCAAAAGCATCACATCCCCGAGCGATGGCCGTACGCTTGCCTTCGATCCGACGACTTATGCCTTCTGGCAGCTGTTCGTCGACGGCGCGTCTTCCTCGGTTGGCGCGAGCAGCGTCAAGCTCACCCAGGGGCAGAAGATTGAGTTTGCCTATACGGCTGGTAGCTCGTCCCCTGTCGTTAAAGACCAGGTTGCCGCAAATGTGACCGTCATTGGTCGCGATGCCCAGGGCAAGACTCAGACTTGGGTCGATAATGCGCAGTATGTGGTGACGTCCGGTTCGAGCGCGCTTGATCTTACGAAGGTCGCACTCGAGGCGAACGACATTGACGCCGTTGCTGCGGGCTCCTTCATTCTGAGCCTTAAGTACAACGGTGTTGAGCTGGGTACGCCCCAAGATTATTCGACCTATTGGCAGCTGTTCATCAACGGCAAGTCGAGTGACTATACGGCGGACAATGTCACCATCCATGCCGGCGATACCGTCACGTGGTTCTACGGTGGCTGGGGCGACCAGTTGCCGTCCGATTCTGTCCATGCTTCTGTTCAGGTTCTCGGTAAGGACAAGGACGGCAAGCAGCAGGTTTGGGCTTCGACGGGTCAGACGAGTCTCAAGGCAGGCTCCACTGCCAAGGATCTCCTTGAGCAGGTCGGCCTTACTCTCGATGCTGGCGAATCGTCTTGGGGCTGGTTCCTCAACGGCATTTATTCGCCCTTCGATGGTAAGTCCTATTGTGGCTATGATGCTGCGACCAATAGCTATTGGCGCTTCTACGTAAATGGCAAGTTCGCCGACGTTGGCGCCGGTGCCTACAAGCTCCAGGAGGGTGACGCCGTCACCTTTATGTATGGTGCTGACGCCGATGCCCTCCCCGGTCAGGTGCTTGGATCCGCCGATGTTATCGGTCCCGATGTCAACGGGAACAATACGCGTTGGGGCACGGCAAGCAATGTTTCTCTGCCCGAAGGCTCCACGGCCCAGAACCTTATTGAGGCAGTTCTGAAGGCCAAGGGCGTTGCGTACAACGGCTCCCAGAGTGGTGAGTACTGGTTCCTGAATTCCATTACTTCGCCGTTCGATCACAAGCCGTATGGTTGGGATGCTGCGACCAATAAATATTGGCATCTGTATATCAACGGAGAGCCCTCCTTACTCTGCGCCAATCAGATTACGCTCAAGAGCGGCGATAAGGTCACGCTTGCCTATACCACCGATAATTCTCCCATGCCCGATCCCGACAAGATTGTCGTGGATCCGAGCGCGACGACTCCTGATTGGGATGCCGAGTGGGCCGGCTACGGCAACAGTGGCAACGGTTCGACCGTAACGGATGCCAAGACGCCTGCGCAGGCCGCCGGTCTTAAGTGGGCCTTCGATTGGAAGGCCGAGTCTGGTCAGCAGTATGCCAACTGCAGCGAGCCTGTCATTGCTAACGGCTTTGTGTACATCGCGACCGAGAACGAGCTCATTAAGATCGATTCGTCCACGGGCAAAAAGGTTGCCTCTGCGCCGCTTGCCTCCAAGGTGAGCTATACCTCTCGTCCGATCTATACCAATGGCCTTATCATCGTTCCGCTCAACGGCGGTGCGGTCCAGGCGATTACTGCAGACAAGCTGATCTGCAAGTGGCTGACGCCTGGTTTGACGGACTTGACGCAGAGCTCCTGCACCGTCGTTTCGGACGGCGAGTACGTCTATGTAGGCTCGGTCGATATTTCGTATGACGAGAATTACAACGCGACCTACGGCAACGGCTCCTTTGCGCGCATTAAGATTGCCACGGGCGAAGTTTCTTGGCAGAACATCGACCCTGCCGAGGGCTATTACTGGACTGGTGCGGCTTTGACGGATAAGTATGCCATCGTTCCTACGAGCGCGGGTACGCTTAAGTGCATTGATAAGACGACGGGCGATGTCGTTTCGACCATGAAGCTCGGCGCTGTCGCAAATGCCGATTGCATTGCCGATCCGTCCAATGGTTCGACCTTCTATCAGATGACGCACGACGGAAAGCTCCATGTGATTTCGCTTTCGGCGAAGGGCGTGCTGAGTGAACAGAAGACGGTTGATCTGGGCCTTACGAATAATCTGAGCGCCCCTGCGGTGTCTGGTGACAATCTGATTGTCGGCGGACAGACGGCTACTGGCTCTGCTCTGGTTCTCTATAACCTGAAGACGGGTAAGACCACGATGGTCGCTGCTGCCGACGGCAAGGCGCTGCCGGCTGGCCTCAACGGTATTGCTGCTACTCCGCTGGTGAGTGTTCAGGGCGGCAAGACCTATGTGTACTTCACCGTTAACAGCGCGGATAGCAAGGATTACGTCAACTACTCTGCTGGTGGTGGCGTGTATCGCTATACGCTCGGCGATGCAGAGGCGACGCAGATTTATGATGCGGCTGGCCATTACCAGTACTGTGACTCTCCGGTCATTGCCGATGCTTCTGGCAATCTCTACTACATCAATGATTCGGGCACGCTGTTTAAACTTGGAGCTGTCGAGTCTTGGACGGTTGCCTTTAACTCCAACGGCGGGTCTGCTTGCGACACTAAGTTTGTTGCTACGGCCGATGGCAAGCTGGTCAAGCCGGCCGATCCGACGCGCGATGGCTACACTTTCGGCGGTTGGTATACCGATGAGGCTTGCACGCAGGCGTATGACTTTAGCACGCCGGTGACGGCCGATCTGACGCTGTATGCCAAGTGGACCAAGAATGCCGTTAACCCTGGCGGTAATGGCGGCGCTGGTTCGAATGGCGGCGGCGGTTCTGGTACCGGTACTGGTTCCGGCACTGGCGCTGGCACTGGCACGGGTTCCGGCTCCGGCTCGAAGGGCGGCGCTGTCGCCCCGGGTCATAAGCCGACGACCAAGACGACGGTGTCGACCAAGACCGAGACCAAGGACAACAAGTCCGACAAGAAGGACTCCGATAAGTCCGATAAGAAGGACGAGAAGAAGTCTGACAAGAAGTCTGACAAGAAGTCTGACAGGAAGGACGGCAAGTCCGACAAGAAGTCCGACAAGAAGTCCGATTCCAAGTCCGATACGGGTGCTGCTTCTACGACCACTGCTAAGAAGTCCTCTAGTGCTTCCGAGCAGGAGACTGGCACCAACCCGCTCGCCATTGTTGGCGTTGCCGCCGGCGTCATCGGTCTCGCCATCGTCGGCGTGTTCGTGTTCACCAAACGTCGGTAGGTGAGGGTTGTGTCCAATAAATCCAAGGACGCTGACCCCAAGCAACCAGATTCCTCGTTCATTCAGTTCGACGATGCAAAGCAACAGGGCGCCGCTTCGGCGGCGTCCGCCTCTCGTCGCAAGGCGCTCCTTGGCGTTCTTGCTGCCGCGTGCACCATTCTGATCGTCGTCTCGCTGGGCTTCGTCCATCCTTCCGAGAGCGGCGCCTGGTCCATTGACTGGATCGTTCAGACCGTGACGGGGGAGAGCGTCGTCGCCAAGGACACCAAGGGGTCTGGCTCGTCTGCCGCTTCGGGCGAGGCTAGTTCCAAGGATTCCAAATCTTCGAATGATGCAAAAGACGAGCCCAAGGGTTCGAACGACGCCAAGGACGATTCCGAGTCTTCAAACAAGGAATCGGACAAAAACTCGGATAGCAAGAAGTCCGAGGACCGGGGCGGCAAGAAGTCTGGCGATAAATCCGCTGCCCAAAATACGGGAGCCGGTGATACTTCCAATGCGTCTGGCGGTGCTTCTTCGGGCGGTGGCCAGTCGTCTGATGGAGCCTCATCCTCTAATGGTGGAAATGCCTCCTCGGGCAGCCAAAGCGGCTCACAGGAGTCCAACTACGTTACGGTGACGGTTTCGGTCACATCGAGCGCTGTGGGCAATCCCGTGTCCTCTGGCGGCACCTTTACCTTTAACGAAGGCGCCACCGTTTACGATGCCCTGTGCGCGCTGGGCCTTTCTGTCAACGCACATGGCTCGTCGTACGGTACGTATGTCTCCGCGATTGGTGGTTTGGCCGAGAAACAGTACGGCGGCACGAGCGGCTGGATGTACTCCGTCAACGGCGCAACGCCCATGACGGCCTGCAGTAACTACGTTCTCTCCAATGGCGACAACGTCGTTTGGTATTACGTAACGGGCTAGAGGCCTCGACATAGCGCGCCAGACGGGCGGTTCGGACCAACATCCGGACCGCCCGTTTTTCATGCGAATGGGACTGGGTCGCCGGGTCTCTCTGCAAACAAAAAACCGGTTGGAACGGTAATTCCAACCGGTTATACATTCAAGCAAATAGTGAATCGACTACGACCGTGCGCCCTCGAGGAAGAAGCGGCGACTGAAGTAGTTGTACCAGGTGACAAGGAACGTGGCGATGGCCTTCATGGCCTGGTAGCCGATGCTCAAAAACGTGACGCCCACAAACATGTACAGGTCGTTGAGGCCCAGGCCGATCACCGACAGGATGGTGAAGATCGTGAACTCGCGCTTGCGGCTCATGCCTTCGCGGTGGTCGAACACGTACTTCATGCTGAGCCAGTAGTTGACCACGACGGACGTGATAAACGAAACCGTGGTGCTCATCAAAAAGTCGAGGTGAAACAGCTCGACGAGCGCAATGAGCATGCCCCAGTCGATGCCAAAGGAGATAAGACCCACGACAGCAAACTTGAGGAACTGCTTGGTATGAGGTTGTGCCAGCGCCTTGCGCACGTAATCACATCCAATGCGTTGATGAATCGAGCAGGGGATACTTTAGATCTTTTGCAAGGGAAACGTAAGGTCTTTGCCAAGAACTATACGAACTCGTCAAATTTTCAAGAGCTAATCCGTAAACGTTGAAAATTTGCCCGTAAACGAGCGGCGCCCACGGACGATACTGCGCTGAGTGCGTGTCGTCCGTGGGCACCGTAATGCTGCGGGGGTGTCGAGCTACTTGGTCTCGTCGCCCTCCAGGAAGATCTTTCGGGTCACAAAGTTGTAGACCATGACAAGCGCGGTGGCGCAGATCTTGGCGATATTGGCCTCGAGCCCCAGACCGGCGTTGAGCGCCAGCACGATGCCGTCGTTGAGCACCAAACCGATCACGGACAGCACGACAAAGATGATGAACTCGCGGCGGCGGCTCATGCCTTCCTTGTGCGCAAACACGTACTTCATGCTTGCGAGGTAGTTAAAGATGAGTGAGATGATAAAGCCGCTGGTGTTGGCGATCAGGATGTTGAGGCCGAGACCGTAGTGGAGCAGATTCATAATGCCAAAGTCGATAACCGTGGCAATGACACCGACGACGCCAAATTTCATGATCTGCGCAAGGAGCTTTTGCATGGTACCTGCCTTAGGGTGGCGCGGGGACGCCGTGGGGATGATAAACTCAGCAAGTTTAGCCAATCCCCGCGGGTGGTGCTAGGCGCGCTCCTCGATAGCACCGTTTCTATATGCATCGAGCAGCTGACGCAGGTCTTGGATTTGGCTGCGGATCTTGGCGCCAGTATCGGTGTCGCTCACCATGCGGCGACGGTCCGCTTGGTCAAAACGGTTGGTCTCGCTTTCGATGTCCACGTTGCGCGTAAGTGCCTCGGCAACCGTCGTAAAGGCCCGGTGCGACTTGAGGCGGCAGCCGCGCGAGCTCGAGATGAGCGTATAGCCGGCGATACCCGTCTTGGGATGGTAAGCGCGGCAGAAGCCGCCATCGATGACCAGCAGCTTGCCCTCGGCGCGGATGGGCTGCTCACCCTTGGTGGTTTTAACGGGCGTGTGGCCGTTGATGATGTGTCCGGTCGGCGAACATGCCATGGGCGCGACGCCAAACTCGCGCATGATGTCATCGCAGACCGAGGGCGACTTGGTAAGCGTAAAGTACGGGTCCATCGGCTCGACCCAGGTGCTCCTATCGGCGATATAGGCGCGCTCAAAGGTACGCACTAAGCGTCCGCTGGCGGGTGAATTGAAGCCAATCCACAGGTACCACATCCAGTCGAGGGCGTCGCAGTCGCCCACGCGCCAGGCGCGGCGGGCGATGTGGTCGCAAAAATCGAGATAATCGCGGCCAGCGTGCCAGGTGCCCAGACAGTTCATGCTGCTAAAGGTGCCGTCTTCGTTGAGCGGAACGCAGCCATGGAACAGCAGGTTGCCGTTGGCGACCTTGTACATCGAGCCGTGGGAATAGAGGAAATCGATATGGCGATGCAGGTGATCGGCGGTGACAAACTCTGACACGAGCTTGTCGATGATGTGCTGCTCCTGAGACGTGAGCGTGTAGGGGTCCGCCGGGTCGACGGTGGGGAAGTCGTTGGTCGTGAGCGGCCACACGCTGCCGTCGGCGAGCGTGACTGTGCCGGTGTCGTGGTCGATCTTGTCGAGTAACAGGCGGTCGGTCATATCGAACTCGGGGTGGCGCTGGATAATCTGGCCCTCGAGCTTAAAGAGCAGCACGTTTATGGCCTTGATCAGCGGGGTGATGGACTCACCGGCGGTGTAGGTGGCATCGGCAAAGGCGACAAGCTCACGCAGCGAGATGCCGTAGTCGTTCTCCAGGATCTCGTAGTTGTCGTAGCGCAGGTTGTTGCGCAGCACCGTGGCGATGCAGGCGGGCTCACCGGCTGCAGCGCCCATCCACAGCAGGTCGTGGTTGCCCCACTGGATGTCGAGTGAATGGTAGGTGAGCAGTCGGTCCATAATCTTGGCCGCGCCGCCGCCGCGGTCGAAGATGTCGCCCACCAGGTGCAGGTGGTCGACGGCCAGGCGCTTGATGAGCGAGGCGAGCGACTCGATAAAGTCGTCGGCGCTGGCGGTCTCCAGGATGGACTCCACGATGCGCTCGTGATAGCGCACGCGATAGTTGTTCTCGTCCGGGTGCGTGTGCAACAACTCGTCGATGATGTAGGCGTAGTCGCGCGGGATGGCCTTACGCACCTTGGAGCGCGTGTAGCGGCTTGAAAGTGAGCGAGCGACCATGATGAGCTGGTCAAGCATCGTCTTGTACCAGGCTGGCGAGTCCTCGCGCCGGCTGCGGACCAGGTCGATCTTCTCGCGCGGGTAGTAGATGAGCGTGCACAGCTCGCCCTTTTCGTCAAAGGAGAGCGTGTCGCCAAAGATCTCGTCGACATGCTCGCGCACGACGCCCGAGCAGTTGTTGAGGATGTGCATAAAGGCTTCGTATTCGCCGTGCACGTCACTCATAAAATGCTCAGTGCCTTTGGGCAGGTTGAGAATGGCCGAGAGATTGATGATCTCGGTAAACGCGGATTGCTCGGTGGGAAATTGTCTCGACAGCAGACGCAGATACTTGAAGTCTTGCGGGTTGCGATCGAATGCGACCATGAAACACCTTCCGATATGGTTGGTAAAACTGATAAACAACGTCAAACGTTTATCAGTATGCGCCGCTTTTGTTTCGATTTTGCGCCAGCGGCTGAATTGTCGGCTGAACGGTTTGGTAAATCGATTTAGTTGAGGTAGATATGGCGGTTGGGTGGAGACGACAGAGGGTGTTTTCTCAGATATTTATGCGTGGGGCCGGTGGAGACGATGGTGGTAAAGATGTTCACTATTTTTGGTTCGATTTGGTAAATAGTGGACATATGTACCGCATGTAGGCTCACTGTGCGATAATTTGCGCAGCAATGAGTAAGGAGCCTCATATGAGTGATTTTGTCCTGACCTGTGAATCCGCCGCCGATCGAACCCGTGAGTTCTTTGCGTCGCGCAATATCCCTGTCGTGTGTTTTCATTACGAGATCGACGATGTTGTCTATACGGACGATCTGTATCAGTCGATTACGCCGGACGAGTTTTTTGCCCAGATTGCCGCGGGCGCCATGCCCAAGACGTCTCAGGTGAGCGTGGGTGAGTACGAGGAGTTTTGGGAGCCGTTTGTTGCCGAGGGTAAAGACGTGCTGCACCTGACGTTGTCGTCGGGTATTTCGGGCACGTATGGATCGGCCTGCGTCGCGGCGCAGATGCTCGCGGATCGCTATCCCCAGGGCGGCAAGGTGCGCGTCATCGATTCGCTGGGGGCGTCTTCGGGCTTTGGTCTGTTGCTGGAATATGCCGCCGACGTGCGCGATAGCGGGGCTTCACTCGACGAGACGGCTGCCTGGATCGAGGAGCACAAACTCAACCTGCACCACTGGTTCTTCTCGACCGATCTGTCGAGCTACCTGCGCGGCGGTCGCATTTCGGCCGCGAGCGCGATCATTGGCACGGCGCTTAAGATTTGCCCGCTTATGACGGTCGATTGCGAAGGTAAGCTGTCGCCACGTGAGAAAATTCGCACTAAGAAGCGCGCGATTTCCGAGATGGCTAAGACCATGATGGCACACGTACAGGGCGGTACGGATTATTCGGGTAAGTGCATCATGTCGCACTCGGCGTGCCGCGAGGATGCCGAGGCAGTTGCGGCGCTGATTGAGGAACAGGTTCCGCAGCTTAAAGGCAAGATTGAGATCAATGACATCGGTACTCTGATTGGCTCGCATACCGGACCTGGTACGGTGGCGCTCTTCTTTATGGGCGACAAGCGCGTGGATTAATTTGCCCCATCACGTTGCTGCATGATTGCTCAAACGAAAACGGCCCGTCTCACGTTTGTGGGGCGGGCCTTGCTGTTGCGGCTAGCGTTTCTTTCCGCGGAAGAAAAAGCCGTGCAGTGACGGCTTGAGGCCGCGGTTGGCGCGATGCTCCTCGACGCGCTCGTGGATCGAAGCGACGCGCTCGATGACTTCGTCGGGAATCGGCACATCGGGATTCATGTTCTCGACTTGGCTGACCTCGGCGGCGGCGACCTGGTCGATAATGGGCACGTCGTCGCGCGAGATGACAGGTGTGGCGTCTTCCTTCATCTTGCGATAACGCTGCATCATGTCGGTCTGTAGCTGCTGGGCCGAAGGCGGCGTCCAGATGATGGCGTTGGCGCCGGCGGCGATGGTCTCGCGAATGCTCTCGGGCGTCTTGCCGCCCGGCGCGATAAGCGGCAGGTTGGGATAGTGCTCGCGCAGCTCGCGTAGGACCTGGGGCGTGTTCTTGCCGGCGGCGATGTTGAGAATCTTGGCTCCAGCGCGCACCTTGGCGTGGGCATCGTCGTCGCAGCGAACGACCGTGGCGATGACGGGGATGTCGGCGATGTTGGTGATGTGCTCGACCATCTCGGCAGTAGCGGGGGAGTTGACCACGCAGCCCGCCGCGCCCTGCATCTCGGAGACGGCTGCCATCTGCACGGAGCGCTTACCGGTCGTAGTTCCGCCACCCACGCCTACAAAGACCGGGCACTCGGCGACGGTCAGCAGCGCTTGCGTAATGGCGGGCTGCGGCGTGAAAGGGTAGACCGCAAAGACGGCGTCGGCGTTGGAGTTGCGGATAACCGCGACATCGGTGGTGTAAATGAGCGACTTGATGCGTCGGCCAAAGAGCGTGAAGCCGCTGGCCTCCTCGATCTCGTCGGGCATGCGAAGGGCAGCCTTGCGCAGGCGTCCGTCGATGGGCAGGGGCTCCATAGGGAGCAGGCCGTTGGGCGTGACGGCTATTTGGGGCTCGGTGAACTCGTCTGCAAGCTCGACCTCGGAAAAATCGACCGAGGCGACGATGTCCTCGTGCACCTCGGCGGGCACATCGATGGGAGCTTGGTCGTTTGCCGCCGCAGGCGTGTCGAAGGAGCTGGTGCCGACGAAGGCGTCGACGCGCTCATTTAGATCGTTGAGGGTATCCATGGAGGCTCGATTCTATGTGATGATGGCCGGCGCGATGCAGCCGGAATTGCGAATGCTAAATCGTTTGACGAGTTGATTTTTCCCCGCCGCGCCATCCGTTAGACCGAAGGGCCGGCGAACGTGAAGGAGCTGTGGTGGCGGGTATCGAGGTGCTATCTTGAAAGCCCCGTTTAAAAGAGAGGTGACGCGGTATGGAATTGACAGCAATGTTTGGCTCGATCGGCCTGTGTGTGGCCGCAATCGTTGCCGCCGCGGTCATCTACTTTGTGGTCACGGCCATTAAGGGCAAAAGGGCCGAACGCAAGGAGCGCGCGACGCTTAAACAGCATCGCGACCAGCAGGGCAAACGCGCACAGAGATAGCTTGTTGAGTTTTGGATCCGTGCGCTAGCTGCGTTTTCGGATCAGGGCAATGTAGAAGCCCTCAAAGTCGCGGCTAGGCGGAATGGTGAGCGTGCCGGGCAGGCCGTTGACGATGGCCGATACCTGACCCGCGGCAATGGCTTCGGTCAGAGCGTTGGACTCGATGCGCGGCTCCTCACCAGCTTCCTGGGTGCGTCGTGCTTCACTTTCGCTTGGCGTGCCGTCGAGGGGGATGAGCTCGCAGTCCATATGCTTGTCGAGGGCCTCTTGCAGGGCGTCCTCGTTTTCCTGCGGCAAGATCGAACAAGTCGAATAGACGAGCGTGCCGCCCGGTTTGAGGGCCCCCATGGCGCGGTCCAGAAGTGCTCGCTGCGAGCGGGCGCACTTGCTCAGCAACTGCTCGGTGAGGCCGCGCAGGCTTTTCTCGTTGCCACTGATGACGGTGCCCGTGCCGGTGCAGGGAGCGTCGAGCAGGATGCGGTCAAAGCGGAAGAACTCGTCGAGCTCGCGTGCGTCGATGCGCATGACGGGCACGTTTTTGGCACCCTGGCGATGGAGGTTCGACTCGAGCTTTTCGGCGCGGGGAATGCTCATCTCACAGGCGGTGAGGTGCGCCTGTCCCTGGGTGAGGGCGGCGATCTGCGTCGTCTTGCCGCCGGGGGCTGCGCACATGTCCAGGATGTCCTCGCCTGCCTGGGCGCCCAGGACCAACGGCGGCATCATGGATGACAGGCTCTGCAGGTAGATTTTGCCGTCGCGGTAGATGTCGAGATCCCACAGATCTGAAACCTGGGCCTCGGGCAGGATAAAGGCGTCCGGATACCAGGTAACGGTTTGGTGGGCGATGCAGGCGGCATCGAGCGCCGCAGCGATGTCCTCGGCGGTCGCCTTGAGCGTGTTGGCGCGCAGCGTGACCGGGCGTGTGGCCGCGGCGCCGAAGCCCTCGATCATGAGCTTGGCATCGGCGGGCGCATAGGCGCCGGCGACCGTGTCGACCATAAAGCGCGGCAGGTCGGCGGCGGAGTGTTGGGCGGCAAGCTGGTCGGAAAGCTCGGTAGCAGCAAACTGCCTGAGCTTGAGCTCGGCCTTGACCTGCTTTTTCTGCTTACGACGACGCGGCTTGGACATCCGTCTTTCCTTCCCGTCCCAAATTGACTACTTTCCGGGCACGCCGCTGCTGGCGTGCTTTAGTACTGGCTCTCGTGCTTGCTAAAGAAGTCGAAGCGCGGGGGCAGCGGCTTCACGCGGTGCTCGCCGGGCTTCTCGCCCAGGCTCTCCACAAACTCATCCGTGGAGGCAAAGATGTTATCCCAGCTAAAGAAGGCGACCGGGTCAACGTCGAAGTACTCGCAGATGAGCTCGCAGCCGGCCGGCACGATGCCGTGCATGAGCACGGTCGCTACGCGCAGCTCGGTAAAGGCGTCGACGAGGGCCTGCGTCATGGCGGCGTTGGCCGGCTCGCCCTCGAGCTTGTTGGCGGCCTTGGAGGCATCGCTCCAGCGCTTGTTGGCGGCGCGCAGGTAGTCGTCGCACACAGCGAGCGCTCGGTGCGTCTCGAACTTGTACATGGCCTGCTCAAAGGCGAGGGCTGCCTGCTGGGCGGCTTCGACCACGGTGTCAGAAGCGGCACCGGCGGGGATGCAACCGTTGCGATAGGGACTCTCGTCGCCCTCCTTGACGGCGACGCCGTAGAAGCAGCTGCGGGCCAGGCGGTTGAACACGCCGGTCAGCAGCGCGCTCTCCTTAAGGGCGGGGTCGATAACGCGCTTGTCGTCGCAGGCGCGCACCTCGTTGCCGTCCTTGTCCTTGCCGGTCACGCGCGTGTCGTATGCCTTGGGGCTAAAGCTCACCGGCTTCTCGGACAGGCCGAGCGACAGCCAATGCGCGCGCATCTGCTCGCAGGTGTAGTGGTTGAGCAGGTCGTCTGCCGGCGGGGGAGGAGTCTGCGAGGACGAGCTTGCCTTTTTGCCCATGTAGAGCAGGTGGTAGCAGGCGCTGACGGTGCTCTGCGTGAGGTTCCAACCCAGGGCCTCCCACATGGCGGTCTGCGCGATGCAATAGAAGTAGATGTTGTCCTGGCCAATGAACTGGTAGATCTGTGCGTCATCCGAGCACCACCAGTCGCGCCAGTCGAGCGAGCTGTGCTGGTAGGTGGGCGCGGGGACCTGCGTGGAATCGGCGGCGGGCTCGCCCATGAGGGCGGCATCCTGGGCGGCGACGCCCTCGGTCACGCCGGCGGCCTTGGCATCGCGTGCGAGCACGGTGCGCGTATAGCTGATGGGAGCCCACAGGCTCTCGGGCCAGCACCAGCAGGTGACGTCGGAGACGCCATCGACCTCGGGCACCGGAACGCCCCAGTCGATGTTGCCGGTGATGCGGAAGGGTACGAGCGCCTTGCCGCTGCGGAAGCGCACGCCGCCGTTGGCGAGCACCGCGTGGGCATCGTCGCGCTCCTTCCAGCTGGGGAAGGTGACGGTAAAGCTGCTCTTGTTGCCCTCGGGCTCCAGCACGGTGTGCTCGGGAAGCTGATCCTCGACGGCATCGAAGGCCTCGCGGAACTTGTTCTGGATGTAGAGCTGGGCCGGCAGCAGCCACTCTTCCATGGTCTTGGAGACCACGGAGCGAACCTGCGGGTTCTGGGCGAGCTTGGCGGTATAGGTTTTCATAAAGTCGAGGTAGGCCGGCAGGTCGAAGTAGAGGTTGTCGACCGGGCGCAGCTCGGGCACCTCGCCGGTGAGCTGGCTTTTGGGCGCGATGAGCTCCTCGGGCTCAAACTGGTGACCCAGGTCGCACTCGTCGGCATAAGCCTTCTCGGACTTGCAGCCCTGGATGGGGCAGCGGCCGATCACCTGGCGGCCGTTGAGGAACGTGCCGGCCTTGGCGTCGTAGAACTGCAGCGTGGAGCGCTTGGAGATGGTGCCCTGTTCGTGCAGACGCTCGATAATCTCGGCGGTCACCTCGTTGTGAATCTGCGCAGCCGGCTCAAGGCCCGAGCCGCCGTAGATATCGCAGCTGATGTTGTAGTTGTTGAGGGTCGCGGCCTGGCGGGAGTGATTGGACTCGACATACTCGGCGATGGACTTGTCGTAGCCCTCGTTCTCCTTGAGCTTGCGGTAGCTCTCCATGATGGGCGAGCCATAGCAGTCGGTGCCCGAGGTGAAGATGACGTTCTCGCGGCCCAGACGGTCGCGCAGGAAGCGGGCGAAGAAGTCGGCCGGGACAAAGACGCCACCGACGTGGCCAAAGTGAAGGCCCTTGTTGCCGTAGGGCTCGCCGGCGGTAACGATGGCGCGGCGAGGCCAGCTGGGACGGTCGTTCATGGAGTATTTGGATGCCATGGGACTCCTTCGCATATGGTGAGAGCGCGGCCGGGCGCAAGGCCTGGCGACGCGGTGGTCAATTCGTGCATATCGTTCGACATTATCGCACATGCGGACGGGTACGTGGCAGGGGCGCTATCCTAAGATGCTATGAATGAGATTTCCAACATACATGCGTTTGAAGACGAGGAATTTCTGCACGCTTGCTTCGTGTGGGGGATGGTCGTAGTCGGCGTGTTTGCCGTGTGCCTGGCGCCGGTGTTTATGCTGCTGGGCGGGCCTGCAGACTTGGATGCGGCTGACGCGGGCGGCTGGATGGCTGTCGTGGGCTGGATAGTCGGCTTGGCTGCGGTTTCTGCGGCGTCATTTGCCGTGCACGAGCTGGTGCACGGTGTGTTTTTTAAGCTGCTGGCGCCTGCGGGCGCGCAGGTGACCTTTGGGGCGAATCGCGAGACGGCGATGATCTATGCCTGCGCCGAGGGCGTTGTGTATTCGCGCCGGCGGTACATGGCGGTTTGCCTGGCACCGACGGCTGTTGTGACGACAACGCTTGCCCTGGGGTTTGCGTTTTCGGGCTATCCGCTGCTGTGCTATCTGGCGGCCGGCTTGCATTTGTCAGGCTGTGTGGGCGACTGGTATTACGTGCGGACCATTTTGCGCGACCGCCGCATTGTCGCCTGCGAGGACACGTCCTTCGGCGTGCGCTTTTTCGGGTGAGGAGATGTCGATGAAGCCGTTGTTGTTGCACGCCTGCTGTGCGCCGTGCTCTCTTGAGCCGGTCCGCCTGCTGCGCGAGGAAGGGTTTGAGCCCACAATCTGCTGGACCAACCCCAATATTCAGCCGCACGATGAATGGCAGCGGCGTTTGGACGAGCTGCGCCGGTGGTGTGCCGATGGCGACATCGAGCTTATCGAGGCGGGGGAGGACCGTGAGCGCTGGGAGGCCGGCGTGGCACCGCTGGGTGCCGATCGGCCCCGTCGCTGTCGTGCGTGCTATGCCCTGCGCTTGGCCGAGGCGTGCCGCGTGGCCCAGGAGCGTGGGTTTGAGTTTGTGGGTACGACGCTCGCCGTCTCGCCGTATCAGTTGTTCGAAACCTGCAATGATGTGTTGGAGCGTCTGGCTGCCGCCCGCGGTCTCACTCCGGTGATTCGCGATTTTCGTCCGTATTACCCCGAGGCGACACGCCGTTCGCGCGAGCTGGGCATGTATCGGCAGAACTACTGTGGTTGCCGCTTCTCGGCTGTCGAGGCGGCCATGGACCGCGCCCGCATCCGCGACGAGCGCAAAGCGTCCAAAAAGTAGTTCATTTGGGACGTCAGCCTGCTAGGATGTAGAGCGGACTTTAGCTATATAAGGAGTATCCGACGTGTCTATGCGTACCGATGATTTTGACTACAACCTTCCTGAGGAACTGATCGCCCAGGCTCCAGCCGAGCCGCGCGACTCCTGCCGCCTGCTGGTGGTGGATCGCAAGGGCTCCCAGGCGGGAACGCCGCTGGAGCACGGCGGTACCGTTGAGCACCGCATCTTCCGCGACATCATCGACTATATCGAGCCGGGCGACGTGCTCGTCATCAATCAGACGCGCGTGATGCCGGCCCGTCTGATCGGTCGTAAAACGGGATCGGGCGGCGTGGTCGAGACCCTGCTGCTCAAGCGCCGCGAGGACGTGGATCCGCTGGGCCATGTTTGGGAGTGCTTGGTCAAGCCGGGTAAGCGCCTGAAGCCCGGTGCTCAGATTGAGTATCGTGCGGGCGGCGCCCATGCGCCCGAGGGGGCTCCCGTGGTGCTGACGGCCGAGGTCATCGACTTTGTCACCGATAGCCGCGGCGGCCGCCTGGTGCGTTTTGAGCCGGCCGGTTGCAATGCCGCCGGCGAGCCGCGCACGCTCGACGAGGCCATCCATGCTGCCGGCCACGTGCCGCTGCCGCCCTACATTACCGATTACGAGGGCGATCCCGAGAAGTACCAGACCGTCTACGCCATGAAAGAGGAACACTCGGCTGCAGCTCCCACGGCGGGTCTGCACTTTACTTCCGAGCTCATGGCCGCTATCGAGGCCAAGGGTGCGAAGTTTGCCGCCGTCGAGCTCGAGGTGGGCATCGATACCTTCCGCTTGGTGGAGGAGGACGACCCCACGCAGCACGTCATGCACACCGAGCGCTACCACGTGTCGCAGGAAGTTGTCGACGCCGTGCATAAGGCGAAAGCCGAGGGTCATCGTGTGATCGCCGTCGGCACTACCGCGGTGCGCTCGCTCGAGAGCGCGTTTGACGCAGAAGCCCCGGTGTTCGATCCGGCCGTGACGGCGCGCTATTTTGAAGGCCGCGAGGACGGAGCCGACACGCTTGGCCGCGGTGACATCGTGGTGCGCGAGAACGCCACGACGCAGCTCTACCTCATGCCCGGCTCGACCTATCACGTGGTAGACGCGCTGATCACGAACTTCCACGTGCCGCGCTCCACGCTCATGATGCTCGTGAGCGCACTTGCCACCCGCGACCAGATCATGGATGCCTACGCTGCTGCTATCGAGGAGCGCTACCGCTTCTTCAGCTTTGGCGACGCCATGCTCATTCAGTAGGTTACGGCGTTTTACAAACGCCGTAACCGGTCGACGCTGCGCGGGCCGCATTTGGACAATCTGACGTTCAACTTCAAGGGCACGACCAGAAGGTCAGCGCCCTTTCGTTTCACGTCACCTTGTCTCAAATGTGACCCGCTCGCTGACTCTGCCATTACATCGGTGTTGCCGTGGTTGTTGAGTAGTCATTGGGCACTTGGCACTTGGGGACGTTCCTTTTGTGCCGGCACCTGGGGACAGTCCTTATGTCATGAGATCGGTGCAAGAGGGGTAGGTTGCCTTGCGTCGATCTAAATAAGTTGCGGTGAGATAGTTCTTGAATTGGCCTTTTTGGGGCTAAACAGGAACTATCTCACCGCAACTGCGTTGAGCGTTTTTTGGCGGTTGGTTTACTTGCTTGCGAACAGCCAGACTAGGATGATCACCAGGATTGCGGCGACGATGCAGACGATGGCGCCGGTGAATTTGATGCGTGAGTCGCGGGTACGCTCGCGCACCGCGTCCTCGGTGGCCTCGAGCTGGGCGACTTCTCGCTCGGTCTCGGCGTGTTCGGCTTTGTCTCGGGCCAAGGATCCTGCAAGCGACTCAGTGATCTCTGGATGGTCATGTACCTCGGTCGCCTGCTCGATGATCGACTGTGCATGTGCGGCATCTGCTTGGGCGTTGGCGATGCTTTGCTCTTGGTCGCGGCGTGCCTTGTCCTCGGCGGCGATCTTCTCGCGCAGTTCGCGCTGGCGCGTCGTGGCGGCAGTTTTCGCCGTCTGCAGCTCGTCGCGCGCGGCATCGGCCTCAGTCGTCACGGCTTGGTGTGCGCGTTTGGCTTCGGCAATGGGGGCTTGAGCCTGCTCGACGGCCTGCTCGGCTGCGGCAAGCGAGTGCTCAAGGTCGGCGGTGATGCGCGGGACATCTTCTTCGGCTTTACGCAGGGCATCTGCCGTGTCGGAGATCTGCATCGAGAGCTCGCTGGTGCGCACCGTATAGCTGGCGGGATTTGCCGAGGGATTGCGTTGCAGCTCGGCATACTCATGACGCAGCGTCTCGAGCTGGGCGCGCGTGGCGTCGACGGTTTGTTGTGCGGCCGCAATGCCGGCGTCTCGCTCGGCCTTCACCTTGTCGCGGATACGCTTGGAATCCTCAAGACGTCGAACGAGGCGGTTGCCGGTCTCGCGCGAGCTCGCCTCGCGGGCCTCCACGGCGTCGAGCGCGGCCTTCAGGCGGAGCTCAGTCGCGTCATCCTCTGTCTTCATTTGTTCGAACTGACTCTTGAGCTCTGTCGCTTTGGCGGCGTGGGCATCACGGTCAATCTCGGCTGCCGCAGCGGTCTTTTGCGCTGTGGCGATCGCCTGACGCTGGTCGGCGACGATCTGGTCGTAGCGGCCTGCGATATCCTGGCGCGTCTCGAGTTCCTCGGTCTGATCGGTAATGCGCTGCTCAAGTTCGGCCAGGTGGGCGCGGGCATCGGCAAGTGCCTTTTTCGCGGCGTTCATCTCGCGCATGGCCGAGGCACCTTGGGCGATAAAGGTGCCCACGGCGTTCGCAGTGTTCGAGACAGCGGTCCCCAGATCGTGGCTCGCGGCGGGGTAGTGCGGGGCGGTCGGGCGAGCGGTGTCGGCAGCGTCCGCATCGTCAGCCTGCGGCGCGGCGATATTGCCGGTACCGCCCTCGACCACAGAAAAGCCTGCTGCGTGCGGATCGACCGCATCGGCGCCAATCGTGGGGTGCTCGAGCTGCAGAAACGAGGGCATGGTGCTGCCCTGGTCGGCAACCGGAGTCTCGCCGGGCACAAAGGTCGAGGCGGCCTCGGCAGCCTCCTCTTCCTCGGCATCAATATCGGCATCGGACACGGCGTCTTTCATCGCTTTGACGGCGTCCATCATGGAGTCCATGACGGCATCGAGCTCTTCTTCCGAAGACACCTCGATGGGGCCCGCAGCTTGCGGGGCGTCGTCCTGTACAGGGGCGTCGTCCTGAGCGGGCGCATCGTCGTTTTGCTCATCGGCGTTTTCTGTTTCGGGGGTTTCCGCCGTAGCGCTTTCGTCCAAGATGGGGTCGTCGATGTCGATACCATCGCAGGTCACAGCGTCAGTATCTGCGGTGACGTCTGCGGGATCATCAATATGCTGTTGAGTCTGGGGGTCCAGCTCGTCTGTCATAGGCATGTGCTCCTCATCGTTGTTTGTCACCCTATGATAAAGTCTCGCGCCGACATCCCGCGCGCCGCAGCAAAGTTTCAAAACGTGTTCGATGGCTCGATCTGATAACAACAACTCGGCCGCTTTATCCAGTTTGTACTTGACAATCCCTTCGCCGAATGACGTTGCGCCGTTCGCCTGCTGCGGTCTTTATTTTTCACTTGAACACGCTAAAGTTGCATTTCAGCTTTTGGCGCGTGAAGTTGGATACGCGCAGTCGGCGGGCGTGCCCGTCGCGATTCGAAAGGACTTTGTATGGGACTTTTCACTGGTAAGACCGTGATCGTCACCGGCGGCGGCAAGGCCACGCTCAAGGACGGTTCCGCTGGCTCCATCGGTTACGGCATCGATATCGCTTTTGCCAAGGAGGGCGCAAACCTCGTTATTACCGGCCGCAACGTTGCCAAGCTCGAGGCTGCCAAGGAGTCCCTCGAGGCCGAGTACGGCGTCAAGGTTCTGCCTGTTCAGGCCGATGTCTCAGCTGGTCAGGACAACGAGGCCGTCGTCCAGAACGTCATCGACAAGGCCATTGAGGAGTTCGGCCGCATCGACGCCGTCGTCAACAATGCTCAGGCCAGCGCCTCGGGCGTGACCATCGCCGATCACACCATGGACCAGTTTAACCTGGCCATTTACTCCGGTCTGTATGCTACCTATCTGTACATGCAGAAGGCCTATCCGCACCTGAAGGAGACCAAGGGCTCCGTGGTCAACTTTGCCTCGGGCGCCGGCCTGTTTGGCAACTATGGCCAGTGCAGCTATGCTGCCGCCAAGGAGGGCATCCGCGGCCTGACCCGCGTTGCCGCCAACGAGTGGGGCCCCGACGGCATCAACGTCAACATCGTGTGCCCGCTTGCTTGGACCGCTGCGCTCGAGAACTTCCAGGATGCCTACCCCGAGGCGTTCAAGGCCAACGTCCACATGCCGCCGGCTGGTCACTACGGCGACGTCGAGAAGGAAATCGGCCGCGTGGTCGTTCAGCTCTGCGGTCCCGACTTTAAGTACATGAACGGCGAGACCGTCACCCTCGAGGGTGGCATGGGCCAGCGGCCTTAGGGGTTACGCGGTTTTACCAAACCGCGTAACGGCTCGACGCTGCGCGGGCCGCATTTGGACAATCTGACGTTCAACTTCAAGGGCGCGACCAGAAGGTCAGCGCCCTTTCGTTTCACGTCACCTTGTCTCAAATGCGGCCCGCTCGCTGACTTATGCTCAACCTGTGGCGCCATTTTGCCTGAAGGCACCTTGCTCGCTCTGGTGGGCGCTCGCTCATATGACCCAATCCGCTGTCAAGAGCCACAATGGCCCCGCCGACCGC